>NZ_JBAWKD010000004.1:373975-411199 GCF_037095735.1 Frigidibacter sp. MR17.14 | reverse complement strand
CGACAATCTCTTCCGGCTTGTGCTTCTTCTGTCCCATATTCCGTCCTCCATCTGGCTTGAAAGCCTACTTCAGGGAGGACCACTTTTCAGGGGGCAGACCATAGGTATCCGGCCCCGGCCCTAACCTTCGCGGTCTATCGCAGGAAATGCTGCGCTCGCTTTCGAACGACTGCTTCCGAGGTAATCGCCTCTCAGTATAGAACTAGGCTGATTGTCAGCTCTGGGCCGGAACTACCGAGCGCCGGGAGCGGGCTTGCCGGAGGGCCTCCGTCCGCTTCCTTCGCGCAGCCGCCTGTCGCGGGTCCTAGCCCGACCGTCTGCAGCCGCCGCGAAGCCAGAGAATGGATCCTCGCGACTGAGAAGACAGGCCAACCGCGCGCACCATTTTTCTGCAGCCAACCGACTGCAGACGTGACTCGGACGGATGGTGTAGCAGCCCATGTGCCCCATGTCCCGAAATCATGGGACACCCGACTGTTGATCGGCAACAGCAATTCGGAGCCTTTGGTACCCGAGGTCGGACTCGAACCGACATACCTTGCGGTGGCGGATTTTGAATCCGCTGCGTCTACCATTCCGCCACTCGGGCCCCGGCCTTCCGTCTAGCCGGGGCGCGCGCGGCTGTCCAGCGCCGCGCGTGTCGCGGCGCCGAGCGGTCGCCCGTCACAGCCCGCCCGTCACAGGTCGCGGGCCGAGAAGGTGTCGCAGCTGTTCATGTCGCCGCTGTCATAGCCCTGGGCGAACCAGTGCTGGCGCTGCTCGGAGGTGCCATGCGTGAAGCTTTCCGGCATCGGCACCCGTCCGGCGTTGCGCATCAGCGTGTCGTCGCCGATCTTCTCGGCGGCGTTCAGCGCCTCGGCGATGTCGCCGCGGTCGAGCGAGCCGAACTTGCCTTCCGCGGCCTTGGCCCAGACCCCGGACAGGCAATCGGCCTGCAGCTCGGTCATCACCGAGATCCGGTTCGAATCCTCGGCACTGCTGCGCTGGCGCGCGTCCATCGACTTCTTGAGGATGCCCAGCTCGTCCTGCACATGGTGCGCGACCTCGTGGGCCACGACATAGGCGAAGGCGAAATCGCCCCCGGCGCCAAGCTCGCGCTGCATGGTCGCGAAGAAGGCGGTGTCGAGATAGACCTTGCCGTCGATCGGGCAGTAGAACGGCCCGGTCGCGCCCGAGGCGTTGCCGCAGGCCGAGGGCGTGACCTGGCTGAACAGCACCAGCGTCGCGGGCGTGTAGGTCATGCCGTTGCGCTGGAAGATGTCGGTCCAGACCTCTTCGGTGTCGGCCAGCGTGACCGAGACGAACTCGCCCGCCTGCTTTTCGGCGTCCGACAGCTCGCGCGGGGCGCCGCCGTCGGTCTGGACGATCTGGCCGCCGCCGGCGCCGTTCAGGATCGGCGTGACGTCGACCCCGAGGAACCAGCCGATCAGCACGATGGCCAGCAGGCCGAAGCCCCCGACCTGCACGCCGCCGCGGCCGATCCTTGCGCCCTGCCCGCGACGATCCTCGATATTGGCGCTGCCGCGCCGGCCCTGCCATCTCATGACCCGCTCTCCACCCGTTCCACCCGGCACGTCTTCCACCCGACCCGTCTTTCACCTGGCCCGTCGCACGACATGCTCACGGACAGTTGAGCCAGAAAGTCGCGAGCCGCGCCACTGGTTCCGGCGGATCGAAAATCCTATCTGGATTGAGGCGCGGCCGGGTGCCGGGGCGCTGCCGCGGTGCTGCCGGGCCGGGTCCGAGGCGCGGGCCCGCGGCCCTGCGCCCTTGCCGATCCCGCCGCAGGGCGGCATTGTCGGGCCGCGACCTTCCCGCGGGACCCCCATGATCCGACGCCTCTACGACTGGACGATGCGCCTTGCCGGCACCCGTCATGCCAACACCGCGCTCGCTGGCGTCGCCTTCGCCGAAAGCTCGTTCTTCCCGCTGCCGCCGGACCTGCTGCTGATCCCGATGGTGATCGCGCGCCGCGACCGCGCCTTCGTCATCGCGGCGATCTCGACCGTCGCCTCGGTTCTGGGCGGGCTCTTCGGCTATCTCATCGGCTGGGGGCTGATGGACGCGATCGGGCGGCCGGTGCTGGAGTTCTACGGCAAGGGCGGCGATTTCGACAGCCTCGCGGCGCAGTTCAACGCGCTGGGCTTCTGGGCGGTGCTGATCGCCGGGGTCACGCCCTTCCCCTACAAGGTGATCACCATCTTCTCGGGCGCGACCGGGCTGAACATCGTGCTGTTCGTGCTGGTCTCGATCCTGGCGCGGGCGCTGCGGTTCTTCGTGGTCGCGGCGCTGCTCTGGAAATGGGGCCCGCCGATGCGCGACTTCATCGAGCGCCGGCTGGGCCTGGTGTTCACCGTCTTCTGCCTGCTTCTGGTGGCCGGCGTCGCCGCCGTCCGCCTGCTCTGACCGAGGCCCGACATGACCGGATCCGCCCGCACACCCGCCCTGCTCGCCGCCCTCGGCTCGGCCCTGCTGCTGGCGGGGGCCTTCGGGTTCCAGCTGGCGGGCTATCCGCCCTGCCACCTGTGCTGGCTGCAGCGCTATCCACATTTCGTGGCGGCCGGGCTGGGAATCGTGCTGCTGGTCGTGCCCTCGCGCTGGATCATGGCGCTGGGAGCGCTGGCGGCGCTGACCACCGCGGGCCTCGGCCTGTTCCACACCGGGGTCGAGCGCGGCTGGTGGGAAGGCCCCACCACCTGCACCTCGGGCGGGATCAGCGGCCTGTCGGTGCAGGACCTGATGGCGCAGATCGACGGCGCCCCGCTGATCCGCTGCGACGAGGTCGCCTGGCAGCTGGCAGGCCTGTCGATGGCCAGCTGGAACGCGCTCTTCTCGCTGCTGCTCGCGGTGCTCTGGATCCTGGCCTTCCGCCGCGCTAGCGCCTGAGCTGACGCAGCGCGCGGTCCAGCTCGTCAACCAGCGCCGCCGCCGTCGCCCGGTCGATCCCGCCCGCGATCACGCTGCGCCCGCCCGAGGCCGAGAGCACCGTCACCAGATGCGAACGGTCGAACAGTGCCGTGCGCAGCCGTGGCGGCTGGCGCAGGCCCTCCGCCACCTCGCCGGGGCGCAGCGGGCCCGGGGCCAGCACCGGCAGCGCCAGCGGCAGGCCCGCGCTGCGGTCGGCACCGAACGAGATGATCCGCTGCAGGGGCAGCGCCACGGCACCGGCGCGCAGGCCCTCGGCGGTGATCTCGATCCGGGCCGGGGCCCGGTGCCGCCCGCCGGCCCCGAGCGCAAGCAGCCCGACCCCGGTCGGGACCAGCGCCGCGAGGAAGGCCGGGGCCGAGCCCGCCGCGAATCCGGTCAGGACCATCGCGCCCCCGGCCACGACCAGCGCCGCCCCGCGCCGGGACGAGCGTGCGGGCAGCACGGCGAAGACGCTGGTGCCATCGGGGGCGACGCGGGCGATCAGGTGCCCGCGAGGCCGGCGCCAGAGCGCGGCAAGGCTGTTGCGCCACCACAAACGGCGCGCGTTCAGCCAGACGAAACTTGCGATGACTGCAAGGTGAAGCCCGAGCAAAGCCCAGACCACCAGACGCACGGATGCGTCCTCCATGGAACCCTCCCGACACTCGTAACAACTACAACGTGCGCAGTTCATCACGAAATCCGGCGAAGGGAAAGCCTGCCCGGCGGTGCGGCGGCGACCTGTCGCTATCCTGACACGCCGCGGCGGGCGCGGGCTTCAGTGCAGGTGGAATTCCCCCACCACGTTGCGCCATTCCCCGGGGCCGATCAGCTTGCGATGCGAGAAGCGGACCGAGTGCAGCGGCCCCTCGATCTCGCGCTGCCAGAATTCGATGAAGCCGAACAGCCGGGGATGATCGGGGGCAAGGTCGTAGTCCTGCCAGATGTAGCTGTTCAGCACGTGGCGGTGATCGGGCATGCGATAGAAGATCTCGGCCACCGTCAGCCCGTAGCCCTTCAGCATCAGTTCGGTCTCGCTCGGCCCTGTCTGGCCGGTCCCGGTCCTGTCCATGGCGACTCCTTTGCTGTCCCCCCGGATACGATGCTGTCACAAACTCGTAACTTTTCAACGAAAACAGTATGTTGTCACTCTCACCCGGTGGCTGCCGAACTTCCCTGCCCCCCGGCATTGCACCCTAGGGATGGGATGGTCTATAGTCCCGCGCGACTAGATATTGACACGACCGGCAAGGCGGACAGGCAACTTGAGCGACGATCCGGAACTCCCCGAAAACATGGACGAAAAGCCGTTCCGCATGGCGCATGACGGCCCGCAGGTCTCGATCTCGGGAGAGATGCGGACCGCCTATCTCGACTATGCGATGTCGGTGATCGTCAGCCGCGCGATTCCGGACCTGCGCGACGGGCTGAAGCCGGTGCACCGGCGCATCCTGTTCGCGATGCATGAAACCGGCAACACCCATGACAAGGCCTATCGCAAGTCGGCGCGGCCCGTCGGCGACACGATGGGCAAGTACCACCCGCATGGCGACGCCTCGATCTACGATGCACTGGTGCGGATGGCGCAGGACTTCTCGATGTCGCTGCCGCTTCTGGACGGCCAGGGCAACTTCGGCTCGATGGACGGCGATAACGCGGCCGCCATGCGCTATACCGAGGTGCGGATGGCCAAGGCGGCGCAGGGCCTGCTCGACGACATCGAGAAGGACACCGTCGACTTCCAGGACAACTATGACGGCAAGGACAAGGAACCGACCGTCCTTCCGGCGCGGTTCCCGAACATGCTGGTCAACGGCGCGGGCGGCATCGCCGTCGGCATGGCCACCAACATCCCGCCGCACAACCTTGGCGAGGTCGTCGATGCGACGCTGGCGCTGATCGCCAATCCCGACATCTCGTCGGAAGCGCTGATGGAGATCGTGCCGGCGCCCGACTTCCCCACCGGCGGGCAAATCATGGGCCGCGGCGGCGCCCGCAAGGCCTATCTGGAAGGCCGCGGCTCTGTCATCGTGCGCGCGAAGACCCGCGTCGAAGAGATCCGCAAGGACCGCTACGCGATCGTCGTCGACGAGATCCCCTATCAGGTCAACAAGGCCTCGATGATCGAGAAGATCGCGGAACTGGTCCGCGACAAGAAGCTGGAAGGCATCGCCCACGTTCAGGACGAATCCACCCGCTTCGGCGTGCGGGTCGTGATCGAGCTGAAGCGCGACGCGACGCCCGACGTGGTGCTGAACCAGCTGTGGCGCTTCACGCCGATGCAGACCTCGTTCGGCTGCAACATGCTGGCTCTGAACGGCGGCCGCCCGGAACAGCTGACGCTGCGCGATTTCCTGTCGCATTTTGTCACCTTCCGCGAAGAGGTCGTCGCCCGCCGCACCGCGTTCGAGCTGCGCAAGGCGCGCGAGCGCAGCCACATCCTGTGCGGTCTGGCGGTCGCGGTGTCGAACGTCGACGAGGTGGTGCGCACCATCCGCGCCTCTGCCGATGCCGCCGAAGCCCGCGAAAAGCTGATGACCCGGCGCTGGCCGGCGCATGACATCGTCGAATACATCAAGCTGATCGACGACCCGACCCACAAGGTCAACGACGACGGCACCTACAACCTGTCGGAAATCCAGGCCCGCGCGATCCTCGACCTGCGCCTGCAGCGCCTCACCGCGATGGGCGTCGCCGAGATCACCGACGAGCTGCAGGAGCTGGCCGCGAAGATCCGCGACTATCTCGACATCCTGTCCTCGCGCGAGCGGATCATGGCGATCATCTCGAACGAGCTGACCGAGGTGCGCGCCGCCTTCGCCGTGCCGCGCCGGACCGAGATCGTCGACTGGGCGGGCGATCTGGACGACGAGGACCTGATCGAGCGCGAGGACATGGTCGTGACCATCACCTCGGGCGGCTACATCAAGCGCACCCCGCTGTCGGAATTCCGCAGCCAGCGCCGGGGCGGCAAGGGGCTGGCCTCGATGTCGACCAAGGACGACGACGTGGTCACCACGCTGTTCGTCGCGAACACCCACACGCAACTGCTGTTCTTCACCACCGACGGCATGGTCTATTCGCTGAAGTGCTGGCGGCTGCCGCTCGGCGCGCGCACCACGCGCGGCAAGGCGCTGGTCAACCTGCTGCCGATCCAGACCGGAATCACCGTCGCGGCCCTGCTGGCCATCGACGAGCCGAAGGAGGAATGGGAGAACCTGCAGGTCTTCTTCGCCACCTCGGACGGCGACGTGCGCCGCAACGCGCTGTCGGACTTCGCCAATGTCATGCGCAACGGCAAGATCGCGATGAAAGTCCCGGAAGGCGTCAGCCTCGTGAACGTGCGCATCTGCGACGAGAACGACGACGTGATGCTGGTCACCTCGAATGGCCGCGCGATCCGCTTCCCGGTGCCCGAGGTGCGGATCTTCAAGGGCCGCGACTCGACCGGCGTGCGCGGCATCCGCCTGAACGGCGAGGACAAGGTCGTGTCGATGTCGGTGATCCGCCACTTCGAGGCGAGCCCCGAAGAGCGGGTCGCCTACCTGAAGCAGCGCCGCCTGATGGCCGGCGTGACCGAGGACGAGGCCGCGGATGACGAGGACGAAGGCGTCGCCGAGGGCCAGCTGTCGCCCGAACGCTATGCGCAGATGTCGGCGGCCGAGGACCTGATCCTGACCATCACCGCCAAGGGCGCGGGCAAGCTGTCGTCGAGCCACGACTACATCGTGCGCGGCCGCGGCGGTCAGGGGATCCGGGCGATGGATGCCGCGATGCGCGGCGGGCCGCTGGTCGCCTCGTTCCCGCTCGAGATGGGCGATCAGGTGATGCTCGCGACCTCGACCGGGCAGTCGATCCGGGTGCCGGTCGAGGGGATCTCGTTCCGCTCGCGCTCGGCCGGGGGGGTCAAGGTCTTCGACACCGCGGCGGGCGAGGAAGTGGTCTCGGTCGCGCGGATCGCCGAGCAGGCCGAGGACGAGGCCGACTTCGGTGCAGAGACCGGCGAGGCGCCGGGAACCGCAGACGGTCCGGACGCGTAGAGCAGGTACACTTGCGGGACCACGCTCACGGGCCGGTCACGAAAGGCGGAGGCCTGCCGATCGTGACCGGTTCCGCTGTCCCAGTGATCGTGGTTGAGGCAAAGTGGACCACAAGAAACGGGCGAGTCGAACCCGGTCCAAACGAAGGAGCAGTCCATGAAATGCGCGCGCGCCGCGGCCCTTGCCGCGGCAACCCTTGTCTTCGCCGGCGCCGCCCATGCGGAATTCAAGGGCGGAACGGTCGACCTGTCCTATTCGACCTTCACCGACGACAACGACTTCGCGAAATACGGCGCCTCGGGCCAGTTCGACTTCCAGCTGGGCCCGAACTTCGGCCTGCAGGGCGACCTCGCGCTGCGCAACCTCGACTTCGCGGATGACACGGCCAAGGCCGCCGGCCTGCACGCCTACACCTTCCTGACCCCCGATGCCGCGGTCGGCGCCTTCTACCAGGCCGAGCGGCTGGGCGATGTCGATGCCGAGCATCTGGGCCTCGAGGCCTCGACCACGCTCTACAACGGGCTGAAGCTGCAGGGCTATGCCTCGCGCGCCTTCGAGGGCGACATGCGCGGCAACGTCTTCGGCGCCCAGGCCGACCTGCCGCTGAACCAGGCCTTCGCCATCGGCGGCAAGATCGACTACATGGATCTCGAGCATGATACCGAGGCGACGCGGATCGCGGTGAACGCGAGCTATTCGCTGCCGGGCGTCAGCTTCTACGGCGAGGTAGGCCAGCTGAACGCCGATGTCGGCGGCTATGACGACAGCGAGGCCTTCGTGGGCCTGGGCGCCAAGTTCCGCTTCGGCCAGAGCCAGCAGGCCACCTTCGGCGAACGCGGCTTCGGCGCGCTGCTGCCGGGGTTCTGAGCGGCTGAGGTCACGGGCGGGGGGGCGCTGCCTGCAGGGGTCAAGGCGGGGGGCGCTGCCCGCAGAGGATAAGGCGGGGGGCGCTGCCCCCCGGGCCCTTCGGGCCTCCCCCCCCCGGGATATTTGAGCCAGTGCGAAAGAGAAAACGCCGCCCCCTTGTCGGGGCGGCGTTTCGTGTTTCAGAGGGCGTAGATCTCGGCGAACTTCGCTTCGAGGTAGTCGAGCAGCGGGCCCTCGCTGGGGGCCGTGCCGCAGGCGGCGGTGATCACCGCGCGCGGGGCATGGAGGCCGCCGTGGCGCTGCACCTTCTCGGCCAGCCAGTCGGTGGCGGGCGACGGGTCGCCCTTGGCAAGGCTCGCGTCGAGATCGGGCAGGTCGGCGCGCAGGGCCTGCATCAGGCAGCCCGCGTAGACATTGCCGAGGCTGTAGGTCGGGAAGTAGCCGAAAAGCCCCGCCGACCAGTGCACATCCTGCAGCATCCCGTGCTGCGGCCGGTCGACCGCCACACCGAAGTCGTTCAGGAAGCGGGCATTCCAGGCCTCTTCGAGGTCCGCGACGTCGAGATCGCCCGCGATCAGCGCGCGTTCGAGGTCGAAGCGCATCATGATGTGCAGGTTGTAATGCACCTCGTCGGCCTCGGTGCGGATGAAGCCGGGCTCGACCCGGTTCACCGCCGCGTGGAAGGCCCGGGCGTCTTCGCAGCTGAGATCGCCGTATTCCGCCCGCATCTGCCCGAAGATCCACGAGGTGAAGGCGGCGGAACGTCCGAGCTGGTTTTCGTAGATCCGGCTCTGGCTTTCGTGCACGCCCATCGACACGCCCTGCCCGAGCGGCGTCAGCGCGAAGGCGGGCGCGATCTTCTGTTCATAGGTCGCGTGGCCGACCTCGTGGATCGTCGAATAGAGACAGTTGAAAGGATCGCTTTCCATCACCCTTGTGGTGATCCGCACGTCCGAGCCCGAGCCCGACGAGAACGGATGCACCGCGAGGTCGAGCCGGCCGCGGGTGAAATCGTAGCCGAAGGCCTCGGCCATCTTCCGCGCCAGCCGCAGCTGGCCGTCATGGCCGAATTCGCCGCCCAGTTTCGCCGGGCGCACCGAGGACCCAAGGATCCGCTCGCGCAGGGCGACCAGCCGCGGGCGCATCCGGTCGAAGATCGCGGCGATGTCCGCGGCGGTCGTCTCGGGCTCGTATTCCTCGAGCAGCGCGTCATAGGCGGTGGTGGCCGCGGTGCCCTCGGCCCAGGCCTGCGCCTGTTCGCGCCGCAGCGCCACGACCTGGCGCAGGGTCGGCAGGAAATGGGCGACATCGCCCTGCGCCCGCGCCTCGGCCCAGATCCCGTGCGAGAGCGAGGTGAGCCGCGCAAGCTCGGCCGCGAGGCGTTCGGGGATGCAGCGGGCGCGGGTGTAGCTGCGGGTCGTCAGTTCGAGCATCCGCGCGCCCTCGGGATCGGGCGCCTCGGCCTTCGCGAGCCACTCGCCCAGCCGGGGGTCGGTGCGGCGGGCATGGATCACCGCCTCGATCGCCGCCATCTCGTCGCCGCGCTGAAGGGCGGCGCCGTGGGGCATCATGGTTTCCTGATCCCAGCCGAGGCGGCCGGCGATCTGCGCCAGCGCCTCGGTGTCGCGCTGGAAGGCCATGAGTTCGGTGAAGGCGGTCATCGGGCGCTCCTCAGCGACTGGACATGGGGGTATTGCGCCGCGTGACGGGCGCGCAGGATCAGGGTGAAGAGGACCACGGCGCCAAGCTGGTGGGCAAGGCCCAGCGGCAGGGGGGCTGCATGAACCGCGGTGACGATGCCGAGCGCGACCTGCACCAGAAGCATCACCGCCAGCGCGTGATAGCTGCCACGGGTCTGGGCATGCGGCGACTTGCGGCCGCGGTTCCAGACCACCAGCCCGTAGATCACCAGCAGGTAGGCGACCATGCGGTGGATGAACTGGGTGAGGCCGGCGCTTTCGAAGAAGGCCCGCCAGAGGGCGGCGTTCGAGCCGTCGGGCTGCGGCAGGTAGAAGGCGTCCGAGGGGAAGAACTCGCCGTTCATCGAGGGCCAGGTCGGGAAGGCACGGCCCGCATCGATGCCCGCGACCAGCGCGCCGAGCAGGATCTGCAGGAACGCGAGGTGCAGAAGCCCGGTGGTCATCCCGAACAGCTTGCCCTCGCGCGACCGGCGGGCCTGCAGCAGCGCGGCCTCGGGCCGGGCGAGCGAGAGCATGTACCAGGCGATGGTGCCCAGGATCGCGAAGGCAAGGCCAAGGTGGATCGCGAGGCGGTAGGAGGCGACCGAGGTCATTTCGCCCACGAGGCCCGACGAGACCATCCACCAGCCGATCGCGCCCTGCAGCCCGCCAAGGATGCCAAGGCCGAACAGCCGCCCCGTCCAGCCCGCGGGGATCTTGCGGGCGGCGAGGAAGCCGAAGAAGCCGAGCGCCCAGACGAGGCCGATGGTGCGGCCCAGCTGCCGGTGGCCCCATTCCCACCAGTAGATGCTCTTGAAGCCGTCCAGCGTCATCTGGCTGTTCATCAGCCGGAACTGCGGGCTGTCGCGGTACAGGTCATAGGCCGCCTGCCAGTCCGCCTGCGAGGTCGGGGGCAGCGCGCCGGTGACCGGCTTCCATTCGGTGATCGAAAGCCCCGAGTCGGTCAGCCGGGTGGCACCGCCGACGGCGATCATCACCACGACCAGCGCGAAGAGCACGGCGAGCCAGACCCGGATCCACCGGCGCGCGCCGCCGCCCGAGCGGCTGTCGATCATGCCGCCCTGCGGGACCGGGGCCTTGCGGCCCTCGCCCACGTCCTCGAACAGCTTGCGGGGTTGCTGCGCCATGCGCCTCTCCTGGCCCGTCGAAATTGCCGGGGCAACCTAGGGCCGGCAGGGGGCGCCCGCAAGGCCGGGTGGCCGCGCAATGACCGCGCAGATGGTCAGGACGTCACAGAGGGAAGACACAGGGAGTGGGCCGGGCGGTCGCGACCGCCCCTGCCCGTCGTCACCGGGCGCGGCTCAGGCCAGCGCGAGGTTGGTCGCCGACTCGCGACCCTGACGATCCTTCTCGAGATCGAAGGTCACGGCCTGCCCGTCGGGCAGCGAGCGGATGCCGGCGCGTTCCAGCGCCGAGATGTGGACGAAGATGTCCTTGCCGCCGTTTTCCGGGGCGATGAAGCCGAAGCCTTTGGTTGCGTTGAACCATTTCACGGTGCCATTGGCCATCCGAGAGTTCCTTCCGAAGATGCGGCCCGCAGGATGCGGCCGCCCGGCACAGCAGAGAATCGAAGGCTGGCCAGAAGGTGCAGGTCCGAGAAACGCAGTATGCCCGACCCTTTCTACAGCAGAATCCCGTCCTGCGCGACCCGGATTTAGGCCCCCGCGCAACCGGCCGCCGAGCGCCCTGCCCGCCTAGCGTGTCCAGGCGCGCCAGCCGGTGCGGTCGCGCACGCTTTCGATCCTCAGGCCGCCGCGTCCCGCCGAGACCGCCAGCGCCCCCGACCAGCGCAGCCGCCGCGCGTCCCAGAGGTCGCAGGGGCCGGGCGTCCAGCCCTCGGGGCGGTCGTCCGCCAGCACGACGAGGCCGCCGGCCGCGCAGCTGGCCTCCAGCGCGGCAAGGCCCGCCTTGCCGGTCAGCACCGTGACCGGCACGCCCGCAAGCTCTGTCCGCCGGGCGCCGGGCGGACCCGTGAAGGCCGGCCCCGAAACGCCCGGGCCCGAAACGCGCGGGCGCCCGGCGGCCGTCGCCTGGTCGGCGAGATCGCCGTCATCCTCGAGCCAGCTGTCGGCGGCGAAACCCTCGCCCTTCGGTTTCGAGATCGCCCGCCCCTCGGGGCCCATGATCCCGATCAGCCCGCCACCGGGCGAGACCAGCAGCGCCGGCCGCCCGGCCCCGGCCCAGAGCGCGGCGGCGAGCGCCAGCATCGCGACCCCGGGCGCCCTGAGCGCGCCACGTGCGGCCAGCGCCCAGGCCGCGCCCACCGCCAAGAGCGGCAGCACGGCCGCAGGCGGGGCGGCGACGGCGCTGACGGCGCCCTGCAGCCCCGCGACCCCGTCGGCGACGAACAGGATCCAGGCGCAGCCCCAGCCCATCGCCCAGAGCGGCAGGCCCGCCAGCCCCACGGGGCCAAGGATCGCCGCGATCACCCCCGCCGGCATCACCACCGCCCCCATCACCGGCACCGTCAGCATGTTCGCGAGCAGGCCGTATTCCGCGATCCGGTTGAAATGCGCGGCGGCGATCGGCGCGGTCGCGCCGCCCGCCAGCAGCGAGGACAGCGCCAGCGCCACGGCCGGGCGCAGCAGGCGCGGCACGAAGGGCTGCACCCGCGCCCAGAGCGGCCAGCCGAGGATCAGCGCCACCGTCGCTGCGAAGCTCATCTGGAAGCCGGGCTCGGCCAGGCTTTCGGGGCGGGCGACCATCAGGATCAGCGCCGCGATCGCCACGGTGCGCAGCGTCACCGCGCGGCGGTCGATCAGCACCGCCGTCAGCATCACCGCGGCCATGATCCAGGACCGCTCGGTCGCGGGCTCGGGCCCGGCGAGCCACAGGTAGAAGGTCGTCGCCACCAGCGCGACGCCGGCCGCGATCTTCTTCGCCGGCAGCCGCAACGCCAGCGGCGGCACCAGCGCCAGCCCGCCGCGGACCAGCGCGAAGACGAAGCCCGCGAGCATCCCCATGTGCAGCCCCGAGATCGAGATCATGTGCGACAGGTTCGAGCCGCGCATCGCGTCGTTCGTCGCCGCGTCGATGCCCGAGCGGTCGCCGGTCATCAGCGCCGCGGCGAAGGCGCCCGCCTGCCCCTCGATCCGCGCCTGCATCGCCCGGCTCAGCGCGATCCGCGCCCGGTGGGCGGCGATGCCCATGCCGGGATCGCGGCCCAGAAGCTCGACCGGGCGGCGGGTATAGCCCAGCGCGCCCAGGCCGTCGAACCAGGCGAGGCGGCGGAAGTCGAAGGCGCCGGGCGCCACCGGCCCCTCGGGCGGCGACAGATGCCCGGTCAGGCGCAGGATCATCCCGGGCTCGGGCAGGAACGCCTCGGCCTCGGCATGCAGGGCAAGACGCACCTGCGCGGGCGTCCGCTCGGGCCGCAGGTCGTTCAGCCGCACCCGGTCGAGCGTCACCCGCAACCGGTCCGACCAGCTGCGGTCGATCTTCACCACCCGCCCCTCTATCGGGCCGTAATAGCGAAAGCCCAGCACCGGAGCGCGCACCGCCTCGGTCCGGGCGGCGGCCAGCAGGAAGCCCGCGGCGGCCAGCGCCACGGCCAGTGCAAGGGGGCGCAGATCCTCGGGCAGGCCGCGCGCCAGCACCAGCGCCGCGGCCCCGGCCGCGCCCACCGCCGCGGCGGTCAGCGTGCCGGGGTCGTCCGGCAGGCCGAACCAGCCCATGATCCCGAGGCCGAGGCAGACGGGCGCCAGCGGCAGCATCCGGCCAAGCCCCTCGGCCAGCTGCTGGCGCGGCCCCGGACCCGCCCGGCGCGCCAGCCAGGCACAGACGTCGCCCCAAAGCAAACGCCGGGCCGGTGCGGCAGCGGCGACAGCCCCCGCCACGGACCGAACCCGCCCGAGCAGGCGCCCGCCGCTGCGTCCCGTCGTGCCCGGTCCGGCCGGCTCGCCCTGCTGCATGGCCCGTCCTCCCGACCGACCGGCCTGCGGTGCGGGAAGCACGCGGCGGGACGGCTGCCGCCCGTCCCGCCACGCCCCCCGACCGGCCGCGGCGCTCCTCCCTCGCCCGAGGCGCCCCGACACCGCCGAACCCGCAGGCGCCCGCAACCCTTGTGCCGCATCGCGCCGATGCCTAAGAGATCGCCAAACGCCTTCGCGCCCATGGGGTCAGGGATTGGTTACCGTCCGGTTAACGCCGCCCGGTCGCCGCCGCCCGAACCGGCCCCGGGCCGCCGCCAGACGGAGTCCCGCCCGATGACCCAGAAGATCGTCACCCGCTTCGCCCCCTCGCCCACCGGCTACCTGCACATCGGCGGGGCCCGCACGGCGCTGTTCAACTGGCTGTTCGCCCGCGGCCACGGCGGCACCTTCCTGCTGCGCATCGAGGACACCGACCGCGAACGCTCGACCCCCGAGGCCGAGGCCGCGATCCTGCAGGGCCTGACCTGGCTGGGGCTCGACTGGGACGGCGAGGTGGTGCGCCAGTTCTCGCGCTCGGACCGCCATGCCGAGGTCGCGCGCGAGATGCTGGCGCGCGGCGCCGCCTACAAGTGCTTCTCGACGCAAGGAGAGATCGAGGCCTTCCGCGAGGCCGCCCGGGCCGAGGGCCGCTCGACCCTGTTCCTGTCGCCCTGGCGCGACGCCGACCCCTCGACTTACCCCGATGCGCCCTACGTCATCCGCCTGAAGGCCCCGCGCGAGGGGGTGACGGTGGTCGAGGACAAGGTGCAGGGCGACGTGACGTTCAAGAACGAGACGCTGGACGACATGATCCTGCTGCGCTCGGACGGCACGCCCACCTACATGCATGCGGTGGTGGTCGACGACCATGACATGGGCGTGACCCATGTGATCCGCGGCGACGACCACCTGACGAATGCCGCGCGCCAGATCCAGGTGTTCCGCGGCATGGGCTGGGACGTGCCGGTCTTCGCCCATATCCCGCTGATCCACGGCCCCGACGGCAAGAAGCTGTCGAAGCGCCACGGCGCGGTCGGCCTCGAGGAATACCAGGGCATGGGCTACCCCGCCGCGGGGATGCGCAACTACCTTGCCCGCCTCGGCTGGAGCCATGGCGACGACGAGGTCTTCACCGACGCGCAGGCGCGCGAGTGGTTCGAGCTCGAGGGGATCGGTCGCGCGCCGGCCCGGCTCGACTTCAAGAAATTGGAACATGTTTCGGGCCAGCATATCGCGATGATGGCGGACGAGGCGCTGATGACCGAACTTGAGGCCTATCTCGCCGCGGCCGCGAAGCCTGCGTTCACGAACACCGCGCGTGCGCGGGTGCAGGCGGCGATGCCGGTGCTGAAGGAACGCGCGAAGACCTTCCCGGATCTCCTTGAAAAGGCGGCCTTCGCCACCGTCGAGCGCCCCATCGTCCCCGACGAGAAGGCCGCCAAGGCGCTGGACGATGTATCCCGCGGTATACTGTCGGAATTGACGCCGCAGCTGCAAACTGTTAGCTGGACGCGTGAGGAATTGGAGGCCACAGTGGCCTCGGTCGGGGAGGGTCACGGACTTGGGCTTGGCAAGCTTGCCGCGCCGCTCAGGGCCGCTCTCGCCGGAAAGACGGTATCGCCCAGCGTCTTCGACATGATGCTGGTGCTCGGTCGCGACGAGGTGGTTGGCCGCCTGTCCGACGCAACGCGCTGAGGCCCGCGAGAAGGCCTTGAATTTCCCCAGGGGCGCCCCTGTCCGGGCCGCCCCGCGGGTACGAGGAAAGGGAACGGAATGGCAGATTCTACGAGAAGCGCCAAGGTAGTGCTGGACGGCAAGGAATTCGACTTGCCGGTGATGTCCCCGACCGCGGGCCCCGATGTCCTCGACATCCGCAAGCTCTACGGCCAGGCCGACGTCTTCACCTACGACCCGGGCTTCACCTCGACGGCCTCCTGCGAGTCGACCATCACCTTCATCGATGGCGACAAGGGCGAGCTGCTGTACCGCGGCTATCCGATCGAGCAGCTGGCCGAGAAGTCGCATTACCTCGAAGTCTGCTACCTGCTGCTCTACGGGGAACTGCCGACCGCCGAACAGCTGAAGAAGTTCGAGACCACCGTGACCCGTCACACGATGGTGCACGAGCAGATGCACAACTTCTTCCGCGGCTTCCGCCGCGACGCGCATCCGATGGCGACCATGGTCGGCGTCGTCGGCGCGATGTCGGCCTTCTACCACGACTCGACCGACATCAACGATCCCTGGCAGCGCGAGGTCGCGGCCTTCCGCCTGATCGCCAAGCTGCCGACGATCGCGGCGATGGCCTACAAGTACTCGATCGGCCAGCCGTTCGTGTACCCGCGCAACGATCTCGACTACGCGTCGAACTTCCTGCACATGTGCTTCTCGGTCCCGGCCGAACAGTACAAGGTCGAACCGGCGCTGGCCAAGGCCATGGACCGGATCTTCACCCTGCACGCCGATCACGAGCAGAACGCCTCGACCTCGACCGTGCGTCTGGCGGGTTCGTCGGGCGCGAACCCCTTCGCCTGCATCGCGGCCGGCATCGCCTGCCTCTGGGGCCCGGCCCATGGCGGCGCCAACCAGGCCTGCCTCGAGATGCTGAACGAGATCGGCACCGTCGACCGCATCCCGGAAATGATCGCGCGCGCCAAGGACAAGAACGATCCGTTCCGCCTGATGGGCTTCGGCCACCGCGTCTACAAGAACTTCGACCCGCGGGCGAAGGTCATGAAGGAATCGGCGGACGAGGTGCTGGGCCTGCTCGGCGTCCATGACAACCCGATCCTGCAGGTCGCCAAGGAACTGGAAAAGATCGCGCTGGAGGATCCCTACTTCGTCGAGCGCAAGCTCTACCCGAACGTGGACTTCTACTCGGGCATCATCCTCGAGGCGATGGGCTTCCCGACCTCGATGTTCACCCCGATCTTCGCCATGTCGCGCACCGTCGGCTGGATCGCGCAGTGGAAAGAGATGATCTCGGACCCGCAACTGAAGATCGGCCGTCCGCGCCAGCTCTATGTCGGTGCCCCGCGCCGCGACTACACCGACGTCGCCGCCCGCTGAGCGACGACACCGCCGTCAGGCCTTCGACGCCCCCGCAGGATCTGCGGGGGCGTTCTCGTTTTGCCATACGCGCCGGCAACGAATCCGATGGATTTGGTCAGAAATTTCCTGCCCCGCTCTGGAAATTCCCGAGCGGAACAGTCAGGATGCAGTGACCAATCGAAAGAGTCGGAATTATGCCCCACCTCCCCGCCGGCATTCGCGCCGCCCTTCTCCTGCTTCTGCTGGCCGCCCCGGCCACCGCGCAGGAGGCAGCCCCCGCGGTCCCGACCGAGGCCCCCGCCGCCCCCGCGCTGACCCAGGGCGACGAAGCGGCCCCCGCCATGGCACCCGACACGACCGTGCAGACTGCCGCCGCCACGCCGCAGCCTGTGCCGGTGACACAGGCCCTGCCCCATGACCTTTCGCCCTGGGGGATGTTCCTGGCGGCCGACATCGTGGTGAAGGGGGTGATGGGCCTGCTGGCGCTGGCCTCGCTCGCGACCTGGACGGTGCTGGTCTACAAGCTGGTCGAGATGGCGCTGGCCCGCCGCCGCCTTGCGCGCAGCGGCGCGGTGCTGGCGGCGGCGCAGTCGCTCGACACCGCCGCCGGCCGGCTCGAGGGGCGCTCGGACCCTGCCGCCTTCATGGCCCGCGCGGCGCTGACCGAATACCGCCGCTCGGTCCCGGCGCTGGGCCAGGCCGGGCCCGACGGGCTGAAGGACCGCGTCCGCTCGGAAATCGAGCGCACCACCGCCCAGGCCGGGCGGCGGCTGATGCGCGGCACCGGGCTTCTGGCCACCGTCGGCTCGATCTCGCCCTTCGTCGGGCTGTTCGGCACGGTCTGGGGGATCATGAACAGCTTCATCGGCATTTCCGAAAGCCAGACCACCAATCTCGCCATCGTCGCGCCGGGCATCGCCGAGGCGCTGCTGGCCACCGCCATCGGCCTTGTCGCCGCGATCCCGGCGGTGGTGGTCTACAACCACTTCGCCCGCGCGATCTCTGGCTATCGGCAGGGGCTGGGCGATCTTGGCGCCGCGGTCGAACGGCTGCTGAGCCGCGATCTCGACTTCGCGCGCCACCCGGCGCCGCTGGCCGAGGCGGCCTGAGATGGCCGGCGGCATCCGCGAGACCGGAGGCGACGAGCTCGCCGAAACCCATGAGATCAACGTCACGCCCTTCATCGACGTGATGCTGGTGCTGCTGATCATCTTCATGGTCGCGGCTCCGCTGGCGACGGTCGATGTGCCGGTCGATCTGCCCGCCTCGACCGCCGCCGCGCGCGAGCGGCCCGACGACCCGGTCTACCTGTCGGTGACCAAGGACCTGACCCTGCTCCTCGATGACAGCGATATCAGCCGCGACGGTCTGGCACAGGCGCTGGCCACGCGCACCGGCGGCGACCACGAGGCGCGGATCTTCCTGCGCGCCGATCAGGCGGTGGCCTACGGCGACCTGATGGCGGTGATGAACCTGCTGCAGCGCGCGGGCTATCTGAAGGTGGCGCTGGTCGGGCTGGAACAGGTCCCGACGCCGGCGAGCGCGCCATGATCGGCTGGCAGGCGCAGGTTTCGCCGCGGCGGCGGCGGATCGAGGCGGCCGGCTGGACCGCCGCCGCGGGGCTGGTGCTGGGCACCGTCGCCGCGGGCACCGCGCTGGCGCTGATCTACGATCCCGCCGGGACCGGCGGGCGCGAGCAGGTGGTGATGATGGAGCTGCCGCCCCTGCCCGCCGCCGAGGCCGTGGCCGAGGTGCCCGAGGCCGCGCCCGACATCCCCCAGCCCGACACGCCCGAGATGGCACCGCCCGAGGCCGAGACGCCGCCAGAGGCGCTTCCCGACCTGCCGCCGCCCCGCGCCGAGGCGCCGCCCGACCTTGCCCCGCCGCCCGACATGGCCGCGCCGGAACGTCTGGCCGAACCGCTGCCAGACACCGCCAGTCCCGAACCGCCGCCGCCGTCCGTCGAGCCGCCGGTCGAGCCCCCGGTCGAAACCGCCGAGGTGGCGCTGCCCGACAGCCCGCGCCCCCCGGAGCGTCCCGAAACGCAGCCCGAGCCCGTCCCCCCGAAGCCCGACACGCCGCAGCCCGACAGCCCGCGCCGAGAGGCCCGCAAGCGCCCCGAGCCAGAGCGCGCGCCCGACCGTCAGGCAGAGCGCGCGACCGAGCGGCGCGAGGCCAGCGCCGGTCAGGCCGCGGCCCCTGCCGCCCGCGGCAGTGCCTCGGCCAGCGAGATCGAGCGCTGGACCGGCCGCGTGCAGGGCCAGCTTGCCCGCCACATGCAGCGCCGCCGCTTCGCGCCCGGCACCGTGCTTCTGCAGCTGACCATCGACAGCGCGGGCCGGGTGACCGGGGCCTCGGTCCTTCAGGCGCAGGGCGCGGGCGGGCTCGAGGCAGAGATCCTCGCCCATGCCCGCCGCATCGGCCGCGTCACCGCGCCGCCCCCCGGCGCCCCCACGACACTGCGGGTGCCGGTGCAGGTGCGCTGATCGTCGCCCCGGGGCGCGCGATCCAGCCGCCCCGCGGACGCAGGCGCACCGGATCGCGGTGGCAGCAAACTTCCAGAGCAAGAGACCGTGACGGCGGTCGCGCCACGGCAGGCCCGCCGGTCGCAGCACCGGCGCCCCTGCCGGGCCCTGTAAGCCCGGCAGGGTGACGATGATCGCGCCGGTCTCGGTCGCGACCACGGTATGTTCGTATTGCACGACCGGCGCCGCCGGCTCTGCATAAAGCGTCCAGCCGTCCTCGCCGTCATGGGCCCAGACCGCGCCCGAGGACAGGAACGGCTCGACCGTCAGCACCAGCCCCTTGCCGATCGTGCGCCGGTCCCGGTTCGGCCAGGTCGGGATCTCGCCCGGCTCCTCGTGCAGCGCGCGGCCGATGCCGTGGCTGGCGAGATTGCGGATCAACGTGTAGCCCCGCGCCGCGGCAAAGCGCCCGACCGCATTGCCGATCCCGGCCAGCGGCCGGCCGGCGCGGACCTCGGCGATCCCGATCTCGAGCGCGCGGCGCCCGTCGCGGCAGAGCCGGTCGTCGGCCGTGCGGCGCGGCTTCACCCGGAAGCTGGCGCCGGTGTCGGCGAAGATGCCGTTCTTCGCGGCCGAAACGTCGATGTTCACCAGATCGCCCGGCCCGATCACCCGGTCGCCCGGAATGCCATGCGCGACCTCTTCGTTGACGCTGATGCAGGTCGCGCCCGGGAAGTCGTAGCAGCTGCGCGGGGCCGAAACCGCGCCCTCGCGGTCCAGCGCCGCCTGCCCGATCGCGTCCAGCTCGCGCGTGGTGATCCCGGGCTCCAGCGCGCGCGCCATCGCCTGCAGCGTGTTCGCGACGACGCGGCCGCTTTCGCGCAGCGCCGCCAGTTCGGCTTCCTGTGTGATGGTCATGCGCGGTTCAGTCCTGCAGGATTTCCGCCAGCCGGGCCTTCTCGGCCTCGGACAGCTCGTCGGCCGGCGGCTCAGCCCGGCGGCGCGAGCGGATGAAGGCGAAGCCGATGCCCAGCCCCAGCACCAGCATCGCCGGGCCCGCATACCACAGGATCAGGTTGCCGCCCGAGGCGACCGGCTCGAACAGCACGTATTCGCCGTAGCGGTCGACGACATAGTCGACGACCTGGGCATCGGTGTCGCCGGCCACCAGCCGTTCGCGCACCAGAAGCCGCAGGTCGCGGGCCACCTGCGCGTTCGATTCGTCGATGGTTTCCGACTGGCAGACCGGGCAGCGCAGCTTTTCGCTGATCTGGCGGGCGCGCAGCTCCAGCGCCGGATCGGCCAGCACCTCGTCGGGTTGGACGGCCAGCGCGGCCACGGGGCTGAGCGCGGCGATCGGGGGCAGCGCCAGCGCGGCGGCAAGCAGGAGGGCCTTCATCGCGCTCACTCCGCCGGCTGCACGGGTGCGGCCACGCGCCGGGCGGCGGCCACCGCGACGCGGGTGCGCCGGTCCGACAGCGACAGCGCGCCGCCGATGGCCATGATGATCGCGCCCATCCAGATCCAGTTCGCGAAGGGCTTGATGTAGCCGCGCACCGCCCAGCCACCGCCGTCCTGCGCATCGCCGATCACCAGATAGAGGTCGCGGAACACGCCGTTGTCGATCGCGGCCTCTGTCGTCGGCATCCGCGCCACCGGGTAAAGCCGCTTTTCCGGATGCATCACCGCCACGACCCGGTCGCCGACCCGCGCGGTCATCGTGGCCATCGTCGAGTGGTAGTTCGGGCCCTCGATCTTCTCTACCCCGTCCAGCGTAATCGCGTACTGGCCCAGCTGGAACGTCTCGCCCTCGCGCAGCACCAGGATGTCCTCGGTCGCGTTCGCGGTCAGCAGCGCGATGCCCAGCATGGTGACGCCCAGACCTGCATGCGCCGTGACCCGGCCCCAGTCGGCCCGCGGCAGCCGCACGATCCGGCCCAGCCGGTCGCCGAAGCCGCCGCGCCCGGCGCGCAGCCACAGATCGACGGCCGCGCCGCCGATCAGCCAGGCCCCCAGCGCCGCGCCGATCGGACCCACCGCCGACTTGCCGGTCGCCATCGCCCAGGCAAGGCAGCCCACCGCCGCCGCCAGCAGCAGCGCCGGCACCAGCGCGCGCAGCGCCCGGCCCAGCTGGCCCCGCTTCCACGGCAGGACAGAGCCCAGCGGCAGCACCACCGCCAGCCCGACGAAGAACGGCGTGAAGGCCGCGTCGAAGAACGGCGCCCCCACCGACAGCTTCCGCCCCCAGGCCATCTCGGCCAGCAGCGGCCAGAGCGTGCCCACGAAGACCACCAGCGCCGCCACCGCCAGCAGGATGTTGTTCACCACCAGCCCGGTCTCGCGGCTGACGATCCCGAACATGCCCCGTGCCGTCATCTGCCCGGCCCGCACCGCATAAAGCGTCAGCGCGCCGCCCAGGAAGACGCCCAGGATCATCAGGATGAACACCCCGCGCTCAGGATCGGTCGCGAAGGCATGGACCGAGGTGATGACCCCCGACCGCACGAGGAAGGTTCCAATCAGCGAAAAGCCGAAGGCCATGATCGCCAGCAGGATCGTCCAGCTTTTCAGCGCCTCGCGCTTCTCGACGACCACCGCCGAATGCAGCAGCGCCGCCGCCAGCAGCCAGGGCATGAAGCTTGCATTCTCGACCGGGTCCCAGAACCAGAAGCCGCCCCAGCCCAGCTCATAATAGGCCCACCACGAGCCCAGCGCGATGCCGATGGTCAGGAAGATCCAGGCCGCCAGCGTCCAGGGCCGCACCCAGCGCGCCCAGGCGGCGTCGATCCGCCCCTCGATCAGGGCGGCGACCGCGAAGCTGAAGGACATCGAAAGCCCGACATAGCCCAGGTAGAGGAACGGCGGATGGAAGGCCAAACCGGGGTCCTGCAGCAGCGGGTTCAGGTCCTTGCCGTTGAAGGGCGGCAGCGCCAGCCGGTCGAACGGGTTCGAGGTGAACAGGATGAAGGCCAGGAAGGCCACGCCGATCATCCCCTGCACCGACAGGACCCGCGCCTTCAGGCTGGGCGGCAGCTCGCCCCCGAAGACCGCCGCGGCCGCCCCGAAGACCGACAGGATCAGCACCCACAGCAGCATCGAGCCTTCGTGGTTTCCCCAGACGCCGGCCACCTTGTAGAGCATCGGCTTCAGCGTGTGGCTGTTTTCATAGACGACACGCAGCGAGAAGTCCGAGGTGACGAAGGCATGGGTCAGCGCCGCGAAGCTGATCGCGATCAGCGCAAGCTGCGCCAGCGCCGCGACGGATCCGGTGGCCATCCACCCGGCCCAGCCCTTGCCCGCGCCCAGCATCGGCACCACGGACTGCAGGATCGCCACCGCGAAGGCGAGGATCAGGCAGAAATGTCCAAGTTCGGTGATCATCGCGCGCTGGCCTCCGGTCGCTGGCGCGCGATCATAGGCGCTTGCCCCCCCGGGGCCAATGGCCCGCGGCCCGCCGTCACGCGAGGGTGAGTGGTCCTTTCGTCGCAGCCCCCGCCGCAAGCCCCTGTCGCAAGGCCTGACAGCCCCTAACCCGCAAGCCACTGCGCAAGCGCCGGATTGTCCCCCGGCACCGCGGGCGGGGCCGCCCCCGCGGCGGGCTTCGCCGGTTCCTCGGGCGCATCTTCAGACGCGACCTCGGCGGTGCCGGGCACCGTGCCGGCCGTGACCGCCGCGACCTCCGCCACCACCGCCGTCGGCAGGCCGCGAGCCCGGCGGTCGCGGAAGTAATGCGCCTCGCGCGCGCCGAAATAGAAGCTGACCACCGCCCCAAGAAGCCACCACAGCGGCTCGGGCACATGCGACAGGCCCAGCATCCGGGTGGTGAAGCCCGCCGGATCGGCCATCGCATATCCGAACAGCGACAGCGTCCCCAGCGCCAGCATCGGCCGTGGCAAGCGGTTCAGCCCGTTGCAGAAGCCGTTCCACCAGCCCGCGCCCCCGGCCGCGAACTCGGCCCCGTGCTCGGCCATCGCCGCCATCCGCACGTCGACCGCCTTTTCCATCGCCCTGGTGCGGTTCTCGGTGAAGACCTCGGCCACGCCGGTCGCCACCTCGCCCACTGCCCGCACCGTGCCGGCATTGCCGAACAAAGCCCCGAAGATCCCCATCGCTCACCCCCAGGCCGCGGTGCGCGCGCGGTGCGCGGCATCGCTCAGATGATAGCGCGGCGAGATGAACTCTTCGGCCCGCACGATCCAGCCGCCCTTGCCGCCATCGCGGCGCCGGGCATAGCGCCGGCTCGCCGGGCGCTTGTCGGCCAGCGCGTAGTAATAGTTGCGCCGCGCGATGCCATAGGCATCCGCCACCAGCCCCGCCTGCCGCCCGCAGGCCCGCGCGGCAAAGCTCAGCGTCTGCGGCCCAAGGCTGCCATCCACCTGAAGATCCGCGCCCATGCCGTTGAAAAGGCTCTGCAGGATCCGCACCGCGTTGCGCCCGGAATTGACATACATGTCGAAGACCGAGGGCTGCAGCGCCTCGGGCAGCCGGTCGATGCCGGGGGCGCGGAAATAGACTTTCAGGAAGATGTCGCGCGCCTGCTCGGGCGTCAGGCGCTTCACATCCGCCACGCCCACCCGGCCGTCGCCGTCCAGATCCAGCCCCAGCCGCTGCAGGGTGCCCAGCGTGACGCCGTGGTTGGTCGCGCCGCCCGGATCGTTCGGATCGTTCACGAAGCCGCCCTCGCGGGCGACGATCTCTTCGGCCAGCTGCACAGGCGTCTTCATCCGGGCCCCTCCCACCGAAACGGGTGAGGCTCAGACTGCCGCAAGCAAGGTTAACGTCGCCGCAACCCGGCGCGCGCCGCTCAGCTGGCGGGTTTCGAGGGGTCCTCGTAGACGCCCTGTTCCTTCAGCGCGTCGATGACTTCCTTGGGCATGTAGCTTTCGTCATGCTTGGCAAGGATCTCGCGGGCGACGAAGGTGCCGCCCTGCATCTCGCCGGTGCCGACCATGCCCTGACCCTCGCCGAACAGGTCGGGCAGGATGCCGGTATAGGTCACCGGCACCGTGGCGCCGCCGTCGGTGACGTTGAAGCTGACGGTCTCGCCCTGACCGCGGACAAGGCTGCCCTCCTCGACCAGACCGCCCAGCCGGAAGACCTCGCCCTCGCGCGGCGGGTCGGACACGACCTGTGCCGGCGCGCGGAAATAGTTGATCCCGTCGCGCATCGCATAGCCGATCATCGCGGTCGCGCCGATCAGCGCCACCACCGCCACGGCGATGACCTGGATCCGGCGTTTCTTCTTCAGACCGCGCATCGCGTTCCCTCGTCCCGGCCCGGTCTTACGGGAAGACCGGGGCCAGCATCAGCCCCATGGTTTCGGGAAGGCCCAGCATCAGGTTGGCGTTGTGGATCGCCTGCCCCGACGACCCCTTGGTCAGGTTGTCGAGCGCGGCCACGACCACCGCCCGCCCCGGGATCCGGTCGCCGATCACGCCCAGATGCACGAAGTTCGACCCCGCGATGTGCCGGGTCGAGGGCAGCTGGCCGAAGGGCAGCACCTCGAGGAAGGTCTCGTCGGCATAGCGCGCGGCCAGCGCCCCGTGCACCGCCTTCGCATCGCCCTGCACATAGACGGTGGCCAGGATGCCGCGGTTCATCGGGCTCAGGTGCGGGGTGAACTGCACCAGCACCTCGCGGCCGGCGGCCTTGGTGAATTCCTGATCGAACTCGCCCAGATGGCGATGGGTGCCGCCGGCGCTGTAGGGATGGGTGCCCCCCGACAGCTCGGCATGCAGCAGGTTTTCCTTCAGGCTGCGCCCGGCGCCCGAGACGCCCGCCTTCAGGTCGATGACGATGTGGTCAAGGTCGATGACGCCCGCCTCGATCAGCGGCCGGATCGCGTATTGCCCGGTCGCGGCGTTGCAGCCGGTGCCCGCGACCAGCCGCGCGCCCCGGATCTCGTCGCGGTAGAATTCGGTGAGGCCATAGACCGCCTCCTTCTGCATCTCGAGCGCGGCATGCGGCTTGCCGTACCATTTCTCATAGGCCGCCGGATCGCGCAGCCGGAAGTCGGCCGAGAGGTCGACGATCTTCAGATCGCGCGGCAGCTCGCTGATGACAGCTTGAGAAGTTGCATGAGGAAGCGCGCAGAAGCACAGATCAACGCTCGAGAAATCGACATCCTCGATCTTCTGCAAAACCGGCAGGTCAAGGTGGCGCAGGAAGGGGAAGACTTCGGCCATCGCCATGCCCGCCTTGCGGTCGCCGGTCAGCGCGACGATCTCCATCTCGGGATGGGTCGCGATCAGACGCACGAGTTCCGCGCCGGTGTAGCCGGAGGCTCCGAGGATGGCGATGCGCTTGGTCATGGCTGGCCCTGTCTTTTCGGATCGGTGTCTTTTCGGATCGGTGCTGCGCGGGTGATGCCGCAAGCGGCCCCCAAGGGCAAGTGAAACCAAGGTGACAGGGCCGCCGGTCGCCCAGACGTGAGAGGGCCCCGCCCCTCAGGCCTTGGTGAAGCGCACGCCCCGGCGCAGGAACTGCGTGGCATGGGCCGAAACGCTCTCGGGGTTGCCCGTCGTCAGGTACATCGCCTCGGTGCCACGGCCCAGGAACTCGGGACGTCGCGCCAGATAGTCGGCGGTGGCCGAGGCCACCAGCTTCGGCTGCGAGAAGACCGCGACCTCGGGGCCGAGCGCCTTCTGGAACGTGGCCTCCATCAGCGGATAGTGCGTGCAGCCCAGGATCGCGGCCTCGGGCTTCGGCATCCGGCGCAGCAGCGCTTCCACATGGCTTTTCACCAGCGCCTCGGCCAGGATCTCGTCGCCGGCCTCGATCGCGTCGACCACGCCGCCGCAGGGCTGCGCCTCGACATCGACGCCGATCGCGCGGAACGCGAGTTCCCGCTGGAAGGCGCGGCTCGCCACCGTCGCGGGCGTCGCGAACAGCGCCACATGCTGCACCGCCACCTCGCGCGGGGGCGAGTTGTCGCCCCACTGGCGTTCGGTCAGCGCCTCGATCAGCGGCACGAAGACGCCCAGCACCCGCTTGTCGGCGGGGATCCATGTCTCCTGCATCCGCTTCAGCGCCGCCGCCGAGGCGGTGTTGCAGGCCAGGATCACCAGATCGCAGCCCGCGTCCCACAGCCGCTCGACCCCGGCACAGGTCAGCCGGAAGATGTCGTCGGGGGTGCGCACGCCATAGGGCGCGTTCGCATTGTCGCCGAGATAGACGAAGGGCACCTCGGGCAGGCGCGCCTGCAGCGCGGCCAGCACCGTCAGCCCGCCCAGACCGCTATCGAACACGCCTACTGCCATCTCGCCCTCCGCGGGGGTCAGGCCGCCCGCCCCCGTCTCGCCACTGCCCGCCCGTAATCCAGCCCCGGCCCCGGCGGAAGCGGGTCGGGGCTCAACTGATACGTCGCGCGGCGCAGGTAGTCCATCATCGCGTTCGGATCGCGGGCATGGGCCGCGACCTCGGCCCGCGGCAGCGGCGCGCCGACGTGCAGCCGCACCGCGGTGTCGGTCCGCGCCCGGAACTCGCGCAAGAGCAGCGACAGGCGCAGGGTCATGCTCAGGTGCGAGGCCAGCTGGAACAGCCGCGAATTGTGCCCCTCGAAGAACACCGGCACCACCGTCGCGCCCGAGCGCGCCACCAGCTTCGCGGTGAAGCTGCGCCAGGCGGGGTCGAGCGGCGGGCCGAAGGGCCGCAGCGGGGTCGAAACGGTGCCGCCGGGAAAGATCCCGATCGCGCCGCCCGCGCCCAGATAGTCGAGCGCCCGCGCCCGCGTGGCAAGGTTCGCCTCGGTCGCGGCCCGGGTCTCGGCGAAGTCGATCGGCAGCACCACCTTCGACAGCGCCTCGACCCCGCCGAAGACGGAATTGGCGAGGATGCGGAAATCGCCGCGCAGTCCGGACAGAAGGTGGCCCATGATCATCCCGTCGAGGATGCCGTAGGGATGGTTCGCCACCAGCACCAGCGGCCCCTCGGCCGGGATCGCCGCGAGACTGCCCGAGCGGATGTCGAGCGTCAGGCCGAACCGGCCCGGCATTTCGTCCCAGAAGGCGTCGCCGGTCACCGCGCCGCTGGCCCGGCGCAGCAGCGCCCGCCGCCCGGTCGCGTTCTCGACCAGACGGATCACCGCCCGCCCCGGCCGTGTCGCCGCCGAACGGGCGTAGGTGATCTGGCGCACGATGTCTCGGCCAAGGCTGTCGGTCATCTGTCACGTCCCCGGATCGGGGCCGCAGGGCCCCGCGACCCTGTCCAGATGCCGCGGGAAGATGACAATCAGGTGACCGGCCGGCTACGGGCGCACCGCTGCGGGCACTCCGCCGCCGCCACGACGCCCGATCATTGTGCAGCTGCAGCATGTTGTGACACCCGGGCCGCGTTTCGCAAGAAAATGCCGAAAAAACGCCACGCCTTCATTGAGCCACATCGCATTCCTATGTAGGGAACGCATGGCTGCCATGTAATCGGCGCGCGATTGCGCCGCACGGCAGCGCCAAGGACGAGAGACCATGGACTGGGACAAGCTCAGGATCTTCCACGCGGTTGCCGATGCCGGCAGCCTCACGCATGCCGGCGACAGCCTGCATCTGAGCCAGTCGGCCGTGTCGCGCCAGATCCGCGCGCTCGAGGAAAGCCTCGGCACCACCCTGTTCCACCGCCACGCCCGCGGCCTGATCCTAACCGAGCAGGGCGAACTGCTGTTCGACGCGACCTCGGCGATGGCCAAGCGGCTGGACACGGCCGCGGCGCGGATCCGCGACAGCGAGGAAGAGGTCTTCGGCACGCTGAAGGTCACGTCGACCACCGGCTTCGGCACGATGTGGCTCGCCCCGCGGCTGTCGAAGCTTTACGAGAAATACCCCGACCTCACCATCGACCTGATGCTGGAAGAGCGCGTGCTCGACCTGCCGATGCGCGAGGCCGATGTCGCGATCCGGATGAAGGAGCCGAGCCAGGCCGACCTGATCCGCAAGCGACTGATGAACATCCGGATGCGCCTTTATGCCAGCCGCGCCTATCTGGATGCGCATGGCATGCCCGAGCGGCTCGAGGACATGTCGACCCACCGGCTGATCTGCCAGAACGCCACCGCCCCGCAGGTGGCGGCCGGCGGCGCGCTGGTGCAGCGGCTGATCGCCTACGAGATCCCGTCGCTGCTCTATGTGAACAACTACTTCGGCGTCATGCAGGCGGTGATCAACGATGTCGGCATCGGCGTCCTGCCCGACTACCTGACCGACGATTTCCCCGATCTGGTGCAGGTGCTGCCCGATGTCAGCTCGGCCGAGGTGCCGGTGTTCCTCGCCTATCCGGAAGAGCTGCGGCAGTCGAAGCGCATCGCCGCGTTCCGGGATTTCGTCACCGAAGAGATCATGGCCTATCGCAAGCGCCAGCTTGACGAGAACGTCGCCTGAGGCGATTCCCCCTGTGATTGCAGACCTTCGGGGCCGCCGCCGCGGCCCCTTTCCGCTTTGCTGCGCTGCGACATTCACGCAACGCATGGCGGCCATGCACTTATTGCGGGGGCTTTTTCCTTGAATGATTCACATTCCGCCCATAAATGCAGCTTCGAGGCCGCCGATGCGAGGAAACTCGCGGCGACTTCAACCTCCCTGTTGGACTTCGGCCGAGCTTTGTCTCGGCCTTTTTTTTTGCCCTGCGGGATGAGGCCTTGGCTGCGGCGTGGCGCTGGCGCGGGCGTCCAGCCCTTGGCTGTCGTCAGGCGATGGCCCTGCCCGCGCGCGGGAGCGCGGGAACGATCCCTGCGGCTGGTGGCTTGTTCCTCCCGAGCTTTGACAACAGACGGAGGACGCTCATGGGCCAATCCAAACGGGCCAGACTGGTGCTTGCCGCGCCGCTTGGCGCGGTCGCGCTGCTTGGCGGGGCCGCGGCGCAGGCCGAACGCGCGGCGACATCCCCCGCGGCCGGAACCGGGGCGATCCCGGTGATCCCCGCCCCGCGCGCGGTGGGTACCGAGATCGGCCAGATCGGCGCCGGCATGGCGGTGCGCTCGATCGACGGCAAGCCGCTCGGCACCGTCGAACGCGTGCTGCAGGACCGCGATGGCCGCCACACGGTGGTGATCGAGCTGGCCACCAGCCTTGGCATCACCGGCGACACGGTGACGGTCACCGCGGCCGAGGCGGTGTCGGACGGCCAGACGCTGACCGTGGGCATGACCCGTGACGAGTTCGTCGAGATGGCGGAACTGCAGGGCTGATCCCGCGTTGTTTCGGCAAGCGTCCCGCAGCGCACCGCCGGGAATGGCCTCGGGCCCGCAAGGGTTCAGGCACTCCGGCACAGCGCCTCGCGGGGGGTGTCGGAAGGGGCGTGCCGGACGCGGCGCGCCCCTCCTTGTTTCCCGCTCCCTGCCTGCCCCATACGCGGCCCCGGCCACCGCTTTGTCGCCGCTTCGCCCTGTCAGGCCAAAACCCCCCTTTCCCGCGGGCGCATCCGGCTTTAGGAAGGCGCCGCAAGCGCCACCCAGCCGGACGGGGACCCCATGAACCAGGAACCGCAGATCACCGACGAGCTCATCGCCTCTCACGGCCTGAAGCCCGACGAATACCAGCGGATCCTCGAGATCATCGGCCGCGAACCGACCTTCACCGAGCTGGGCATCTTCTCGGCGATGTGGAACGAGCACTGTTCGTACAAATCCTCGAAGAAATGGCTGCGCACGCTGCACACCACCGGCGACGTGGTGATCTGCGGTCCGGGCGAGAACGCGGGCGTGGTCGACATCGGCGACGGTCAGGCCGTGGTCTTCAAGATGGAGAGCCACAACCACCCGTCCTACATCGAGCCGCATCAGGGCGCCGCGACCGGCGTCGGCGGCATCCTGCGCGATGTCTTCACCATGGGCGCGCGCCCGATCGCGGCGATGGACTCGCTGTCCTTCGGCCTGCCCGACCACCCGAAGACCGGCCATCTGGTCAAGGGCGTGGTCGAGGGGATCGGCAGCTATGGCAACGCCTTCGGCGTCCCGAACGTCGGCGGCGAGGTGCGCTTCCACCGCGCCTACAACGGCAACTGTCTGGTCAACGCCTTCGCCGCGGGGCTCGCGGACAGCGACAAGATCTTCTACTCGGCGGCCTCGGGCGTGGGGATGCCGGTGGTCTACCTTGGCGCGAAGACCGGGCGCGACGGCGTCGGCGGCGCGACCATGGCCTCGGCCGAGTTCGACGACACCATCGAAGAGAAACGCCCGACCGTGCAGGTCGGCGACCCCTTCACCGAGAAGCGCCTGCTGGAAGCCTGCCTGGAACTGATGGCCACCGACTCGGTGATCTCGATCCAGGACATGGGCGCCGCGGGCCTGACCTGCTCGGCCGTCGAAATGGGCGACAAGGGCGGCCTCGGCATCAAGCTGGTGCTGGACGCCGTGCCGCAGCGCGAAGCCAAGATGACCGCCTACGAGATGATGCTGTCGGAAAGCCAGGAGCGGATGCTCATGGTGCTGAAGCCCGAGAAAGAGGCCGAGGCCCGCGCGATCTTCGTGAAATGGGATCTCGACTTCGCCATCGTCGGCGAGACCATCGCCGAGGACCGCTTCCTGATCGTCCACGGCAACGAGGTGAAGGCCGACCTGCCGCTGTCGAAGCTGTCGTCCTCGGCCCCCGAATACGACCGCCCCTGGATCGAGCCCGCGGCTGCGCCGGCGATGGCCGACCTGCCGGCGATCGCCCCGATCGCCGCGCTGAAGGCGCTGCTGGGCTCGCCCAACCACGCCCACAAGGGCTGGGTGACCGAGCAGTATGACACGCAGGTCATGGCCGACACCGTGCGCGTTCCGGGTCTGGGGTCGGGCATCGTGCGGGTGCATGGCACCGCGAAGGCGCTGGCCTTCACCTCGGACGTGACGCCGCGCTATGTGAAGGCCAACCCCTACGAGGGCGGCAAGCAGGCGGTGGCCGAAGCCTGGCGCAACCTGGTGGCGGTGGGCGCCAAGCCGCTGGCCGCGACCGACAACCTGAACTTCGGCAATCCCGAGAAGCCCGAGATCATGGGCCAGTTCGTCGGCGCGATCAAAGGCATCGGCGAGGCCTGCCGCGCGCTCGACTTCCCGATCGTCTCGGGCAACGTGTCGCTTTACAACGAGACCGACGGCACCGGCATCCTGCCCACGCCCACCATCGGCGCGGTCGGCCTTCTGGCGACGCTGGACGAGCACATCCCCGGCAAGCCCGCGGATGGCGACATCGCGCTGGTGATCGGCGCGACGGCCGGTCATCTGGGTCAGTCGGCGCTGGCCTACGAGGCCTTCGGTCTGGAAACCGGCGATGCGCCGAAGGTCGATCTGGCGGCAGAGCTGGCGAACGGCCAGTTCCTGCTGGCGAACCGCAAATCGGTGCGTGCGGCGAACGACCTGTCGGACGGCGGGCTCGCACTGGCGGCCTTCGAGATGGCGGAAGCCGCGGGCCTTGGCCTGACGCTGGACGCTACCGAGATCGGATTGCTCTTCGGCGAGGATCAGGCCCGTTACCTCGTCGCCTGTGACGAGGCCGGGGCGGCGGCGCTGGAGGCCGCGGCCAAGGCCGCCGGCGTTCCGCTGGCCCGCGTCGGCCGTTTCGGCGGCGCGAGTGTCAGCCTTGGCGGCGACAGCGCCCCGCTGGCCGCGCTCTCGGACCTCTACCGCGGCGCCTTCGCGGCCGCCGTCGCCTGACGCGCAAACGGCCGGGGGCTTCGCGGCCCCCGCCGACCCTCAGGGCATCGGCCCCCAAGGTGCCTGACCGTCGGGCAGCCACTGGCCGAAGACGTTCTCGCGGTGCCATTTCAGGTTCTCGGGATGCGGGGCGTCATGGGGCGCGAGCGGCGGCAACAGGCGCCCCTCGGGCCGGATCAGCCGACGCACCACATCCTCTGGCACCTTGTTGCGCGACACGAGGATCGTGGCGTTGTCATCGGCGACCGAGATCAGCCCGCGGTCGAACATCCAGTGCAGCGTGCCCGACAGCGCCAGACCGTTGCGGACCGAGTCGCTGCCCTGTGCCGCGACGGGGCGGATATGGGCCGCCTGCACCTCGGGCCGCCCGCCGCCGTTCCTGAGCGCCAGCCCCGACATCGCGCAGCGGTGGCCATAGGCCTCGCGCACCCGGCGGCGGAACAGCACGTCGCGGAACGGCCGGTTCGTCAGCCGCTCGATCACCGGGCGGACAAAGGGCACGACCGGCTCGTCGAAGCCCGCCGGCAGCGGAACCGCCAGGGACGCCGGGCTGTAGCGCGCAGCTTCCTCGGCCTCGAGCGCGTCGGGCAGGCCGAGGTTCACGATCCGGGCGAACTCGGCCTCTGGCAGCCGCCGCACGGCCAGTTGCACGGCCCCGCCCCGCGCGAGCGCCCCGGACCCGTCGGACAGCGCGCTTTCCAGCGGCCGCCCCGCCAGCAGCCGCGGCACCGGCCGGTCGAAGGGCAGGAAGCTGCCCGGCGCGATCATCGCCAGGAACCGGCCCTCGGCCCCCGGCTTCGGGATCACCTGTGCGATCCGTGCCACCGCGAAATAGCCGCGCGGGCCGGCCTTCACCGGTTCATAGTAGACCACCCAGTCCCCGACCGCCTCGGTCGCCGCCTTCAGATAGGACCGGGGGAAATCGTAGACGCGATCCGGCTCGTCGTCGTAGATCGAGCCCGCCTTGTGCAACAGAACCAGCTTCACCATGCACGCCAGGGTTCACGCCGATAAGCTTTTCGCAAGCTTTTTCGATGCTTCGTCAGGGTCCTGCGGGCGGACGGGCCGTGGACGCCACGCGATCCCGCCCGCTGCTCGCTTGCGAATGGCTCTGCGGCACTCTACATTTTGGGGGCAAGGCCAAGAGGACCACCCCACCATGCCGATGGAAGCCCAGGACATCGAAAACCTGATCCGCGACAGTTTCCCGGAAGCGAAGATCACGATCACGGATCTGGCCGGAGACGGCAATCACTGGGCGGCCGAGGTGATCGACGCCAGCTTCAAGGGCATGAACCGGGTGCAGCAGCAGCGCGCCGTCTATGCCTCGCTGAAGGGCAAGATGGACGGCCCGAATGGCGAACTACACGCGCTGGCGCTGACCACCAAGGCCCCCGCCTGACGGTCCGACCCGCCTGATCGACCGCCCGCCCGATCGTCCGAAAGACGGTCCTGCCGAAGATCCCATTCCCCCGGGCCTGCGCCCGCGTCCCAGGAGCCAGAGATGACCACCACCACCGCCGAAGAGCAGATCCGCGAAACCGTCACCCAGAACGACGTCGTGCTGTTCATGAAGGGCACCAAGATGATGCCGCAATGCGGCTTCTCCAGCCGCGTGGCCGGGGTGCTGAACTACATGGGCATCGAGTACAAGGACGTGAACGTGCTGGCCGATGCCGGCATCCGTCAGGGGATCAAGGACTTCTCGGACTGGCCGACGATCCCGCAGCTTTACGTGAAGGGCGAATTCGTCGGCGGCTGCGACATCGTCACCGAAATGGTGCTGTCGGGCGAGCTCGACAGCCTGTTCGAAACCAACGCGATCCCCTACGACAAGGCCGCGGCCGAAAAGATCCGCGAAGCCAACCAGGGCTGAGCCGGTCCGTCACCAGATACCACGGCGACACCGCGCGGCGGGCCTTCGGGTCCGCCGTTCGCTTTTGAGTGTCAGCCGGTCGGAAAGCCTTCGAACTGCGGAAGATCGTCGGTGATCCGATGCCAGGGCGCCTTCGACCCGGTGAAGATATGGGCCGAGGGGCGGATCGTCGGCGCGTCGATCAGCGTGCCCAGCGTCACGTGAACGAAGGCACCCTCGCGCACCACCGACCACAGCAGCGATCCGCACCGCGCGCAGAGCACGTCATGCGGCTGCGAGTCCCCGGTCTCGCCATAGATCAGAAGGCTGTCCGCCCCGGCCGTCAGCCGCAGCGCCGGGGTCGCGATCCCGGCGAAGGGCTTGCAGGCGGCGCCGGTCGCGCGGCGGCACTGCGAGCAGTGGCAGTTCAGCGCATAGGCGAAGGCATCCGCCACCTCGTAGCCGACGGCCCCGCAGCGGCAGCCGCCGCGCAGGATCGCGGCCGGGCCGCTCACCCGGCGACGCGCTCTTCGATCCGGGCGGCCAGCGCCTCGGTCCGGGCGGCGATCTCGGCCATGGTCTCGGTCACCGCGGCCGGGATCACCGGCACCTCGCGCGTGACCGGTTCGGCCTGCATCCGCGCCGCGGCAGCCTCGGCGGCCTGGGCACGGCCCTCGGCGTCGCGGAGCTGATCCTCGAGCGCCGCGGTGCGGTCGGCCAGCAAGAGCCCCGCCATCAGCAGCATCCGGGTTTCGGGAATGCGGCCCAGCTGCGCCAGCAGCGGCTGCGCCTCGGCGTCCAGCATCGCGGCGGCGGCGCGCAGGAAGTGCTCCTCGCCCTGCTGGCAGGCCACGTCGAAATCGCGGTTGCCGATCGAGATCCGGATCTCAGGCACGGGCAGCCTCCTTCAGCATCGGGCGCAGTTCGGCCAGGATCTCGTCCATCTCGGCGGCTTCCGAGGCGCGGGCGGCGCGCAGCGCCTCCAGCTCGACCTCGAGGCCGCGGTTGATCAGACCGGCATCCGGCAGGCCGCGGGCGATCGCCTCGCGCAGCGCGATGTTGCTTTCGCGCAGCTGGCCGTTCACCCGGCGCAGCTTGGCCGCATCGGTCGAACCGGCGTCGAGGCTTTCCGACAACTTCGCCACACGCTTTTCCAGCGCGCCCACGGTCTGTTCCTGCTTGTCCTTGATCGCGCGCACCCGCTCGACCAGCTGGGCGTTGCTTTCGCGCTCGGCCGCAAGTTCGGATTCGAGCGCGGCGATCCGCGCCGCCTCGGGCCCGCCCGAGGGCAGGAAATCGACCACCACCGAAGGCTCGGGCGCCGCGTCGCGGTCGGCCAGCTCGGCCGCCAGCCGCGCCACCGCGGCCCGCTCCTGGTCCAGCGCCTCTTCCAGCGCCGCGACCTGCATCGTCAGCGCTTCAAGAGCGGCCGCCTGCTCCGTGTCGGCCGGCGCGGGCGCCCCGACACCGGTGCCGAGGCCGTCGATCCCGCGCCCGATGCGCGCGAGCGCGGCGCTGATCCGGCGTTCGTATTCGGTGATGTCGCTCATCCGCCCTCCTGACCGGGGCCCCGGTCGAATCGTCCCGCACCGGCGCCGGGTTTCGGAACAATGAACCACTCTGCGGCCTGATCCGCAAATCGCAGCCCAAAAGCCCCGCGGACGGCCCGTCGCGCTTGATCCTTTCGTTGCCGGTGTTATTGACGGCCGCGACCGCTAACACCTGCGAAGGATGCCCCCATGGACACCGGTTTCCCGGATATCGCCGCGCTGCGGACCGCCCATCCCGACCATTGGCAGAAAGCCGCCGCGATCCGCGCGCTGGCGATGGACGCCGTGCAGGCCGCGAATTCCGGCCATCCCGGCATGCCGATGGGCATGGCCGACGTGGCCACCGTGCTGTTCGAGAAGCACCTGAAGTTCGACGCCTCGGCCCCGAAATGGGCGGACCGCGACCGCTTCGTGCTGTCGGCCGGCCACGGCTCGATGCTGATCTACGCGCTGCTCTACCTCTGCGGCGACGCGCAGGTGACGCTGGACCAGGTGAAGCAATTCCGCCAGTGGAACGCGCTGACCGCCGGCCACCCCGAGAACTTCCTGCTCGACGCCGTCGAGACCACCACCGGGCCGCTGGGCCAAGGCATCTCGACCGCGGTCGGCATGGCGATCGCCGAGGAATCGCTGCGCGCCCGCTTCGGCAAAAAGGTGATGGACCACAAGACCTGGGTCATCGCCGGCGACGGCTGCCTGATGGAAGGCATCAGCCAGGAGGCCATCGGCCTTGCCGGCATGCAGAAGCTGTCGAACCTGATCGTCCTGTGGGACAACAACAACATCACCATCGACGGCCGCGTCACGATGTCGGACATCACCGACCAGAAGGCGCGCTTCGCGGCCTCGGGCTGGAAGGTGCTGGCCTGCGACGGCCATGACCCCGCCGACATCGACCGTGCCCTGACCGAGGCCAAGACCTCGGACCGCCCGGTCTTCGTCGACTGCAAGACGATCATCGGCATGGGCTCGCCCAGCAAGGCCGACAGCTATGCCGCCCACGGCTCGCCGCTGGGCGACAAGGAGATCGCGGCCACCAAGGAGATCTACGGCTGGCCGCATGGTCCCTTCGAGATCCCGGAAGCGGTGCTGAAAGCCTGGCGCGCGATCGGCGCCCGCGGCGCCGCCGAGCGGGCCGCCTGGGAAGGCCGACTGGGCGAGCTGTCGCCCGCCAAGCAGGCCGAGTTCGCCCGGATCTTCGCCGGCGAGCCCGCGAAGAAGCTGGCCTCGGCGATTCGCGCCTTCAAGAAGGCCCAGTCGGAAGCCAAGCCCAAGGTCGCGACCCGCAAGGCGTCGGAAATGGTGCTGGCGGCGATCAACCCGGCGGTGCCCGAGACCATCGGCGGCTCGGCCGATCTCACCGGCTCCAACCTGACCAAGACCGCGGATCTGGGCGTCTTCTCGCCCGAGAACCGCAAGGGCCGCTATGTCCATTACGGCATCCGCGAGCACGGCATGGCCGCAGCGATGAACGGTCTGTGGCTGCATGGCGGCGTGCGCCCCTATGGCGGCACCTTCTTCTGCTTCACCGACTATGCGCGCGGCGCGATCCGCCTGTCGTCGCTGATGGGCAACCCGGTCGCCTACGTCATGACCCACGATTCGATCGGCCTTGGCGAAGACGGCCCGACCCACCAGCCGGTCGAGCATCTGGCGATCTGCCGCGCGACGCCGAACACCTGGACCTTCCGTCCCGCCGACATCGTCGAGACGGCCGAGGCCTGGGAACTGGCGCTGACCACGACCGAGACGCCCTCGATCCTCGCCCTGTCGCGGCAGAACCTGCCGACGCTGCGCGAGACCCACACCAACACCAACCTCTCGGCCAAGGGCGCCTATGTGCTGCGCGAGGCCACCGGCAAGCGCCAGGTGATCCTGATGGCGACCGGGTCGGAGGTCGAGCTGGCGGTGAAGGCGCGCGAGGTGCTGGAAGCGGCGGGCATCGGCACCCGCGTGGTCTCGGTCCCCTGCATGGAGCTGTTCGCGGCGCAGGACGAGAGCTATCGCCGCAAGGTGCTGCCGGCCGGCCCGGTGCGGATCGCCATCGAGGCGGCGGTTCAGCAGCCCTGGGACCGCTGGCTCTACGGCGAGCGCGGCCGCGAGGCGAAGGCGGCCTTCGTGGGCATGACCGGCTTCGGCGCCTCGGCCCCGGCGGAGGAGCTGTACAAGCAGTTCGGAATCACCGTGGACGCCGTGGTCGAAAAGGCCCGCGCGCTGGTCTGAGAAAACAGGTCGGGGGGGCATGCCTGCCCCCCCGCG
>NZ_JBAWKD010000004.1:178441-373866 GCF_037095735.1 Frigidibacter sp. MR17.14 | reverse complement strand
CCCCCCCCGCGCCCCCCCGCTGCGGGCGCTTCACTGCCGGGTAAGCGCCTTGCCGAAGCGTGGCAGTTTCGCGCGTTTCATCAGGGCGCGCAGGTCCTGCGGCTCGCCCGACAGCCGTTCCGCCGTCGCGCGCACCTCCTCGACGATGCGGGCCACCTGCCCCGGATGCTCGCGCCAGAGGCCGAGCAGGAATTCGTCGGGATGCTCTGCCCGGATGCCCCAGGCCCCCAGCGCCCAGCCCGGAAAGTCGCGGATGTTGAGCGTGCAGATCACCTTCGCGCCCCCTGCGATCGCCGCCGCCAGCACATGCCGGTCGTTCGGATCGGGCAGGTCGAGCCCCGCCCCGGCATCCTCGGGCAGCGCGACCTCTGCCCCGGGGAACGCGGCACGCAGGGCGGCGATCTCGCCGCGGGCGAAGATCTCGTCCGCGGGCGAAAAGCGCCGCGCGGCCCGCGCCCATTCCTCGAGGATCCGAGCCGACCAGGCGGGGGTGTAGAGCCCCTCGCGCGCGAGACCGATCAGGATCTCGCGCAGCACCGTCGGAAAGAGCACGCAGGCGTCGAGGGTAACGGGTGCCATCTCAGTCGAGACGGAAGAACACCGCCTTCAGGTAGCCGCTTTCGGCCAGCTGCGGCAGCATCGGGTGATCGGGGCCGGCAAAGCCCGTGTGCAGGATCTGCCCCCGGCGCCCGGCGCGGCCGATGCCGCGCGCCGAAGCGTTGCGGAAGCTGGCGAGATCCGCGGCATGCGAGCAGGAGCAGAGCCCGAGGTACCCCCCCGGCGCCACCAGCCCCGCAGCCTTCAGCGCCACCCGTTCATAGGCGCGCAAGCCGGCTTCCAGCGCGGGCTTCGCCGGGGCGAAGGCCGGCGGGTCGCAGATCACCACGTCGAAGCGCGCGCCCTCAGCGGCCAGCGCGTCGAGCGTGTCGAAGGCATCGCCCTGCCGGGTGGCGAAGCGCTCGCCCGCACCCATCGCCGCCGCGCCCTGCCCGGCCAGCTCCAGCGCCGCGGCCGAGGCATCGACCGACAGCGCGCTGGCAGCGCCGCCCGCAAGGCAGGCCAGCGCGAAGCCGCCGACATGGGAGAAGACGTCGAGCACCCGCGCGCCCTGCGCCAGCCCAGCCGCGAAGGCATGGTTCGGACGCTGGTCGAAGAAGAGCCCGGTCTTCTGCCCGCCGATCAGGTCGGCCATGTAGGTCGCGCCGTTCATCCGCACCGTCACCGGGCCCTGCAGCGCGCCGGCCAGCACCACCGTCTCTTCCGCCAGCCCTTCGAGCCCGCGCGACCGGCCCGAGCCGTTCTTGACGATCGTGGTCACACCGGTGACCTCGGCCAGCGCCGCCGCCAGCTCGGGCAGCAGCGCCTCGGACCAAGCGGCGTTGGGCTGGATCACCGCGGCCTCGCCGAAGCGGTCAATGATCACGCCGGGCAGGCCGTCGGCCTCGGCATGGACCAACCGGTAGAAGGGCTCGGGGTAGAGCCGTGTGCGCAGCGCCTGCGCATGGGCGATGCGGCGCGCGAACCAGTCGCGGTCGATCACCGCCTCGGGGTCGCGATCGAGCATCCGCGCGATGATCTTCGAGCGCGGGTTGACGGTGACGGTGCCCAGCGGCCGCCGCTCGGCATCCTCGAGCACGGCCAGCGCGCCGGGTGCGAGGGCCTGCGTGCGCCGGTCGGTCACCAGCTCGTCGGCATAGACCCAGGGGAAGCCGTGGCGGATGGCGCGGGCCTCGGCCTTCGGGCGCAGGCGCACCACGGGACGGCTGGCGGGATCGGCCCCGGGGATCAGGGCGGCGGCGGGGGAGCTGATATCGGTCATGCCTCTCCCTATCCGAAGCGCGCCGCCCGCGGAAGTGGCGAGACAGCGCCCGGGCCTTGTCGCGGCGCGATGTTACCGCTAACTAAAGCACGAAGAACCCACGCGCGACGGGCGGGCCGGTCTTGTGGCCGGCGGCCTGCCGTCCCATTCTAGCCCGGTGGCCGTCCCCAGTGCCACCCCGGGACCGGAGCGCCGGCCCCTGCCAAGGATCCGGAGGACCGAGATGCCGCTCGACGCCACCATCGCCGCCGTCACCGACCGCATTCGTGACCGCTCGAAGAAGACCCGCGGGATCTACCTCGACCGACTCGCCCGCGCAGCCGAAGCGGGCCCCGCCCGCGGCCATCTCGCCTGCGGCAATCAGGCCCATGCCTATGCGGCGATGGGCGTCGACAAGGCGGCGCTGGCGGAAGGCCGGGTGCCGAACCTCGGGATCGTGACGGCCTACAACGACATGCTCTCGGCGCATCAGCCCTTCGAGCGCTTCCCCGAACTGATCCGCGAAGCCGCGCGCCGCGTCGGCGCCACCGCGCAGGTCGCGGGCGGGGTCCCGGCGATGTGCGACGGGGTCACGCAAGGCCAGAGCGGGATGGAGCTGTCGCTGTTTTCCCGTGACGTGATCGCGCTGGCCGCCGGCGTGTCGCTGTCGCACAACACTTTCGACGCGGCGATCTTCCTGGGCGTCTGCGACAAGATCGTGCCCGGCCTCGTGATCGCCGCGGCGAGCTTCGGCCACCTGCCGGCGGTGTTCCTGCCCGCGGGTCCGATGACCAGCGGCCTGCCCAATGACGAGAAGGCCAAGGTCCGCCAGAAATACGCCACCGGCGAGATCGGCCGCGACGAGCTGATGAAATCCGAGATGGCCTCGTATCACGGCCCCGGCACCTGCACCTTCTACGGCACCGCGAACACCAACCAGATGCTGATGGAGTTCATGGGCCTGCACCTGCCGGGCGCGAGCTTCGTGAACCCGAACACGCCCCTGCGCGACGCGCTGACCGTGGCGGGGGTCGAACGCGCCGCGGCGATCACCGCGCTTGGTAACGACTACCGCCCCGCGGGCCATGTGCTGGACGAGCGCGCCTTCGTGAACGGCCTCGTCGGGCTGATGGCCACAGGCGGCTCGACCAACCTCGTGCTGCACCTGCCGGCGATGGCGCGGGCGGCGGGGGTGCTTCTCGATCTCGAGGATTTCGCCGATATTTCCGAGGCGGTGCCGCTGATGGCCAAGGTCTATCCGAACGGGCTGGCGGACGTGAACCACTTCCACGCCGCCGGTGGGCTTCAGTACATGATGGGCGAGCTGCTGGAGCTGGGCCTGCTGCATGACGACGTGGTGACCGTGGCCGGCGACGGCCTTGCACGCTACCTCGAAGAGCCGAAGCTGATCGACGGCGCGCTGACCTGGACCGCAGGCCCGCGCGAGAGCCTGAACGACAAGATCCTGCGCCCGGCCTCGGACCCGTTCCAGAAATCGGGCGGGCTGAAGCAGCTGGCGGGCAACCTCGGTCGCGGGGTGATGAAGGTCTCGGCCGTCGCGCCCGAGCGCCACGTGATCGAAGCGAAGGCGCGGGTCTTCGAGGATCAGGAGGCGGTGAAGGCCGCGTTCAAGCGCGGCGAGTTCACCGAGGACACGGTCGTGGTGGTGCGCTTCCAAGGCCCGCAGGCGAATGGCATGCCCGAGCTGCATTCGCTGACGCCGACGCTGGCGGTGCTGCAGGACCGCGGCCTGAAGGTGGCGCTGGTGACCGACGGGCGGATGTCGGGCGCCTCGGGCAAGGTGCCCTCGGCGATCCATGTCTCGCCCGAGGCCGCAGCCGGCGGCCCGCTCGCGCGGCTGCGCGATGGCGACCTGATCCGCGTCGACGCCGTCTCGGGCCGGCTTGACGTTCTGGCCGATGGCTTCGATGAACGGACCGCGGTGACGCCGGATCTCTCGGCCAACGGCTGGGGCACCGGACGCGAGATGTTCGAGGCGTTCCGGCGCAACGTCGGCCCCGCCACCGAAGGCGCGGCCGTGGTGATCTGAAGAACTTTCCGCCTCCGGCGGGGATATTTTTACCAATGCGAAAGCATGTTCGGTGAGGCTTAAAGCGCGGTACAGGCGGGGACGCCGATGACCGCCCGATGCGAAAGCGCCCTGTCTCCCCCGTGTCCGCGGCCCGAGGCAGGGCGCAGCATCAGCTCATTCGCATTGGCCCAAATATCCCCGCCGGAGGCTCCGACCCCGCCGGCCGCGCGCCGGTTCGAAATCTAGGAGCCGACATGACCCCTGCCGAGATGAGCCGCGCCGCGAAGGAAATCTGCGCGCTGGCCCCCGTGGTGCCCGTTCTCGTGGTGGACGAGGTCGCCCATGCAGCGCCGCTCGCGACCGCGCTGGTCAAGGGCGGTCTGCCCGCGCTCGAGGTGACGCTGCGCACCCCGGCCGCGCTCGAGGTGATCCGGGCCATGGCGGAAGTCGAGGGCGGTCACGTCGGGGCCGGCACCCTGCTGACCCCCGCCGACGTGAAGGCCGCCAAGGCCGCGGGCGCCACCTTCGGCGTCTCGCCGGGTCTGACAGAGACCGTGGTCAAGGCCTGCCAGGACGAAGGCCTGCCGCTGCTGCCGGGCTGCGTCACCGCCTCGGAGGTGATGCGCGCGCTCGAGATGGGCTTCACCATGCTGAAGTTCTTCCCGGCAGAGACCTCGGGCGGTGCCCCCGCGATCAAGGCGATCGGCGCGCCGATCCCGCAGGTCACCTTCTGCCCGACCGGCGGCGTCAGCATGAAGAACGTGCTCGACTACCTGAGCCTCAAGAACGTGCTCTGCTGCGGCGGCAGCTGGGTCGCGCCGAAGGAGGCCATGGTTGCCGGCGACTGGGCCAAGATCGAAGCGCTGGCCGCCGAGGCGGCGGCCCTGCGCGCCTGATCCTCGCCCCAGCGGGTCAGGCGGCAAGGTGACCGCCTGACGCATGGTCCTCCGCGAGCGTCGGCTCGCGGGGGATCAGTCGTAGCGAACACGCGCCGCGCGGGCGTTTGCGGTCGACTCGGCGGTCGCGACCTGGCGGTCCAGCCGAAGGTTGCGGTTAGGGCAATGATCCCGTCGCAAGGGCGCGGGCCCCCTGCCGATCGCCCCGGCGCTGTCGCGGATCGGCTCGCGGTCTTCGGCGACAGTGTCGGCCGGCCCGTCGAAGACGACCGCCCCGACCGGGAGCCGGTAGAGCCGCGCGGTGTCTAAGCGGTGCGCCGGAGCCTCTGTCTGCTTCGCACCAGACCGAACTCCCGGCGCGGTGGACGAAGTCGTTCAGCATCGGCAGGAAACCCTGCCCGCCCGCGCGCCATGTTTCATCGACGGCAGTCGAAGGACCAAGGCGCACAGGCCCGGCCCGACGAAGGGGACTGCCACGGCCGTAGTCGTGCCGATAGGCGGCGTACGGCGCGGGCCGGCATTTCGGAAATCCGGTAGGTCTCGCGCGAAGCGAGCCTTCGGGCGCAGCGCTCGGGCGTGTTGCGACCAAGCGAAGGACCCGGTCCCTGCTGGCGATGGGTCGGCCAACGGAGGCGGGTCCCGTGGCGCAGGAGGGGGCGCTTCTCGTCTTGCGGGGTGCGCGTAGCCCTGCCCCAGACGCCCCGATCCTGTGGCAGGATCGGCCGGGAGGTGCTGGCATGGAACGGTGCCTGGCGGGCAGCGGTGAGGTTTGCGCCCGGGCGGCGCACTGTCCTGCGCAGGCTACGCATAGATCCGCGGATGCAGGCGACAGAGACTGGCCGGGCGGGCGCCGCGCGTCATGCGGTGGCATCGTTCCGTGCCTGTAGGTCGCGGCGGGGTGCGGCCGGCGACGCGGCCGTTGCTCGGGGCGCTGTGGTGCCGGAGCCCGATCTTGGCCGCAATCTGGGTGAAGCGCGGGCTGCTGGCGCCTAGTCCGCGCTCGACGCCGCTGCTGCGCGAAGGTGCGCGCATCGGCTGCGCGACACTGCGGTTCATCGCGGCGGGCGGCCCGGACCGTTCGGTGCAAGTCTGCACCGCCGCGCGGCCCTAGGGACCGCGCGGCTGTGGGCCAGCTGAACAGGCCCGCGCGTCGGAGGCTCAGCCCCTGAGGTAGTCGACGAGCATCAGCGTCGAGCCATCCTTGCCCACGCCCTTGTCCTGCCCCTCGAGCACCGGGGCCAGCGCCAGCGCCAGCTCCTTGCCAAGTTCCACACCCCACTGGTCGAAGCTGTTGATCCCGAGGATCACGCCCTCGACGAAGACCCGGTGCTCGTAGAGTGCCACGATCTGGCCGAAGACGAAGGGGGTCAGCTTCGGATAGACCAGCGTGGTCGAGGGACGGTTGCCCGGGAACACACGGTGGCGCGCCTGCCGGTCGAGCTCGGCCCCGGTCAGGCCCTTCTTCGCCATGATCGCCGTCGCCTCGTCGAGCGAGCGGCCGCGCAGCAGCGCCTCTGACTGGGCGAGGCAGTTCGCCACCAGCAGCCGGTGCTGATGGGCCAACTCGGGCTCGTGCCCGTCGCGGGCGACCATGAACTCGCAGGGGATCACCCGGCTGCCCTGGTGGATCAGCTGGTAGAAGGCGTGCTGGCCGTTGGTGCCGGGCTCGCCCCAGACGACCGGGCCGGTGTGGCCCGGAACCGCCCGGCCGTCCATCGCCACCGACTTGCCATTCGATTCCATCTCGAGCTGCTGCAGATAGGCCGGCAGCCGCAGCAGGCGCTGTTCATAGGGCAGCACCGCGCGGGTCGCGTAGCCGCAGACCTGATTGTGCCAGATGCCGACCAGCGCCAGCAGCACCGGCAGGTTCTTCGAGAAGCTCGCGGTGCGGAAATGGTCGTCCATCGCGGCGGCGCCGGCGAGGAAGGCGTCGAAATTCTCCGGCCCCACGGCGATCATCACCGGCAGGCCGATCGGGCCCCACATCGAATAGCGCCCGCCGACCCAGTCCTCGAAGCCGAAGACGCGGTCGGCGTCGATGCCGAAGGCGGCGGTGCGGCCCATCGAGGTCGAGACGGCGGCGAATTGCGCGGCCGGATTGGCGACCTTCGCCGCCATCCAGCTCTTGGCGGTCTCGGCGTTGGTCATCGTCTCGATCGTCGTGAACGTCTTCGAGGCGACGATGACCAGCGTGGTTTCGGGATCGAGCGGCGCCAGCACGTCATGGACATGCGCGCCGTCGACGTTCGAGACGTAATGCACCCGCGGCCCGTCGTGATAGGGCGCCAGCGCCAGCGTCGCCATCACCGGCCCGAGGTCGGAGCCGCCGATGCCGATGTTGACCACGTCGGTGATGCGCCCGCCCTGCCCGGTGAACCGGCCCTCGCGCACGTCGCGGGCGAAGGCGGACATCGCCGCATGCACCTCGCGCACGCCGGGCATCACGTCGCGCCCGTCGACCATCACCGTGCCCTTGAGGTTGCGCAGCGCGGTGTGCAGCACGGCGCGGTCCTCGGTCTCGTTGATCTTCGCGCCGGTGAACATCGCCTCGCGCTTGGCGGCGACGCCGCGGGTCTCGGCCAGCGCCAGAAGCTGGCCGAAGCTGGTGCCGTCGATATTGGTCTTCGAATAGTCGAACAGAAGCTCGCCGCCCTCGGTCGGCATCCGGGCCGAGAAGCCTTTCGCCCGCGTGGGTTCCGAGAACAGCTCGAGGATCGGCCGGTCGGCGATCGTGGCGTGATGGCGGGTCAGTTCGTCCCAGAAGCTCATGGTCTCTCCGGTAGGGAAGTCGCGCTGCAAGGTAATCCGGCCCTGCCCGAGGGCCAGAAGAAAGCCGTCAGGCCGCCCAGTGGACGATCGCGTTCGCCAGCACCGCGCGGATCGGCGCCTCTTCCGGCGGCAGCGCGCGGGCGCGTTCCAGCGCCGCGCGCTTCTCGTCGCCGGTGATCAGCACATGGATCTGCACCGCCGCGGCCAGCACCGGGGCCGACAGCGTCACCCGCGGCTCGCCCGCGGCCTCGGCCCGCATCGGCACCAGAAGCGGAGCGTCGGGGGCCAGCGCCTCGGCCAGACGGTCGGCGCCGGGGAAGAGCGAGGCGGTGTGCATGTCCGCGCCCATCCCCAGCAGCAGGACCGAGATCGGCAGATGCGGGGTCAGCGCCTCGGCCAGCTCGGGGATGCCGTCCTCGGGCGTGGCGTGGCCCGAATAGAGCGGCAGGTAGGTCGCCGCCGCGGCCCGGTCGGTGATCAGCCTCTGGCGGATCAGCCGGCCGTTCGACCGCTCCGAACCTTCGTCGACCCAGCGTTCGTCATTGAGGAAGACCGTGACCTTCTCCCAGTCGAGCCGCGCGGCCGACAGCAGGTCGAAGACCGGCCCCGGCGTGGTCCCGCCCGGCACGCAGAGCGAGGCGCCCTTGTCCGAACCGCGGATCGCCTCTCCAAGCGCCGAGGCCAGCCGGTCGGCAAGCCCCATGTAGAGCGCGTCGCGGTCGGGATATTCCTCGAAGGTCATTCGCGGATCTCCCGCCAGCGGCGCCCGTCGCGATGCATCAGCATCAGCGCGTCATCGGGACCCGACGAACCGGGGTCGTAGCTTTGCGGCTTGTCGCCGGCCGCTTCCCAGCCCTGGATGATCGGATCGACCCAGGCCCAAGCCGCCTCGACCTCGTCGCCGCGCATGAACAGCGTCTGGTTGCCGCGGATCACGTCCATGATCAGCCGCTCGTAGGCGTCGGGGATGTCGGTGCCCTCCTCGCCCAGCGCATCGGCGAAGGACATGTCGAGCGGCACCTGCACAAGGCGCATGCCGCCCGGGCCCGGTTCCTTGATCATCATCATCAGGTCCATGCCCTCGTTGGGCTGGAGCCGGATCACCAGCACGTTCTCGCGCCAGCCCTTCACGTCGTCGAAGATCGAGTGCGGCGGTTCCTTGAAGTGGATCGCGATCTCCGAGGTGCGGGCGCGCAGCTTCTTGCCGGTGCGCAGGTAGAAGGGCGTGCCCTTCCAGCGCCAGTTCGAGATGCCGACCTTCATCGCGATGTAGCTTTCGGTCTTCGAGGCCGGGTTTTCCGCGTCCTCCGCATAGGAGGGCTGGCCGCCGCCGGCGGCATACTGCCCGCGCACGATGTCGCCGGACGACACCGGGTCGAGCGCGCGGATCACCTTCAGCTTCTCGTCGCGCACCGCGTCGGGATCGAAGTGATAGGGCGGCTCCATCGCGATCAGGCACAGAAGCTGCATCAGGTGGTTCTGGATCATGTCCCGCATCGCGCCGGACTTGTCGTAGTAGCTGCCACGGCCGCCGACGCCCACCGTCTCGGCCACCGTGATCTGCACGTGGTCGACGTAATCGGCCTTCCAGAGCGGTTCGAACAGGATGTTGGCGAAGCGCACCGCCATCAGGTTCTGCACCGTCTCCTTGCCCAGGTAATGGTCGATCCGGTAGATCTGGCTTTCGTCGAAATGCTCGGCCAGCACCTTGTTCAGCGCCCGCGCCGAGGCGCGATCGCGGCCGAAGGGCTTCTCGACGACGATGCGGCTGTCGGGCGTCGCGATGCCGTGGGCATGCAGCCGCTCGGCCAGGTCACCGAAGAGCGAGGGCGCGACCGACAGGTAGAAAGCCCGCACCACGCCGTCGCGCATGATCCCGGCAAGCTGGCCCCAGCCGTCCTCGCCCTTGGCGTCGATGGCCACGTAATGCAGCCGCTCGAGGAAGCGCGCGATGGTGGCGGCGTCGCGCTTGCGCGGGCCGACGAATTCCTCGATCGCCTCGCGCACCAGCGTGCGGAAGCCCTCGTCGTCCATCTCGGACCGGGCCGCGCCGATGATGCGCGCGGTTTCAGGCATCTGGCCGGCGTAGAAGCGCCGGTAGAGGCCGGGCAGGATCTTGCGGCGGGCGAGGTCGCCGGTGCCGCCGAAGATGACGAGGTCGAAGGGCTCGACCGGAATGACGCGCGAAACCATGACTGTACCGAGCTCCGTCCTGATGCCGTCCATCGCGCTCTCCTTGCCGGGGCGGGCTGTCGCCGTTGTGCCCCGCCGGGGCGGGACGCGCGCCTCGTTAGCGCTAACGAAGCCTATCTAGATCGTGTTCGGGTCCGAGTCTAGCACCGCGCCCGGCGGTGTCACCCCGCGACTGCCCGCAGGGCGCGGGCACGGGCTGCGGGAATCGCCCGGATCTCGAGCCCGGTGAAGACATGCAGAGTGCCAAGTTCGCGGTCGACCACGGCATGGTCGCTGACCCACCCGCCCATCATCAGGTAGGTCCGCAGCAGCGGCGGCATGCTGCCAAGGGCCGCGCGCGGATCGGCGCGGCGGGCGCGCAGGCGGCGGGCGAAGCGGAACACGTCGGGCGCCTTGACCCGCGGCAGCCAGCGCTTCGGCGCCAGGTGACGCTCGCGCAGCATGGCGAAGGCGTCGAGATAGGCCGCGGCGTCGGTGCCGTGGAAGGACGAGCAGCCAAACAGCATCTCGACCCCGGTCTCGTCGACGAAGCGGGTCATCGCCCCCCAGGCGACGCGCAGGATGTCGGGATCATGGACCTCGGGCGCCATGCAGAATCGCCCCAGCTCGACCATCGGCCCGGCATAGTCGGCCAGCCCGGTCAGGTCGTAGAACTGCGCGGAATAGCTGCGCCCGATCTCTTGCCCCCGCGCGATCGGCATCAGGCGGAAGCAGCAGACCAGCGCACCGGTCGCCACCTCTTCGACCAGCACGTGACGGCAGAGCGCGTCGAATCCATCGAAGTCGCAGCCTTCGCCCGCGCCTGGCGTGTCCCCCCGGAACGCCCGCCAGCGCAGCGCCTGCGCCCGGTCGATGTCGCCCGGCGTTTCGGCCAGGCGCGCGGCATAACGTCCCTTGGCGAGCGAGAGCATGGCAGCGGCCTTTCGGGCTTGGTCCGGCCTTGACCGGGGAGCACTGGGGGTGCAGCGACGCCCCCCGGCCCTATATATACGCCGCAGAGGTCACCGAAACACGACGGAGAATGCGCCATGACCGCGAGCGATGCCAAGCCGAAGATCGAGAAATCCGATGCCGAATGGCGCGCGCAGCTCGGGGACGAGCTGACCTTCATGGTCACCCGCCGCGCCGCCACCGAACGCCCGTTCAGCCATCCGGGATTCGCGCCCGGCGCCGGCACCTTCGCCTGCGTCTGCTGCGGGGCGCCGCTCTTCACCAAGGCCACGAAATACGAATCGCATTGCGGCTGGCCCTCGTTCACCGCCCCGGTCGATGGCGGCGCGATCGACGAGCACATCGATCTCAGCCACGGCATGCGCCGGGTCGAGGTCACCTGTGCGAACTGCGGCGCGCATCTGGGCCATGTCTTCCCCGACGGCCCGCCCGAGGCCGGCGGCCTGCGCTACTGCATCAACGGCGTCTCGCTGGACTTCGCCCCCGATGCCGTGGTCGCCAACGACTGAGCGCAAACCAAACGGGGCCCGCGAGGGCCCCGGTGTCGCCGCGTCGCCGGACGCCGCGGGTGGGTTCGATGCCTCAGTTCGGCGGGCGGTCGCCGTTGATCACCTGGCTTGCGTCAAGCACGCCGAGGTTGCCCAGCAGCTGGCCCCAGAAGCTCGGGCCCTTGATGTTGCTGTCGGTGACGCGGCGGGTGATCGGCACGGCGCGGCCGTCCTTCAGCCCGTAACGCTCGATGTTCGAGACGCGCCCGCCCTGGTCGAAGCTGATCGCCACCACCTCGCGCGAGATTTCCTGCGGCTCGCGCCAGCCCAGTTCCCGCCAGCGGCTGCCGACGTAATACCAGCCGCCGCTGTCCAGAACGCCCGACGAGGCCGGCTTGCCGATGAAGTCGCCGACGGTCTCGCGGGTGTCGCGGCCGACCTCGATCATCGAAAGCTGCTGGTCCGTGGGCACATAGCCGTGGTTGCGGTAGACCGGCGCGCAAGAGCTGAGCACCACGCCCGCGGCCAAAGCCAGCGCGGCCATACGCCCCGCATTCCGTGCCTTCCGCGTCATCCGCACCCGTCCCTCGCCCCTCGTCCGTCGCACGACGCCCCGCGGGCCTTCGCCCTCCGCAGCGCCGCCGGCCCTTGCACGGGCATCTTCTGGCTCCTAAGGGCTTACAACAACCACGGGCCGGCCTTCAAGCCGTCCCAAGAGGCAAGCCCCCGGCACCGGCGGAAATCTCCCGCTTCCGGCCGCGGGGCCCCCAACCAGGAAAGGGAAACGCCATGCCCGCCGACCGCGACACCACGCCTTGGTCGCACCCCCTGCGCCCGGCCGAACTGCATGCCCGCAAGCCCAGCCGATTCACCCTGGAACCCGCGCCCGCCGTGCTGTCGGCCCTGGCCGAGGACCTGGGCATCACCGCGATCCGCAAGCTGCGCTTCCAGGGCGAGATCCGGCCGAAGGGCCGCCATGACTGGCAGCTCGAGGCCGATCTGGGCGCCACGGTCGTCCAGCCCTGCATCATCACCACCGATCCCGTCACCACCCGCATCGACGAGCCGGTCGAGCGCACCTGGATGGCCGAGATGCCCGAACCCGGGCCGGGCCCCGGCGGCGAGGTCGAGATGCCCGAAGACGACAGCATCGAGCCGCTGCCCGATGTCATCGACCTCGGCGCGGTGATGCGCGAGGCGCTGATGCTGGCCCTGCCCCTCTACCCGCGCGCCGCCGGCGCCGAATTCGACGCGGCCGAGGGCGCGCCCCCCGGCGCCGCCCCGATCGTGGAAGAGACGCTGCGCCCCTTCGCGGGCCTTGGCGACCTGCTGAAAAAGCGCGATACCGACGCGGAGTGAGGACCGGCGCGGCCCGCCGCTGGACCCTTGCCGGAAGGCGCGGGAAAGGCGGCAGAAAGGGCTTGCGCCGCTGGGAAATACGAGTATGTTCCCGGCCTCATTCACGTCACGGGTCGGCGGCCCGCGGCCTTGTCCGCTCGCCGTCCGAATACCGTGAGACTTCACCAGCTTAGGCAGGCGAAGCAACCGAAACGCCGGGGGCATTCCGCCCCCTCGAACAACCCAATGGGGGCCAAGTCCCCCTCGAACACGAGGTCGAGACAATGGCTGTCCCGCAGAACCGAGTTACGCGCTCCCGCCGCAACATGCGCCGCGCCCACGATGCCCTGGTCGCAGCGAACCCGAACGAATGCTCGTCGTGCGGCGAACTGAAGCGCCCGCACCACGTCTGCCCGTCCTGCGGCCACTACGACAGCCGCGAAGTCGTGGCTCAGGCCCAGGAAGTCGATCTCGACGAAGACGCGGCGTGAGGCCCGTCGGGCCGCGCCTAGCGGACCAGGTCAGGGGCTGACGACAAGATGCAGGACATCGGCACGGCCAGCAGCACGGGTACCGGCGGACAGCCGGTCCCGGGCCGCATCGTCATCTCGGTCGACGCCATGGGCGGCGACCGCGGCGCAGAGGCCGTGGCCGAGGGCGTCCGCCTGTCCGCCCTCGCCAATCCCGACATCGGCTTCGTCGTTCACGGCCCAGAGCCGGAACTGACGAAGCTGCTGTCACGCCCCGAACTTCAGGGGCGCTGCGTCATCCGCCATGCCGAGGGCGTGGTGAAGATGACCGACAAACCTTCCCAGGTGATGCGTTCCGGCTCCGGCACCTCGATGTGGTCGGCGATCGAGAGCGTGAAGCAGGGCGAAGCGGTCGCCGCGGTCAGCTGCGGCAACACCGGCGCGCTGATGGCGATGTCGATGATCCGTCTGCGCAAGCTGCCGGGCGTGAACCGCCCCGCCATCGCCTGCCTCTGGCCCTCGCGCAATCCGTCCGGCTTCAACGTCACGCTCGACGTGGGCGCCGACATCCGCGCCGATGCCGAGGATCTTCTTCAATACGCGCTGATGGGCGCCTCCTATGCCCGCAACGGGCTTGGCCTGCAGCGTCCGCGCGTTGGCCTGCTGAACGTCGGCACCGAGGAGCACAAAGGCCGGGCCGAGCTGAAGCAGGCCCAGGACATGATCCTGGCCGCGACAGAGATCGGCGGCTTCGATTACGTGGGCTTCGTCGAAGGCGGCGACCTGCCGGGCGCGCGCTGCGACGTGATCGTCACCGACGGCTTCACCGGCAACATCGCGCTGAAGACCGGCGAGGGCACCGCCAAGCTGGTCTCGGACTTCCTGAAAGAGGCGTTCCGCGCCACCTTCCTGTCGAAGATCGCGGCGCTTCTGGCGCTGGCCTCGCTGAAGCGGCTGCAAAAGCGCATCGACCCGCGCCGCGTGAACGGCGGCGTCTTCCTCGGGCTGAACGGCACGATCGTGAAATCGCATGGCTCGGCCGATGCGACGGGCGTCTCTGCGGCGATCAAGCTGGCGTTCCAGCTGGCGCAGTCGGGCTTCCAGGAACGTCTCGCCACCCGCCTCGTCCAGGTCACCCAGGCCCAGCAGGAGGCCGCGGGGCTGCGTCCCGTCGCCGGAAACGATCGGAATCCGTGATGACTGTCATTCGCGCTGTGGTCCGCGGCACCGGCCACTACCTGCCCGAGCGCGTGGTCCCCAATGCCGAGTTCGAGGCCAAGGTCGAGACCTCGGACGAATGGATCCGCACCCGCACCGGGATCGAGCAGCGCCATTTCGCGGCCGAGGGTCAGACGACCTCTGACCTCGCGATCCGCGCCGCCAAGGCCGCGCTGGCCGACGCCGGGATGGAGCCGGGACAGATCGACGCGATCATCGTCGCGACCTCGACCCCCGACTTCACCTTCCCCTCGGTCGCGACCATGGTGCAGGCGGGCCTCGGCTCGACCGCCGGCTATGCCTTCGACGTGCAGGCCGTCTGCGCGGGCTTCGTCTTCGCGCTGGCCCAGGCCAACGCGCTGATCGTCTCGCAGCAGGCGACGCGCGTGCTGGTGATCGGGGCAGAGACCTTCAGCCGCATCCTCGACTGGTCCGACCGCACCACCTGCGTGCTGTTCGGCGACGGTGCCGGCGCCGTGGTGCTGGAAGCGGCCTCCGGCGAGGGCAGCTCTGCCGACCGCGGGATCCTGGCCACCGACCTCAACAGCGACGGCCGCCACCGCGAGCTGCTGTATGTCGACGGCGGCGTTTCCAGCACCGGCACCGCCGGCGTGCTGAAAATGCAGGGCAATGCCGTCTTCAAGCATGCTGTGCAGAAGCTGGCTGAAACCGCGCACCGCTCGCTGGACAAGGCCGGGCTCTCGGGTGCGGATGTCGACTGGATCGTGCCCCATCAGGCGAACCTGCGCATCATCTCGGCCACCGCCGACCGGATGCAGGTGCCGATGGAACGGGTGGTGGTGACGGTGCAGGAACACGGCAATACCTCGGCCGCCTCGATACCCCTTGCCCTCTCGGTCGGTCGCCAGCGCGGCCAGATCAAGGACGGCGATCTGGTGGTCACTGAGGCCATCGGCGGCGGTCTTGCCTGGGGTTCTGTGGTGCTGCGCTGGTAGGCGCAGACAAACCGGATCAAACCTGCGCGCCAAGTCGTTGATATTGACTCGCAAAAGGCTTGGGCGCAGTTTGCCTGAAATGCCGGAGGAGCATCATGAGCGACAAGACACTGACCCGCATGGATCTGAGCGAAGCCGTCTTCCGCGAAGTCGGCCTGTCCCGCAACGAATCCGCGCAACTGGTTGAATCGGTTCTGCAGCACATGTCCGACGCGCTGGTGCGCGGCGAACAGGTGAAGATCTCGTCCTTCGGCACCTTCTCGGTGCGCGACAAGGCGGCGCGGGTCGGGCGCAATCCGAAGACCGGCGACGAGGTTCCGATCTCGCCGCGCCGGGTGCTGACCTTCCGGCCGTCGCATCTGATGAAAGACCGCGTGGCCGCGGGCAACCGCAGCAAGTAACGCACGACAGGAACGCGTCCGGACCGGACGGGGGAGACGATGGACACGACAGCCGAGACCACGGGCGACGGGGCGCCGCGCAAAGCGCGCGCCGGCCGGGGCTCGTCTGGCGGCGCGTCGGCCGCCGGGGCGCCGAAATCCGACGACGCCTTCCGCACGATTTCCGAGGTCGCGGCGCTGCTCGACGTGCCGGCCCATGTCCTGCGCTTCTGGGAGACGCGCTTCACGCAGGTGAAGCCGCTGAAGCGCGCGGGCGGGCGGCGCTACTACCGCCCAGCCGACGTGGCGCTGCTGTCGGGCATCCGCAAGCTTCTGCATGACGACGGTCTCGCGATCCGCGGCGTGCAGAAGATGCTGCGTGAACAGGGCATCCGCTCGGTCACCGCCGCCGCCACGCACGAAGCCGCCGCCGTGGCGGCCGGGACCGAATTGCCCGCATCCGACGTGCCTGCATCCGACGTGTCTGCATCCGACGTGTCTGCTGCTGACGCCGGCGCCCCTGCGCCGCGCAGGCCGAGGCACGCGCCCGCCGTGCCGTCGCCCCGATCCGGCCCCTCTCCCGAACCGCTGCCTGAGCCGCAGCCAGAGGCCGACCCGGACGAACCCGATCTGCTGTCGCTGATGCTCGCCCCGCAGGCACCCGCGTCCGTGCCGAATCGCGCGGCCGCGCCGGACCCTGCGCCGCCCGCCCTCGCACCCGCAAAGCCCGCCGCGCCCTCCCCGATCCTGCCCGTTCTGGCCCTGCCCGATCTGCCGGAGATCGACGAGGATCCCGCAGTCGAACCGCCCGTTTCGACGCTTGCGCGCGCCTGCGAGGCGGCGCCCCGGGGCCTCGACGCGCTGATCGCGCGGCTGGCGGCGCTGCGCGCGCGGCTGGGCTGAGCCGCCCCGTTACAGGCGGCGAAAGATCCCGTTGCGTCAGCGCGTTTTGACGCTTGTGCCTGCCCCGCGATCCGGTCTAGAAGCCCCCCACGGTGTCGGGCCGTGGCGCAGCCTGGTTAGCGCGTCCGTCTGGGGGGCGGAAGGTCGAGAGTTCGAATCTCTCCGGCCCGACCAAAACGAAACGCCCGTCTTCGCAAGAAGGCGGGCGTTCGCTTATCCACTGTCCGCAGCGCGGGGGCTGACCATGACCGACGGCGTTCTGCCCGACAGCGAAATCCGCGAGATGATCGCCTCGGGCGCCATCGCGGCCGCCCTGCCCGTCACCGATGCCCAGATCCAGCCCGCCAGCCTCGACCTGCGCCTTGGCACCGTCGCCTACCGCGTCCGCGCCTCGTTCCTGGCCGGTCACGGTGCCCGCGTCAGCGACCGCCTGGCCGAGTTCGAGATGCACCGCGTCTCGCTGGCCGAGGGAGCGGTGCTGGAAAAGGGCTGCGTCTACCTCGTGCCGCTGGCCGAGGCCCTGCGCCTGCCTGCGGGCGTCACCGCCGTCTGCAACGCCAAAAGCTCGACCGGCCGGCTGGACCTGCTGACCCGCGTCGTGACCGACGGCGGCGTCGAATTCGACCGCATCCCCGCGGGCTACGATGGCGAGCTTTGGGCAGAGATCTGCCCGCGCTCGTTCTCGGTCCTCGTGCGGCCCGGCATGCGGCTGAACCAGATCCGCTTCCGCCGCGGCGATGCCGTTCTGGACGACGCGGCCCTGCGCGCGCTGCACGCCACGGTGCCACTGGTGGACGGCACGCCGCTGATCTCGAACGGGCTCGGCTTCTCGGTCGACCTGCGGCCCGAAACCGGCGACCTGGTGGGCTACCGGGCAAAACCGCATACCGGGGTCGTCGATCTCGACCGGATCGGCCAGTATCCGGCCCGCGAGTTCTGGGAAGAGATCCGCACCACCGAGGGCCGGATCATCCTCGACCCCGGCGCCTTCTACATCCTTGTCAGCCGCGAGGCCGTGACGATCCCGCCCGACCACGCCGCCGAGATGGCACCCTATCTCGCCATGGTCGGCGAGTTCCGGGTGCATTACGCGGGCTTCTTCGACCCGGGCTTCGGCCATGCCGAGGCCGGCGGCGCGGGCTCTCGCGGGGTGCTGGAAGTGCGCTGCCACGAGGCGCCCTTCGTGCTGGAACATGCGCAGGTCGTGGGCCGGCTGGTCTACGAGCGGATGACCGCGGTGCCGCAGCGGCTTTACGGCGCGGACATGAAGTCGAACTACCAGGGTCAGGGCCTGAAGCTCGCCAAGCACTTCCGGACCTGAGCCGGCACCCGCCCCCGATAAGCGTTTGGCAAGCGGGGCTTGGCTGCGCTAGACGAAGGTCATGATCCAGCTCGCCCTTCTGCACTTCACCCCTCTCGACGCGGTCGGCCTTGTCCTCCTTTGGGCCGGATGGCTGGGCATCGGCCGGATCATCGAGCATCCGCCGAAGGGCCGGCCCTCGGTCTCGTGCATCATGCACGGCTTCCGGCGCGAGTGGATGCGGCAGATGGTGACGCGCAGCCCACGGATCTTCGATGCCAATGTCATCGACAGCCTGCGGCAGGCGACCAGCTTCTATGTCTCGGGCACGATGATTGCGATCGGTGGCGGGCTCGCGCTGATCGGCAAGGGCGACCAGATCTCGAGCGTGGCGCGCGACCTGACCATCCAGCCGACGCCGGAGATCGTCTGGGACCTGAAGGTCGTGGTCGCGATGCTGTTCGTCACCGACGCCTTCCTGCGCTTCGTCTGGGCGCACCGGCTGTTCGGCTATTGCGCGATCCTGATGGCCGCGGTCCCGAACGATGTCGATCACCCCGAGGCCTATCCCCGCGCCGATCAGGCGGCGACGGTGAACATCCAGGCGGCGAAGAACTTCAACGCCGCTCTGCGGTCGATCTATTTCGCGCTGGCCTGCCTGCCCTGGCTGATCGGACCGGTGCCGCTGCTGGTGGCGACGCTGGCTACGATCTATGTGCTCTGGCGGCGCGAATTCGCCTCGAGCTCGCGCAAGGCGATGCTTTCGCGCTGAGGGGCCCCGCCGGAGGGCAGCCCCCCGGCGGAGGCGCTCACTTCCACCCCAGCGCCGGGGCCACCTCGGTCAGGATCGCCTCGAGCACATGGGCGTTGTAGGCGACGCCCAGCTGGTTCGGGATCGTCAGCAGCAGCGTGTCGGCCTCGGCGATCGCCTCGTCGGCACGCAGCTGCGCGACCAGCTGCTCGGGCTCGGCCGCGTAGCTGCGCCCGAAGATCGCCCGGGTCTGCGGATCGATGTAGCCGACCGAATCCCGGCTTTCACCCGAGCGGCCGAAATACATCCGGTCCTGGTCATTGGTGATCGCGAAGATCGACCGGCTGACCGAAACCCGCGGCTTGCGCGCGTGCCCGGCCTTCTCCCAGGCCTCGCGATAGATCCGGATCTGCTTGGCCTGCTGAATGTGGAACGGCTCGCCGGTCTCGTCGTCCTTCAGGGTCGAGCTTTGCAGGTTCATCCCCATCTCGGCCGCCCAGACCGCGGTGGCGTTCGACCCCGACCCCCACCAGATCCGCTCGCGCAGCCCCTCGGAATGCGGCTCGAGCCGCAGAAGGCCCGGCGGGTTCGGGAACATCGGCTGCGGGTTCGGCTGCGCGAAACCCTCGCCGCGGAGCGCGTCGAGAAACACCTCGGCATGGGCGCGGCCCATGTCGGCATCGCTTGCCCCCTCGTCCGGGTGATAGCCGAAATAGCGCCAGCCATCGATCACCTGCTCGGGGCTGCCGCGCGAAATGCCAAGCTGCAGCCGCCCGCCCGAGATCAGGTCAGCCGCGCCCGCATCCTCGATCATGTAGAGCGGGTTCTCGTAGCGCATGTCGATCACGCCGGTGCCGATCTCGATGCGCGAGGTCTTTGCGCCGACGGCGGCCAGCAGCGGGAAGGGCGAGGCGAGCTGGCGGGCGAAATGGTGCACGCGGAAATAGGCGCCGTCGAGGCCGATGCCCTCTGCCGCCTGCGCAAGGTCGATCGACTGCAGCAGCACGTCCGCCGCCGAGCGCGTCTGCGAGCCGGGTTGCGGCGACCAATGGCCGAAGGACAGGAAACCGATGGATTTCATTGGGGATGCTCCCTTGGAACTTGCCCGGAAGCTAGGCATCGGTGCGCAAAACCGCAACGCCAGGCCCCGCACAGACCCCGTGCGTCAGGGGCACCCGCAGCGGGGGGCGCGGGGGGTATGCATACCCCCCGACCCTGTTTTGCCGTCAGAAGTGGATCGCGCGTCCGTAGGCGTCCAGCACCGCCTCGTGCATCATCTCCGACAGGGTCGGATGCGGGAAGACGGTTTCCATCAGGTCCTGCTCGGTCGTCTCGAGCGTGCGGCCGATCACATAGCCCTGGATCAGTTCGGTGACTTCCGCGCCTACCATGTGGGCGCCCAGCAGTTCGCCGGTCTTCGCGTCGAAGACGGTCTTCACCAGCCCTTCGGGCTCGCCCAGCGCGATGGCCTTGCCGTTGCCGATGAAGGGGAAGCGCCCGACCTTGATGTCATAGCCCGCCTCCTTCGCCTTCGCCTCGGTCATGCCGACAGAGGCGACCTGCGGATGGCAGTAGGTGCAGCCGGCGATGGTGCCCGGCTTGATCGGATGGCCCTTCTTGCCCGCGGCAAGCTCGGCCACCATGACGCCCTCGTGCGACGCCTTGTGCGCCAGCCAGGGCGCGCCGGCGATGTCGCCGATGGCATAGAGCCCGTCGATCCCGGTCCGGCAGTATTCGTCGACCACGACATGGGTGCGGTCGATCTTCACGCCCAGCGCTTCCAGCCCCAGGTCCTCGTAGTTGCCCACGATCCCCACGGCCGAGATCACGGTGTCGAACTCCATGGTCTCGACCTTGCCGTCCTTCTCGAGATGGGCCACGACCTTGCCCTGACCGCGGTCCAGCTTCTTGACGTTGGTCTTCTCGCGGATCTTCATGCCCTGCTTCTCGAACTGCTTCTTGGCGAAGGTCGAGATCTCGGCATCTTCCACCGGCAGCACGCGGTCCATGACCTCGACCACCGTTGTATCCGCACCCAGCGTGTTGAAGAAGGACGCGAATTCGATGCCGATCGCGCCCGAGCCGATCACCAGCAGCTTCTTCGGCATCCGGCTCGCCACCAGCGCGTCGCGGTAGCCCCAGACCAGATCCCCGTCGGGCTCCAGCCCCGGCAGGTTGCGGCCGCGCGCGCCGGTCGCCAGCACGATCGACTTCGCCGCCAGCTCTTCGACGCCCTTGTCGGTCTTGACCGAGACCTTGCCCTTCGCCGGAAGCGTCGCATGGCCCATGAAGACGGTGATCTTGTTCTTCTTCATCAGGTGCGCGATGCCCGACGACAGCTGCTTGGCCACCCCGCGCGAGCGTTTCACCACCGCCGCAAGGTCGAAGCCGATCTTGTCGGCGGTCAGGCCATAATCCTTGGCCCGCTCCATCAGGTGGAAGACCTCGGCCGAGCGCAGCAGCGCCTTGGTCGGGATGCAGCCCCAGTTCAGGCAGATGCCGCCGAGGTTCTCGCGCTCGACGATGGCCACCTTGAGGCCCAGCTGCGCACCGCGGATCGCCGCGACATAGCCGCCGGGACCGGCGCCGATCACGATCATGTCGAAAGTCTGGGCCGCCATCGCACCCTCCCTGAAAGCAGATAGTTTGGCCTTAAACTATTTTTCGCGGCCCTTCAACGCAGGGCTTTCGCCCCGGCGTCAATTCGCCCCCACCGCCGCCATGGCGGCGCGGTAGCCGCCGGCGTCCAGAAAGGTCTGCTCGTCCTCGGTCGTGTCGCGGCCCAGATGCGGGTTGCGATAGGGGAAACGGCCGAAACGCTCGATCACCCAGGCATGGGCGCGGGCATGGTCGACATTGCCGGCCCCGGTTTCTGGCATCCTCTCGGAGAGAAGCGCGATGCAATGCGCCTGCAGGTCCGGGTCCTCGGCGTGCATGTAGGGCAGGTAGAAGAACTGGCGGATCGGTTCGGGCCAGTCCATGTCCCAGCCGCGCGCGCAGGCAAGGTCGGCGGCGGCGCGGGCCATGCCGTCGGTGGCATAGGCGCGCGCCTCGCCGCGGAAGATATTGCGCGGGAACTGGTCGGTCAGGATCAGATAGGCCAGCGCGCCGCGCGCGTCCGTCAGCCAGCCCTCGCGGTCGCCGCGCGCCGCGGCCTCCCAGTCGGCGGTGAAACGGTCGCGGATTTCGGCGTCGATCTCGTCCGAACCCTTGTACCAGCCCTCGGGGCCCAGCTCCTGCCAATAGTCCAGGATCTCGTCTGCGGTGGCCATCGCCGCCCTCCCTGCCGGTGTCAGGGCGCGGAGGGCGCGCCCCCCGGCCCAGTGTTGGTGCCGTGCTGCGTGTCTTGCGGCCCGCCCTCCTGCGCGGCGCCAAGCGCCGCCTCGACCGCCAGTGCCGAAGCCGTCGGCGACAGCGGGGCGAAGGCCCCGGTCTGGTCCGAAGACAGCGCGGGCCGCTGGGTCATCCGCCAGCCGGCATAGGCCGCCAGCATCGCCATCAGCACCGCGATGTAAAGGAAGAAGCCGCCCGGCCCCATCGCCTGCATCATCCAGCCGGTGATCAGCGGGCCCCCGATCGCGCCCAGCCCGTTGATGAACAGCAGGCCCGCCGAGGCCGCGGCCATGTCGGAATTGTCGAGGAAGTCGTTGGTATAGGCCACCAGCAGCGAATAAAGCGGGTTGGCGATCCCGCCCGAGATCACCGCGATCGGCAGCAGCGCCCAGAACGGCAGCTCCAGGAACACCGCCGGCAGCATCGCCACGGCGGCGATCACCGACAGCGCCATGATCAGCACCCGCCGGTCCATCCGGTCCGAGGCCCAGCCGATCGGGAACTGGAACACCAGCCCTCCGGCATAGATGCAGCCGACGAAGATCGAGATCTGCCCGACGCTCAGCCCCGCCGTGGTCCCGAAGACCGAGGCCATGCCCCAGAGCGCGGCGAAGATGCCGCCCACCAGGAACATGCCCACGCAGCCCAGCGGCGAGGCGCGGTAGAGCCGCACGAAGCTCAGCGCCTTGGTCTTGTCGAAGGCGGGCGGCTGGCCGGCGGTCAGCAGGATCGGCGTGAAGGCGACCGAGACGAGGATCGAGGGGATGATGAACAGCACGAAGCCCGCCGGATCGGCGACGTTCATCAGCGCCTGCGCGGCGATGATGCCGATCATCTGCACCATCATGTAGGCCGACAGCGCCTGCCCCCGCGTCTCGTTGGTGGACGAGGCGTTCAGCCAGCTTTCCGAGGTGATGTAGACGCCCGAGAAGCAGAAGCCGATCACCACCCGCATCACCGCCCAGGCCGCCCAGTGCGGGGCCACCGCATAAAGCACCAGCACCGCCGAGATCATCGAGCCCAGCGCGGCAAAGACCCGGACATGGCCCACGTTGCGCAAGAGGTCTGGGGTGAAGGTCGAGCCCAGCAGGAAGCCCACGAAATAGGACGACATCACGATCGACATCTCGAAGGGCGAAAAGCCCTCGATCCCGCCGCGGATCCCCAGCAGCGTGCCCTGCATGCCGTTGCCCAGCATGATCAGCGTCAGACCGAGCAACAGCGCCCATGAGCCACGCAGCACTTCGATCATCCGGCACTCCTGCCACGCAGCCTGTTCCTCGCCCAGAACAGCTACGCCAGACCGCGCGCCGGTGCAAACGCTTCACCGACCCGGCGCGCACCGCACGCGACGCGGGAACTTCTCAACCCTGCCGCGAACAAGGCGGGCCATCCCTATGAAAAGCCGCCGTAAATCACCATCGCGGGCGCAGGTGCGCCACAATCGCGCCACGATCGGCGGCGATATCGTTGGCACACATAATGAAGGACCCTCCCCGGTGCTTTACGCCCTTCCCCTCTGGGTCGATCCGGCCCTGCTGTTTCCCGCGCTGCTGATCATGGCCCTGTCCGGCCCGTCGCTGTGCCTGATGCTCACCCGCGCGGCGCCGCGGTCGCGCCGGGCATCAGCAATGAAGCATCTCCGTAGCTGAAGAAGCGATAGCGCTCGGCCACCGCATGGGCGTAGATCGCCCGGATGCGGTCCGCGCCCATCAGCGCCGAGACCAGCATCAGAAGCGTCGACTTCGGCAGGTGGAAGTTCGTCATCAGCCCGTCGGCCACCCGGAAGTCGAAGCCCGGGTAGATGAAGATGTCGGTCTCGCCACGCCAGGGCGCGATGGACCCGCTTGGCCGCGCGGCGCTTTCGATCAGCCTCAGCGCGGTGGTGCCCACCGCGATCACCCGGCCGCCCGCGGCACGGGTCGCCGCGATCTCGGCCGCGGCAGCCTCGGTCACCTCGCCCCATTCGGCGTGCATCCGGTGGGTGGTCACGTCCTCGACCTTGACCGGCAGGAAGGTGCCCGCGCCGACATGCAGCGTCACCTCGGTCGTCTCGACCCCGCGCGCGGCCAGCGCCGCCAGCAGCTCGGCGTCGAAATGCAGGCTGGCCGTCGGCGCCGCCACCGCCCCTGAATGGCGCGCGAAGACCGGCTGGTAATCGGTGCGGTCCTGCGCATCGGGCGCCCGCAGGCTTGCGATATAGGGCGGCAGCGGCATGTCGCCCGCGGCGTCCAGCGCGGCATCCACGTCGCCGCCCTCGGCCGCCAGCGCCAGCGCCACGCGGCCGTCCTCGATCCGCTCGACCGCGGCCGACAGGCCGGCCCCGAACCGGATCACGTCGCCCGCCTTCAGCCGCCGCAGGGGCTTGGCCAGCGCCCACCAGCCGCCCTCGGGCCGCGGGTCGATGAGCGTCACCTCGATCTTCGCCACGCCCGCGCCATCGGCGGTCTCGCGGCTGCGCGTGCCCGACAGCCGCGCCGGAATCACCTTGGTGTTGTTGATCACCAGCCGGTCGCCGGGCCGCAGGATCGAGGGCAGGTCCGCGACGGTGCGATCGGCGATGGCGTCGCCTTCGGCCAGCAGCAGCCGGGCCGAGGACCGCGGCTTCGCGGGACGGGTGGCGATCAGCCCCTCGGGCAGGTCGAAATCGAAATCAGAGAGCTTCACGCGCGCCTTCCGGTCAGTTCTTCACCTCGGGGGGCGGGCTGCGGAAGATGTCGCGGAACTTGCCCGGCGTCAGGATCGACAGCGGGTTCACCCCCACCTTCGGCGCGTCCGACGTGCCCGAGATCGTGTAGTTGAACCCGAACAGCCCCTCGCCGCGCCGCGAGACCAGCTGGCCCACGGCGTTGACCAGATAGACCGGCGAGACCACCCCGCGCAACTCCAGCCGTTTCGAGACCAGCCCGAACACCCCCTCCATCGACACGCCGAGCGAGGCCCCCATCGCCGAACCCTGCAGGATCTGCACCCGGTCCGGGTCGATGCGGAACCGCGAGTCCACATCCGTGAACAGGATCCCGTCGCCCGACAGCTGCTCGACCAGCCCGACGACGCTGATCGCGCTCAGCAGGTCGGCCATCACCGGCGCGTCCTTGATCCGCAGGTTCTTGATCGCGACCTGACCGTCATAGGCGCCCGACTGGGTGCCGCGCGGGGTCAGCAGCATCTCCATCTGCCCCTCGCGCGCCATGCTGAAGATGCCGGCCGCCTTCAGCACGCGCCCGCCGTCGTCCGAGCGCATCCGGACCGAGGGCCGCGCATTGCCGCGCGTCGGCGCGACCTCGCCTGTCACCCTGCCGCTGCCGTTCACCCCGCCGGCGAAGCGGCCGTTGAAGCCGCCCGCGGTGGTGAAATCGCCCGTAAGCCCGGTCATCGCGATGCTGTCCGAGATCTTCAGCGTGTCCAGCGCCACGGTGATCGGCACCGCGTCCGCGCCCGATCCGCCGCTGCGGGAACCGCCGCCCACCGTCGCCTTCGCCAGATCGGCCGTCCCGCCGGTCACGACCACGCCCGGGCTGCGCGCCGCGCCCCGTCCGCGCAGCTCGACCCCGCCCGAGAACCAGCCGCCGACACTGACGTTCGGCAGCCGCACCACGTCGAGCGTGCCATCCGCGTTGATCGCCACGCTGCCGTCCTTCGCGCTCAGCCCCGGGCCGCTGACCGCCAGCCGCGTCACCGCGACGGGCGTGCCCAGCGTGCCCTCGACCTCCAGCGCGCCCTCGGCGCCGGGCTTTTTCGACCAGCCGATCTCGGGCACCGACAGCCCGATCCCCGCCAGATCCGAGCTCAGGCGGAACCGCGGCGCCGCCCCGCCCGGCGGCAGGTCGATCGCGATCTTCCCCGTCCCCAGCCCGGTGACGGAGCCCTCGGGCAGCGGGATCGCAAAGGTCTGAAGCGCGCGCGGGCTCAGCTCGACTGAACCGTCCAGCCGCGAGCCACCCTTCTTGTCCGCCTCCGGCACTTCCAGCGGCATCTCCCAGGCGCCGCGCACCGGCAGCCCGTCGATGCTGGCATCGCCCGAGATCCTCAGCGCGGCATTGTTCGCGGTCAGCGCCAGCCGGTCGGCGGCGATGGTGCGGTTGGGAACGATGGTGGTCGAGCTCACGTCCGACAGCAGCGCCTTCACGTCGAAATGCACATCCTCGGGGTTCAAGGGCCGGGTCAGGGCGAAGGACAGCTTCACCTCGGCCTTCGCCCGCCCCTGTGCCAGATCGATGCCGCGCCCGGCCTTCGACATCAGCTGCAAGGGTGGCTGGTCCAGCAGCGACAGGGCATCGGGGATCGTCGATGAGGTCAGCAGCTTCACCTCCAGCGGCGTCGGCCGCTGGGTGATGTCGGGCACCGTGACGACCGAGCCCGCGGCCTCGACCGCGCCGCCGTTCGGGGCGGTGACATGGCCGCGCTCGATCACCAGCGTATGGGTGCGCCCCTCGATCGTGGCATAGCCCTCGCCGTCCTCGACCGGGGGCAGCGTGTCCAGCACCCGGACCGAGGCGCCGCGGAACGCATAGGCCAGCGACACCCGAGCCTCGGTCTCGGGCGCGATGCGGATCGCGGCCTTCACGTCGTGCAGCTCGCCCGTGGTGACGTTCTCGGCCAGCCAGTCCCGGGTCTTGGTCACAAGGCCCACCGGCCAGAGCGCGATCAGGCTGTCATGGGCGATGCGGTTGATCGCCATGTCCGAACTCAGCCGCCAGCCGCGGTCGTCGGCGCTGGCGATGCCCTTGGCCGAGATCGCGCCGCCCTTGCCGTCGAACAGCGCGAACTGCCCGACCTCCAGCCGGAACGGCGCCAGCGTCAGGTTCAGGTCCATCATCCCGCCCGGGAAGCTGACCGGCTCCTTGAAGACGCCCTGCGGATCGGCCCAGAGGTCATAGACCGACAGCTGCCCGGTGATCGCGGTGGGCAGGCCGTTCTTCATCCCCTTCGCCCAGGCGCGGGCCGAGCCATGGGCGCGCAGCGCCTGGCTGTCGACGGTGATGTCGCGGAACTGCAGGAACTGGCTTTCGGGCTCATAGCCGATGACGACGCGGGCCAGGGTGAATTCGACGGGCTTCGCGGCGGGCGTCGGGCGCAGCGCGCCGGGCCCGATCTCGAGGCTGGCCTCGACCGGCATCACCCGGTTCTGGGCGTCGATCCCGGTCGAGATCGCGCCCGAGATCGGCGCCTTCAGCACCTGCAGCCAGGCCAGCGCCGGCGACTGCGCGCCCAGCGTGTCGGACGGCACGTTGCGCACCTCGGCACTGACCGCGGCCGCCGTCCCCTCGCGGTCCATCCGCAGCCTGAGGTCGGCGGTGGCCGGGCTGGGCTTGCCCGAGCCGTCGTCGATGGCGAAGGACATGTCGAAGGCGATCTTCTCGCCGGTCTGGTCCAGCGCCAGCCGCCCGTCGGTCACCGTCCAGACCTGCCCCGCGCGGCGGTCGTCATAGCGGATGTCGAGCCCGTCGAGATCGACGCGCTGCAGCCCGGCCAGCAGCGGGTTCGCCAGGGCGTTGCGCACCACCTTCGCGGCATCCTGCGGCGAGGTGATCGGCGGCCCGCCCCCCTCGAAGCCCGAGGCGAGGAAGCCCAGCTCCAGCGAACCGTCGGGCAGCCGGCGGATGTCGAGCTTCGCATCGGGCAGGCGCAGGCTCACCGGCTCCAGCCGCCCGGCCAGCAGCGCGCTGCTGGCGAAGCTCGCGCGCACGTCCGGCAACTCGGCGATGCGGCGGCCCTGAGCCGTGCTCAGCACCACGTCGTCCAGCCGGATGCGGGGATGCCAGTCGCGGTCGACGACGATCTCGCCCGCCCGCAGCGACAGGCGCGCGGCCCCGCCCAGCCGGTCGTTCACCCGCTGCGTCACCTGCGCCAGCGTCCAGTCCGGCAGCGGGATCGCCTTGCCGCCGACGACCAGCACACCGAGGCCCCCGAAGACCGCCAGCACCAGCACCAGCACCAGCCCGAGCGCGACCTTGCGTCCCCGGCGCGGCCGCTTCGGCGGCGGCGCGTCGGGGCCGGATGCGGCCGCGTCGGTCTTGATCATTCGGTCCTGCCCTTCCCGGTGCCGGTGGCGATCCGCGCCAGATGCTGCGGCGCGGGCTTTAACTTCCCGTCCAAGGCATTAAAACCCGAAGAGTTCCACCGAGAGAAGGGTTCACGCCATGATGATCGAGACCGGAGCGAAAGCCCCCGACTTCACCCTGCCCCGTGACGGCGGCGGCGAGATCACCCTTTCGGCCCAGCAGCCGAAGAAGGTGGTGCTGTATTTCTACCCGAAGGACGACACCCCGGGCTGCACGACCGAGGCGCTGGACTTCACCCGCCTGTCGGATGAATTCGCCGCCGCGGGCGCCCTCGTCATCGGCATCTCGAAGGACAGCGCCGCCTCGCATGACAAGTTCTGCCGCAAGCATTCGCTGAGCGTGATCCTCGCCTCGGACGAGACCGGCACCGCCTGCGAGGACTACGGCGTCTGGGGCGAGAAGAACATGTACGGCAAGACCTACATGGGCATCACCCGCGCCACCGTGCTGATCGACGGCGCCGGCACCGTCGCCCGCGTCTGGCCGAAGGTGAAGGTCGACGGCCACGCGGCCGAGGTGCTGGACGCGGTGCGCGCCCTGTGAGCCTGACGCTGGCCGAAATGGCCGTCGAGGTGCTGATCACCGCCGACGGCCGCGCCAAGACCGCGCTGAGCCACGCCCATGCCGCGGTCTGGCGCGCCTCGCGCGCGGCGGGCGCCGCGCCGATCGCCGTGGGCCAGGCCGCGCCGCCACTGCGCCCGGCGCGGCCCGAAAAGCCCGACCTCCTCGATCCGCGCGACGTGCCGCGCCGCCGGCCCGGCTCGCCGCAGGGCCGGATCGCGCTCCTGCACGCGCTCGCGCATATCGAGCTGAACGCGGTCGACCTGCACTGGGACATCATCGCCCGCTTCACCGACCAGCCGATGCCGCCCGGCTTCTACGACGACTGGGTGAAATCGGCGGACGAGGAATCGAAGCATTTCAACCTGCTCTGCGACTGTCTCGAGGCGATGGGCAGCCATTACGGCGCCCTGCCCGCCCATGCCGGCATGTGGCGCGCGGCCGAGGACACGGTGGACGATCTGTTCGGCCGCCTCGCCGTGGTGCCGATGGTGTTGGAAGCGCGCGGGCTCGACGTGACGCCGGGGCTGATCGCCACCTTCGAGAAGGCCGCCGCCACCGATCCCGCCGCCGAGGCCGCGGTCGCGGCGCTGAAGGTGATCTATGCCGAGGAAGTCCACCACGTCGCCTATGGATCGAAATGGTTCAACTGGCTTTGCGGGCGCGACGGGCTCGACCCCAAGGACCGCTTCCACGACCTCGTCCGGCGCTATTTCCACGGCGCCCTGAAGCCGCCCTTCAACGAGGAAAAGCGCGCCGAGGCCGGTCTGCCCCCGGACTTCTACTGGCCGCTGGCGGACGCCGAGGCCTGACCCGGGCGCGCTTAGCGCGGCGGTCCACGCCGCGCTGCGTTACCGTGGAATCAGTCACCATTTATCAACCATCGGATGCGAGGCTGCCCGGGCCTCGCCTCAACTGGATGTGGGCCGGCTCTGGCGGATTCCGCTGGATATTGGGGCGCGGGCCGCGAATCCCGTCGAAAGATCGGCGAAATATCGCCGATATCGGCCCCTTCGCGCCGATCCGGGGAACCTGCCCGGCGTTCAGCGTTGCCGCGAGGCGGTCGGCGTTGCTATCCCGCATCCGGGACAGGGGCAATCTGGGGACGGACTGGTGCCGAAACGGATACTCAATCGGGCCAACCATGCCCTCGAACGGCATCTGCCGGAACAACGCCTGTTCCTGCGCACCGATACCGACAAGGGCACCGAAACCCGCTTCGTCCGGATCTCGCCCGTCACCCAGCTTCTCGGCCTCGCCGGCGGCGGCGCCGTCATCGCCTGGACCATCGTCGCCTCTGCCATCCTGCTGATGGATTCGATCGGCTCGGGCACCGCGCGCGATCAGGCGCTGCGCAAGCAGGCCGTCTACGAACAGCGCCTCGACACCATCGGCAAGGAGCGCGACGCCCGCGCGGCCGAACTTGTCGCGGCCCAGGCCCGCTTCGGCGTGGCGCTCGACCAGGTCTCGGCCATGCAGACCGCGCTTCTCGACAGCGAGGAACGCCGGCGCGAGCTGGAAACCGGCATCGACGTGATCCAGGCCACCCTGAAACGCACCATGGCCGAGCGTGACAGCGCCCGCGGCGAGGCGCAGCTGGCCCAGGCCGCGCTGTCCGGCAATGCCGAGGCCCGCGCCGCCGCCCGCGCCAACGACCTGGAAGCCACGCTGGTCGCGATGACCTCGGCGCTGGAAAGCACCTCGGACGAGCGCGACGGCGAAATCGCGGCCGCGCAGGACGCCCACGCCCAGATCGACCGCCTCGCCTACGAGCGTCGGCTGATCGAGGAACGCAACACCCAGATCTTCGACACGCTCGAAGAGGCGATCACCGTCTCGATGGAGCCGCTGGACAAGGTCTTCCGCTCGGCCGGGCTGAACCCCGACGACCTCTTGAAGAAGGTGCGCCGCGGCCGCGACAACCTGCCGGTGCTGACCCCGCTCTCGGCCTCGAGCAAGGGCAACGAGGATCTGGGCATCGGCGAGGATCGCGCGACCGAGCTTCTGGACGGCTTCGCCCGGCTGAACGCCTATCGCGTCGCCGCGGAATCGGTGCCGCTGGCCTTCCCGCTGAAGACCTCGTTCCGCTACTCCTCGCCCTTCGGGCGCCGCTGGGGCCGCCTGCACGCGGGCGTCGATCTGGCCGGGGCCTATGGCTCGCCGATCTATGCGACCGCCGACGGCACCGTCACCCGCGCCGGCTGGATGAACGGCTATGGCAACATGGTCGAGATCAAGCACGACTTCGGATTCGAGACCGTCTACGGCCACATGTCGAAAATCCGCGTGAGCGTGGGCGATCGCGTCTCGCGCGGGGAACAGGTCGGTGATATGGGAAGTACTGGACGCTCCACGGGCACGCACCTGCACTACGAGGTGCGTCCGGGCGGGAATGCGGTCGATCCGATGACCTATATCAAGGCGGGAAAAGATGTTTTCTAAAAGCAGAATCAATGAGCCCGGGCCCAAGACCCCCGAGGCCGACAAACCGAAAACCCCCGAAACGACCCTGACGAAGCCGATGGATTACGCACCCGCACCGACGACCCCGAAGGCCAAGCCGGCCGCCTCGCTGCTGTCCTCGGATCTGACGATCTCGGGCAACATCAAGACCTCTGGCGACATCCAGATCGAGGGCACCGTCGAGGGCGACATCCGCGCCCACCTGCTGACCGTGGGCGAAAGCGCCACGATCCGCGGCGAGATCGTTGCCGACGACATCGTGGTGAACGGCCGCGTCGTGGGCCGCGTGCGCGGCCTGAAGGTGCGCCTGACCTCCACCGCCCGCGTGGAAGGCGACATCATCCACAAGACCATCGCCATCGAATCGGGCGCCCATTTCGAAGGCTCGGTCCAGCGTCAGGAAGACCCGCTCTCGCAGGGCTCGACCCCGAAGCTGGCGCCGCCCTCGGCCGACTGAGCCGACGGACAGATCAGGACCGGCCCGCCTCGGCGGGCCGTTTTCATTTCGGGGGAGCCATGATCGCCATCATCTTCGAGGTCCGCCCCGCCGAGGGCCGCCGCGACCAGTATCTGGCCCTTGCCGCGCGCCTGCGCGAAGAGCTGGTGACGATCGACGGCTTTTTGTCGGTCGAGCGGTTCCAGAGCCTCACCGACCCCGACAAGATGCTGTCGCTCAGCTTCTGGCGCGACGAGGCAGCGGTCGAGGACTGGCGCCGGCGCGAGGCGCATCGCGCCGCCCAGGCCGCGGGCCGCGCCGGGGTCTTCGCCGATTACCGGCTGCGGGTGGCTGCCGTGATCCGCGACTACGGCATGACCGAGCGCGCCGAGGCGCCGCAGGACAGCCTCGCCGCCCATGACGCACGAAGCCCGCTGATCTAGGCCTTCCGGGCGGTCTGCCCGCGCCCGGGGTCATAGCCCCAGACCGCGCCCGCCCCGAACACCACCAGCGCCCCCAGCGTGACCGCCAGCGCAAGCGCGTTGAACTGACCGTAGAGCGCGAAGCGGATCAGCTCGACCGCGTGGCTGAACGGGTTCGCCGCGCAGATCCGGTAGAGCAGCACCGAGGCCTCTTGCATCTTCCACAGCGGATAGAGCGCCGAGGACAGGAAGAACATCGGGAAGATGACGAAGTTCATCACCCCCGCGAAGTTCTCGAGCTGGCGGATCTGCGACGACAGCAGCAGCCCCAGCGCCCCCAGCATCAGCGCCGCCGCGAAGAACGCGGGCAGTGCGTAGAGATAGCCCAGCGGCTCCACGGTGATGTCGAAGGCGGCGGCGATGGCCAGGAAGGCCAGGCATTGCAGCACCGAGATCAGGCTGCCGGCGATCAGCTTGGCGCTCAGCAGCCACCAGCGCGGCAGGGGCGCGGTCAAAAGCAGCCGCATCGAGCCCATCTCGCGATCATAAACCAGTGAAAGAGAGCTTTGCATCCCGTTGAAAAGACAGATCATCCCGCAAAGGCCGGGAACGATGTATGTCTCGTAGGTGATGTAGGTCTGGTAGGGCGGAATGATCGACAGGCCAAGCGCCGCGCGGAATCCGGCGGCGAAGACCAGCAGCCAGACCAGCGGACGCACCAGCGCCGAGATGAACCGGCCCCGCTGACCCAGGAACCGCAGGAATTCGCGCAGGACGATGGCGCGGAGGGCGATCAGCCAGTGCAACATGTCAGATCGACCTTTTATGAATTATTTCATCATTATGAGAAGCGAAGCTTACATTGCACATCAACAATCGCCACGGGCGTGACATTGTCTTTTCTTCAGAGTGATACGCGCCGATCCTCATCTGATTTATCACGCCTGCTCGCCGGTCAGCTCAAGGAAGGTTCCGGTCAGATCCGCCCCCCCGATCTCGCCGGCGGTGCCGTCGGCCAGCACCTTGCCGCGGTGCAGGATCACCAGCCGGTCGGCGGGGCGCACCTCGTCGGTGAGATGCGTGGCCCAGAGCACGCAGAGGCCCTCGTCCGCGGCCAGGGCATGGACATGGTCGGTGATCGCGGCGCGGGCGGCGGCATCGAGGCCGACGGTCGGCTCGTCCAGAAGCAGCACCCGCGGGCGGTGGATCAGGGCGCGCGCGATCTCCATCCGCCGCCGGTGGCCGCCGTTCAGCGCCGCCACCTTCTCGCCCGCGCGCTCGGCCATGCCGAGCCGGTCGAGCGCGGCCATCGCCCGCGTTTCCGCCTCGCGGCCCGCGATGCCGTGCAGGGCCGCGAAATACAGCAGGTTGCGCCGGACGGTCTGGTCAAGGTCCAGCGTCGATTGCTGGAACACCACCCCGATCGCCGCCAGCGCCGCGCGCGGCGCGCGCGCAAGGTCGTGGCCCGCCACCACCACCCGGCCCGTCTGCGGCGTGAAGAGCCGCGTCAGGATTCCGAACAGCGTCGACTTGCCGGCGCCGTTCGGGCCCAGCAGCGCGCAGAAGGCGCCGGGGGTCAGCGTGAAGCTGACCTCGTCCAGCGCCTGTTTCGCGCCCCAGCGATGGCCGATGCGCTCGACCGAAAGTCCGTGAATGTCCATGGCGCCTCCCGGGGGTCAGCCTAAGGGGCCGCGCGCGCGGCGCAACCCGGACGGAAGGATCAGGGCCGCATCGCCGCGCCCCAGGGGAAGCGGCCGACCTTGATCGTCTTCACCGGCTTTTCCGAGGCCACGTCGATCACCGTCACGTCGCCCGAGACGCCGTTGGTGGTGAAAAGCTGCGAATGGTCGGGCGAGAAGGCCAGATGCCAGACCCGCCGGCCGGTCAGGATGTAGTCGCGGACCTTGAAGCTTTGCATGTCGACCACCGCGACATGGTTCGCAGGCCCCAGCGCCACGAAGGCGGTCGTGCCATCGGGCGTGAATTCGAAGCCCACCGGCTGGATCAGGTCGGGATGCACCCCCGGGATCTCGAACTTGATCTTCGCGAGCGGGCTCTGATCCGCCGCCTTGAACACCGAAACGGTGCCGCCGATCTCGGACGAGACCCAGAGCTCGGCCCCGTCGGCGGTGAACTCGGCGTGGCGCGGGCGCGCGTCGACCAGCGAATTCGCGTAGATCTGATGGGTCGCGGTGTCGATCCAATGCGCCATCGAGGTGGTTTCGGAGGTGGTGATGACGGTCTTGCCATCGGGCGAGACGGCCATCCCCTCGGGCTCGATGCCGACGTTGATCTGCGCCACGACGCTGCGGCTTTCGGTATCGACCACCGTCGTCACCGCGTCGTTCTCGTTCGCGATCCACAGGTGGCGGTCGTCGGGATGCGGCACGAACTGCTCCGGGTCCTCGCCCGAGGGCAGGTCGTTCAGGATCTGCCCGGTGGCCGGGTCCATCACCTGCACCGCGTTCGAATCTGAGGCGCAGATGTAGACCCGCGAGAAATCGTGGCTGAAGGTGATGCCGCGCGGACGCTCGCCCGTGGGGATGGTGCGGGTGACCTCGAGCGTCGCGATGTCGATCACGCTGATCGTGTCGTCCTTTTCATTGGTCACCCAGATCTCGGCCGCGGTAGCGGGCGTGACGAGGGCAGAGCACAGAAGCAGGGGTAGAAGGCGCATGGTCATCCTCCGAACGCCGTGCAGGCGCTTTCGGGTCTGTCGAGGCCGAGGGTGTCCATCTCGTTGACCTGATGAAGAAACCCCTCGACCGGGGCGAGGTCGATCAGCGCGCGGTCATTGGCGACCGGCACAGGCTGGCGCAGCTGGCCGTTCCAGGGCCGGAAGCTGAGCGAGCGGCCCTGGAAGCCGTCGAGCGCAAAGGCGTCCGACAGCATGTAGGCGCGCAAGGTGGCCGGGTCGGCGCTGCCGCTGCGGGTGACGCTTTCCGCGATGGCGCGGACCGCGAGCCAGCCCGCGTAGTCGCGCGGCCGCATCGGGCGCCCGGCCTGCGCCGCGAAGCGCTGTTGCAGCTGCGAGGCGCCCCATTGCTCCAGCACCGGCGACCAGGCGGCGGGGACCATGCCCGCGGCGCCGGCGACCGGGCGCGGCGCCCAGGTGTTGTCGGGGATGTAGCGGGCGAAGTCCGCGGCCTCGTCGGCGACCAGCACCACGTCGTGTTCGGGGAAGCCTTGCGTGAACAGCGGGATCTCGGTCGCGGTCGAGCGGCGCAGGTCGGTGTCGAAGGTCCAGTCCTTCTCGTCCACGATCCTGACCCCGAACTTGCGCGCGGCGCGGGCCAACTCGCCCGCGAAGGCGCGGTCGGCGATGCGGGGCCCGACGATCATCGCGGCCTTGGTCCAGCGCTTGCGCTGCAGCACCTGCATCAGCGCATCGGCCCGCGCGCCGTCTTCCAGCGCGGTGTGCAGCACGTTCGCCCGGCAATCGGCCGAGCGCAGGCGCGGATCGCCCGTCGCCACGTCGAGGATCAGCGCGTCGGGCGCCATGTCGGCCAGCTGCAGCAGGGTTTCGGCCGGCATGTCGGCGACGATCAGCCTGCTGCGCGACAGCGCCTCGCGCGCGGCCGAGGCGAAATCGCCGCCCTCGGGGACCGAGACCAGATCGAGGCTGTAGTCCTGCCCGAGGAACGCCCCGGTGGTCCGGCTGTCCTTCAGCGCCAGCATCGCGCCCTGAACGCCCTGATCCTCGGGCACGGGGTCGAGCTCTGACAGGGTGCTGGGCGGCGTGACCTCTTGCCGGAGGTAGATCATCGGCACGGGCAGGTCGGCCAGGGCAGGCAGCGCGGCCGGCACAAGGCAGAGCATGGCCGTGACCATGGCGATTTTCAACGACATAGGGCCCTCCTCCCCTGGCTGCCGACCCTAGGCAGGCGGGGCTCAAGAGGCATCTACGACCAAGGTCCAATTTCGGGGTTTTTCGCACCAAGGTCGAATAGGTCCGTTCATCCCTGCACCGTTAGATCGGCCAGAGACGGACATGAGGGAGGACTACCATGACGTTCCGCATTCGCGCGCTGTCCCCGGCGCTGCTTGTCGCCTGTGCGACCATGGCCTTCGCGCATGGCGATGTCGCCCCGCAGCCGGTCAACACCGATGCCCTGCCCGAGGTGGGCGAGGAGTGGCTGACCGAGAACCCCTATCGCGAAGAGAAGGCCGGGCATGACGTCTGGCAGAAGGCGGTGGACATCGGCGCTTCGGCCTTCACCCAGAACTGCGCGCGCTGCCACGGGCTTGGCGCGGTCTCGGGCGGGCTGGCGCCGGACCTGCGCTTCCTCGAGGCCGAGGAATATGGCGACGAGTGGTTCATGGAGCGGTTCCAGCACGGCTACACTCAGGACGGCACCACCAAGATGCCGGCCTTCGGCGAGGTTCTGGGCCAGAAGGCGGGCTGGGCGATCCGCACCTATATCGAGACCCGGCCCGAGGATGGCGCGCTCGACGCCCATGCCGACCGGCTGCGCGAGATCCGCGACGAGCTGGCCTCGGGCAAGGTGGCCGATCTGGCGGCGGTGAAGACCGAGCTTCAGAACATCGCGGCCGAGGCCAAGACCGCCTCTGGTGCGCCGGTCGCCGACAGCGTGGCCTTCGAGGCCGCGCGGCGGCTGACCGACGATCCGGCGACCTTCAAGCACGCGGCCGAGACGCTGACGCTCGGCCTGTCGGACGCCAAGTGAGACAGGGGGCGCGGATGCGGATTTCCCGTCGCCCCGCCCTTGCCCTGCTGGCCGGAGCCCTGCTTCTGGGCTCCGGCCCCGCCTTCGCGCGCTGCGAGGGCTATGTCGCCCAGCCCCGGCCGCAGAACACGCCGCTCGAGGATGTCGGGCGCAGCTACGACCGGATCATCGACGAGGGCTGGATCGAATTCGCGCTCTACGAGGATTTCGCGCCCTGGAGCGATTTGGTCGACGGCAAGCCGGTGGGCGTCGATGTCGAGATCGGGCGGCTGATCGCCAAGGCGCTGGGGGTCGAGGCGCGGTTCCGGCTGGTGCCGGCCAGCGAGAACCTCGATGCCGATCTGCTGAACTACGTCTGGAAAGGCGCGGCCGTCGATGGCCATGTCTCGGACGTGATGCTGCACGTTCCCTATGACAGCGACTATGCCTGCCGCTTCGATCAGGTGGTCTTCACCGGTCAGTATGGCGGCGAAAGCGTCGCCATCGGCTACCGGCTGAAGGATTACCCCGAAAAGGGCCCCTCGCCCAACTACTTCCGCTATGACACCGTCGGCGTCGAGAACGACTCGATCGCCGATTTCTACCTGACCTCGATCGGCAACGGCTCGGTCGAGCAGTCGATCCACCGCTACCGCTCGACCGCGGCGGCCGTCGACGCGATGGCGCAGGGCGAGGTGATGGCGGTGATGGGCCCGCGCGCGCAGATCGAGGGTGCGATCGCGGGTCATGCCGAAGCGGGGCTTGCAGTGCATGAGCCTCCGCTCATAGGGTTCACCCGTGGGAGGTGGACGATCGGGGTCGCTGTCAGCGCCCAGCACCGGGATCTGGGCTACGCGGTCGACGATGCGATCGCGCAAGGACTGGACGACGGGCGGATTGCCAAGATATTCCAGTCACATGGACTCACATTCAGGGCCCCGGAGCGCTAAGGTCGCGTGACCGGGGACAAGGGAGGAGACGCCAGATGCAGCTCACCGACCACCGGATCATCAAGGCCGACCCCGCGACGGTCTGGGCCGCGATCCTTGACCCCGAAGTGCTGAAGGCCTGCGTGCCCGGCTGCGAGGCGCTGACCGGATCGGTCGACGAGGGCTACGAGGCGACCGTCGTGCAGAAGGTCGGCCCCGTGAAGGCCAAGTTCACCGGCGCCGTCACCATGTCCGACATCGTGCCCGGCCAGTCGCTGACGATCAGCGGCGAAGGCAAGGGTGGCCCGGCAGGCTTCGCCAAGGGCGGCGCCAAGGTCGCCTTCAGCGAAGTGCCCGAGGGCACCCGCCTTGACTACGAGGTCGAGGCGAATGTCGGCGGCAAGATCGCCCAGCTCGGCAGCCGCATCATCGACAGCTTCGCCAAGAAGCTGGCCGACGACTTCTTCACCCGCTTCCAGACCGCCGTCGAAGGCCCCGCCGAGGACGAGGTTCCCGAACCCGCCGCCGTGGCCGAGGGCGAGACGGCCCCCGCGGAAGCGAAGAAGGGCTGGCTGAAGCGCCTGACCGGCGGCTGAACGGCCCCGCCCGCACCAGACACGAAACCAGTAGACGATTGCCCAGGGACGTTTTGCAGGGAGGCAAAGAATGACCAAGGTGACGCTCACGGTGAACGGAAAATCCGTCACCCGCGAGGTCGAGGGGCGCACGCTTCTCGTCCAGATGCTGCGCGACGACCCCGTCAACGGCGGGCTCGGCCTGACCGGGACCCATGTCGGCTGCGACACCTCGCAATGCGGGGCCTGCCTCGTGCATGTGAACGGCGAGGCGGTGAAGAGCTGCACGATGCTGGCGCTCGAGGCCGACGGCGCCTCGGTCACCACGATCGAGGGGATGGCGGCGCCCGACGGCACGCTGAACCGGCTGCAGCAGGCCTTCCAGGACCACCACGGGCTGCAGTGCGGCTTCTGCACGCCGGGCATGGTGATGTCGGCGGCGGCGCTGTTGAAGGACAACCCGACGCCGACCGAGGCAGAGATCCGCCACCATCTGGAAGGCAACATCTGCCGCTGCACGGGCTACCACAACATCGTCAAGGCGGTGCTGGCCGCGTCCGGTCAGGACGTGTCGGCGCTGGCTGCCGAGTAAGTTAGCGAACAACCGGGTCAGGCTTGGGGAGGAGAGACCAATGCCGAAGGACACGAGCGACAAGACGAGCGGGATCGGGGCCTCATCGAAGCGGCGCGAGGACGTGCGCTTCCTGACGGGGGCCGGCCGCTACACCGACGACATCAACCTGCGCGGTCAGGCCTATGCCTATTTCCTGCGCTCGGAAGTGGCGCACGGGACGATCACCAATCTCGACATCTCGGCCGCCGAGGCGATGCCGGGCGTGCTGAAGGTGTTCACCGCCAAGGATTTCGAGGGCGTGGGCGGGATCCCCACCGGCTGGCTGGTCACCGACCGGCAGGGTCAGCCGATGAAGGAGCCCAAGCACCCGATCCTGGCCGAGGGCAAGGTGCGCCATGTCGGCGACCCGATCGCCTGCGTGGTGGCCGAGAGCCTGTCAGAGGCACGGGACGCGGCCGAATCCATCGTCGTCGACATCGCGGAACTGCCCGCGGTCATCGACATGAAGGCGGCGCTGGCGCCGGGGGCGACGCTGGTCCACGAGGATCAGGGCACCAACCTCTGCTATGACTGGGGCTTCGTCGAGGAGAACCGCGAGGCGGTGAATGCGGCCTTCGCCGAGGCGGCCCATGTCACGACGCTGGAGTTGGTGAACAACCGGCTTGTCGCGAACCCGATGGAGCCGCGGGTGGCGGTCGGCGATTTCGAGCGCGGGACCGGCAACCACACGCTCTACACCACCAGCCAGAACCCGCATGTGATCCGCCTGCTGATGGGCGCCTTCGTGCTGGGCATTCCGGAGCACAAGCTGCGGGTCGTGGCGCCCGACGTGGGCGGCGGCTTCGGCTCGAAGATCTACCACTATGCCGAAGAAGCCTTCGTGACCTTCGCCGCCAAGGCGGTGAACCGGCCGGTGAAATGGACCTCGTCGCGGTCCGAGGCCTTCATGTCCGATGCCCACGGCCGCGACCATGTGACCAAGATCGAGCTGGCACTGGACGGGTCGAACAACTTCACCGCGATCCGGACCGAGACCTACGCCAACATGGGCGCCTATCTGTCCACCTTCGCGCCCTGCATCCCGACCTGGCTGCATGGCACGCTGATGGCCGGCAACTACAAGACGCCGCTGATCTACGTGAACGTGAAGGCGGTCTTCACCAACACCGTGCCGGTCGACGCCTATCGCGGCGCGGGCCGACCCGAGGCGACCTTCCAGCTGGAACGGCTGGTCGACAAGGCCGCGCGCGAGCTGAACGTCGATCCGGCAGAGCTGCGCCGGCAGAACTTCATCACCGAGTTCCCGTACCAGACGCCCGTCGCCGTGGTCTATGACACCGGCAACTACAACGCGACGCTCGACAAGCTGATGGAGGTCTGCGACCGCGCCGGCTTCGAGGCGCGCGCGGCAGAGTCGAAGGCCCGCGGCAAGCTGCGCGGCTTCGGACTGGCCCATTACATCGAGGCCTGCGGCATCGCGCCGTCGAACCTCGTGGGGCAGCTCGGCGCGCGGGCGGGGCTTTACGAAAGCGCCACGGTGCGGGTGAACGCCACCGGCAACATCGTGGTGATGACCGGCTCGCATTCGCACGGGCAAGGCCACGAGACCACCTTCGCGCAGGTGGTGGCCGAGATGATCGGCATCGACGCCTCGAATGTCGAGATCGTCCATGGCGACACCGCCAACACGCCGATGGGCATGGGCACCTATGGCTCGCGCTCGCTCGCCGTGGGCGGCTCGGCGCTGGTGAAGGCCGCGAACAAGGTCATCAACAAGGCCAAGAAGATCGCGGCACACCTGATGGAGGCGCCGGAAGGCGACATCGAGCTGAAGGACGGCAAGTTCTCGGTCGCGGGCACCGACAAGTCGGTGGACTGGGGCGCGGTCTGCCTTGCAGCCTATGTGCCGCACAACTACCCGCTCGAGAACCTCGAACCGGGGCTGGAGGAGACGGCCTTCTACGACCCGTCGAACTTCACCTATCCCTCGGGCGCCTATGGCTGCGAGGTCGAGGTCGATCCCGAGACCGGCAAGGTCGAGATCCTGGCCTTCGCCGCCGCGGACGACTTCGGCAACATCGTGAACCCGATGATCGTCGAGGGGCAGGTGCAGGGCGGGCTTGCGCAGGGCATCGGCCAGGCGCTGCTGGAAGGCTGCGTCTATGACGAGACCGGGCAGCTTCTGTCCGGCTCGTTCATGGATTACGCGATGCCGCGCGCCGACGACCTGCCGATGTTCAAGGTCGACCACTCGTGCCAGACGCCCTGCACCCACAACCCGCTGGGCGTGAAGGGCTGCGGCGAGGCCGGGGCCATCGGCTCGCCGCCGGCGGTGGTGAACGCGGTCCTGGACGCGCTGAACCGGGGCGGCCATGCCGTCGCCCATATCGACATGCCGCTGACCCCGTCGAAGGTCTGGGCGGCGATGCAGTGATCGCCCCTCCCCGGCCGGGCGTTCCGGCCGGGGGTCTCAACGCTTTGAAGGAGCGAGAGGATGCACAATTTCGAATTCGTCCGCCCGACCTCGGTCGATGAGGCGGTGGCCGCACTGGGCGCGGAAGAGGCGCAGGCCCTGTCCGGCGGCCAGACGCTGCTGCCGACGATGAAGCAGCGGCTGGCGGCGCCGGCGGTGCTGGTCAGCCTGACCGGGATCGCGGCGATGAAGGGCGTATCGGTCGCGGGCGGCGTGATGACCATCGGCGGCGCGACGCCGCATGCCGTGGTCGCGCGCGAGGCCAAGGCGCAGTTCCCGGCGCTGGCGGCGCTGGCGGGCAACATCGGCGACCCGGCGGTGCGGAACCGCGGCACCATCGGCGGCTCGATCGCCAACAACGACCCGGCCGCCTGCTATCCCTCCGCCGCGCTGGCGACCGGGGCCACGATCGTGACCAACACCCGCGAGATCGCGGCCGACGACTTCTTCCAGGGCATGTTCGCGACCGCGCTGGAAGAGGGCGAGATCATCACCGCGGTGAAGCTGCCGATCCCGCAGGCGGCGAACTACCAGAAGTTCGTGCAGCCCGCCTCGCGCTTCGCGCTGACCGGGGTGTTCCTGGCGAAGTATCCGGCCGGGGTGCGTGTCGCGGTGACCGGAGCCTCGGGCGACGGGGTGTTCCGCTGGACCGAAGCCGAAGAGGCGCTGTCGGCGAATTTCTCGGCCGAGGCGATCTCGGGGCTGAGCGTCGAGGCGGATGGCATGATCGGCGACCTGCACGGGACGCCGGAATACCGGGCGCATCTGGTGAAGGTGCTGACCGGGCGCGCGGTGAAGGCCGCGGGCTGAAACAGGAAGGTGCGGGGGGAGGCGCGCCTCCCCCCATCGCCGTCGGTCCTCGGACCGATGGCGGCCCTCCGGCGATCCCCCTGCGCCTTCGCGCCCTTGTCAGGCGTAGGCGCTGGTGCTGGCGCGGGCATCCTCGCGGATCATCTTCGCGGCCTTTTCGGCGATCATCAGCGTCGGCGCATTGGTGTTGCCCGAGGTGATCGTCGGCATCACCGAGGCATCGACGATCCGTAGCCGCCCGAGGGCGCGGAACCGCAGCCGCTCATCCACCACCGAACCGGGGTCCGAGCCCATGCGGCAGGTGCCCACGGGATGGAAGATCGTGGTGCCGATGTCGCCTGCCGCCTTCACCAGCTCGTCGCGCGTCACGTAGTCCGAGCCCGGCCGGTATTCGACCGGGTTGTAGCGGGCGAAGGACGGCTGGCTGGCGATGTGGCGGGTAAGCTCGATAGAGCGTGCCGCGACCTCGCGGTCGCCCTCGGTCGCGAGGTAGTTCGGGCGGATCGCGGGCTGGCTGGCCGCATCGGCGGCGGTGACATGGACCGAGCCGCGGCTTTCGGGGCGCAGGTTGCACACGCTGGCCGTCATCGCCGGGAACGGGTGCACCGCCTCGCCGAACTTGTCGAGGCTGACGGGCTGGACGTGGTATTCCAGATCGGGCGTCGCCTTGTCGGGGCCCGAGCGGGTGAAGATCCCCACCTGGCTCGGCGCCATCGACATCGGGCCCGAGCGTTTCAGCAGGTATTCAAGGCCGATCGAGGCCTTGCCGAACATGGACGAGGCCTTCTCGTTCAGGGTCGGCACCCCGGTGACCTTGTAGACCAGCCGCAGCTGCAGGTGATCCTGCAGGTTCTCGCCCACCCCCGGCGCCTCGGCCACCTGCGCGATGCCCGCCGCCTGCAGCACCTCGCCGCGGCCGATCCCGGAAAGCTCCAGCAGCTGCGGCGAGTTGATCGCGCCGGCCGACAGCACGGTTTCCGCGCGCGCGCGGGCTTCCTTGGGCAGCCCCTCGTGCAGGAAGCGCACGCCCTTCACCTCGCCGTCCTCGACGATCAGCTGGGTCGCATGGGCCCCGGTCAGAACCGTCAGGTTCTGCCGCCCCGCCGCCGGGCGCAGGAAGGCCTTGGCGGTGTTCCAGCGGATGCCGGCGCGCTGGTTCACATCGAAATAGCCGCCGCCCTCGTTCGTGCCGCGGTTGAAGTCGGGGGTGCGCGGGATCCCCGCCTCTTCGGCCGCGTCGAGGAAGGCGTCGAGCACCTTCCAGCGCACCCGCGCGGTTTCCACCCGCCATTCGCCACCCGCGCCGTGCAGCTCGTCGCCGCCGCGGTAGTGGTCCTCCTGCTGCTTGAAGAGCGGCAGCACATCATCCCAGCCCCAGCCGGTGCAGCCCAGCTGCCGCCAGTGGTCGTAATCCGCCGCCTGCCCGCGCATGTAGATCATGCCGTTGATCGACGAGCAGCCGCCCAGCACCTTGCCGCGCGGATAGCCCAGCGCGCGACCGTTCAGGCCCGGCTCCGCCTCGGTCTTGTAGAGCCAGTCGGTGCGCGGATTGCCGATGCAGTAGAGGTAGCCGACGGGGATGTGGATCCAGTGGTAGTTGTCGCGCCCGCCCGCCTCCAGCAGCAGCACCGAATGGCGGCCGTCCTCGCTCAGGCGGTTGGCCAGCACGCAGCCGGCGCTGCCCGCCCCGATGATCACATAGTCGAATTCCAGCACCCTGCGGCCCTCCCCGTCCGGCCCCGGGCTCCCTCCCGCCGGACCGGGGAAGGATCGCAGGCACCTCCCCGCGCCGCAAGACCCCGGGCCCCCATCGGCCGCCCGCGATGACGCAGCGTCTTCCGCCGCTTCGCGCGCGGTTGGCAGGCCCGCGGCCCTCGGCTAGGACTGTCGCCATGGCCGCCCTCCGCTTTCTTCCGCCCCTTCGCCTGCCGCCCGGCCTGCGCGCCCTGCGCCCCGGCCTGCCGCGCCTGCGGCGGGTCGACCTGGGTGGGCTGCCGGCGCCCGAGGTCGGGCGCCCGCTGGCCGCGATCGGCGATGTCCACGGCATGGACGCGCTGCTGGGCCGGCTGCTCGACACGCTGGCGCTGCGCGCGCCCGATGCGCTGCCGCTGTTCCTGGGCGACCTGATTGACCGCGGGCCCGACAGCGACCGGGTGCTGGCGCGGGTGCGCACGCTCGAGGCGGCGGGCAAGGCGCTGTGCCTGCTGGGCAATCATGAGCAGATGCTTCTCGACGCGATCGACCGGCCCGCGACCGGCGTCCGGCGCTGGCTTGGTCATGGTGGCGGCGCGACGCTGCGCAGCTTCGGGCTGGAGCCGCCGCAGGTCGGCGCGCCGCCCGAGGCGCTCGAGGATCTGGCGGGCGCGCTGGCCCGGGCGCTGGGGGCAGAGATGCTGGGCTGGCTGCGCGCCCGCCCGCTCCTGCATCGCGAGGGCACGCTGGTTGCGGCCCATGCCGGGCTCGACCCCGCCCGCCCGCCAGAGACGCAGGAACGCCACCGCCTGCTCTGGGGCGGCCCGCTGCCGCCCGGGCCCCGCGCGGACGGGCTCTGGGTCGTGCAGGGCCATGACGTGGTGCCGGTGCCGCTGCGCCGCGGGACCTGCCTGAGGATCGACACCGGCGCCTTCGCCAGCGGGCGGCTCAGCGCGCTGGTGCTGCGGCCGGGACAGGCCCCTGCGGTGCTGACCCGGCGCTGAGCCGGCCATTCCCGGATTTTTTGCCTTGGTTCCGCCCTGCCGCAGTGCAGAATGTGGCGGCCCGCCCCGCTGCCAGCAATCTTCCGCCGAGATCCCGACACGATCCGCGGAAGATTGCGCACGAATGTCCGGTTTCGCGGCCCGCGTGCAGCACCGAAAACGCCAACTGGCCGCTGCTATTCACAATTCTGCTGCATAAATGGGCCAATTATACAATTATAAGGCGAGCACTCCAGACGAATGACGGAAGATGTCGGGTCATCACACCTCATTGTTTCCCTCACGAGCAGATTGCTGCCAACTCTCGCAAGCGCAGAAACTTTTGGCTTGTCCCCGCGTTGGTGGCGAGGTTTGCTAAGGGAAAGATCCAAGATGACAGCGCGATGGCTTCGGGGCGATGTCCGGCTGGACCCGGACATGGGAACACGAAACGTGGCAATCCTGGTAGTCCCGATGAGCGATCGGCAAGGCTGGAGCGAGAGGTCATGAAAGATCTGGTTCTGGAACAGACCTACGCATCCCCGCGGACGGTCGCACGGGTCCCGGCGAACGGGGCCGCAGCGGAGGAAGACCGCAAGGTGGTTGGGCTCTACGAGCGCAGCGTGAAGCGTGCTTTCGACATTCTCATGGTGCTGATTCTGGCACCCGCGGTCCTGCCGGTGACGCTGGTGTTCTGGGTGCTGACGCGCCTGGACGGCTCGGCAGGGTTCTATGGGCAAGAGCGTGTCGGACGCGACGGGCGTCGCTTCATGTGCTGGAAGATCCGCACGATGGTGCCGAACGCTGAACAGGTGCTGGCCGATCTGTGCGCCCGCGACCCGATCATCGCGCGGGAATGGCACGAGACGCAGAAGCTGCGCTACGACCCGCGCATCACCCGCGTGGGGCAGATCCTGCGCAAGACCAGCCTCGACGAGCTGCCGCAGCTTTGGAACATCTTCCTTGGCGAGATGAGCTTCGTGGGCCCGCGCCCCTTCATGCCCTCGCAGGAGCATCTCTATGTGAAGGCCGGCGGTCAGGCCTATTTCCGGGTGCGACCGGGCATCACCGGCCCCTGGCAGGTCGAGGGTCGCTCGACCACCCTGTTCACCGACCGCGTCCGCTATGACGAGGGCTATTATCAGGGACTGAGCCTGAAGGGCGACATCAGCTACATCTGGAAGACCTTCGGGGTCGTCCTGCGGATGACGGGCCGGTAAACGGCCCGGCAGCGGGGGCGCCCCGGAACGGGAAAGCGTCCCGGCAAACGGAACGGGCGGCGCCTTGTGGCGCCGCCCTTCGTCATTCCGGGGTCCGGGAATCCGAGGCCCGAGGTCCGGCGGTCAGGCCCACTCGCCCTTGCGGAATACCGCGACCCGCTCGCCCGAGGCGGTGATGCCGTCGATGTCCACCTGATCCGACCCGATCATCCAGTCGACATGGATCAGGCTCGCATTGCCGCCCTGCGCCGCGATCTGCTCGGCGCTCAGCGAGGCCCCGTCGAGGAAGCATTTCGAGTAGCACTGGCCCAGCGCGATGTGGCAGGCCGCGTTCTCGTCATAGAGCGTGTTGTAGAACAGCAGGCCCGATTGCGAGATCGGCGAGCTGTGCGGCACCAGCGCCACCTCGCCCAGCCGCCGCGCGCCCTCGTCGGTGTCGATCAGCTTCTTCAGCACCGCCTCGCCGCGCGTCGCCTGCGCCTCGACGATGGCGCCGCCCTCGAAGCGCACCCGGATGCCCTCGATCAGGGTCCCGGCATGGGCCAGCGGCTTCGTCGCCGCCACCCAGCCCTCGACATGGCGGGCGTGCGGCGTGGTGAACACCTCTTCGGTCGGGATGTTCGGATTGCAGGTCACGCCGTTCTGCGCGACCGAGCTGCCGCCGTGCCATTCGTGGCCATCCGCCAGCCCCACCGTCAGGTCGGTGCCGGGGCCGGTGAAGTGCAGCGCCTCGAAGCGCATGTCGTTCAGCCACTTCGCCCGCGCATGCAGGCCGTCGTTGTGCTCGGCCCAGGCCGCGACCGGGTCCGGCCGGTCGACGCGGCTCGCCGCGAAGATCGCCGCGGCCAGCTTCGCCACCGCCTCGTCCTCGGGCAGGCCGGGGAAGACCTGCCGCGCCCAGGAGGGCGTCGGATAGGAACAGATCGACCAGTTGATCGCGAAGGTCGAGATCTTTTCCAGCGCCGGCTTGTAGGCGGTGGAATTGGCGCGGTTGGCGCGCGCCACCTTCTCGGGGTCCTGCTCGCTCAGCAGCATCGGGTTGTCGCCCGAGACCGCCATCCGCGCCGCCCCGGCCGCATAGGCCTCGCCCATGCCGCGATAGAGCCAGCCCGCCGCGCGGTCGAAGCTTTCGTCCGAGCCGTGGCGGAAGCGCGCCAGCGTGATCTCCTCGTCGGCGAAGAGCGGCGTCACCAGGCCCGCGCCGGCGGCATAGGCATGGGCCGCCACCCGGCGCACCAGCGGCAGCGCCGCCATCGGCGCGGTCAGGATCAGGTCCTGCCCCGGCTGCAGGTTCAGTCCGACCTTGACCGCCACCTCGGCAAGTCGGTCGAGCAGCGCCGGGTCCACCCCGGCCGGCACATCGGCGATCGCATCCATGTCGCGCACTCCTTCTGTCGCGCCCGACACTATCCCCCGAACCGGCAGGGTCAACCGCCGCTCCCCTGTTCGACTTGGCGGAAATACTCCGGGGGGTCCGGGGGGCAGCGCCCCCCTGCCTTCGCCCTCAGTCGCTCACCGCCCCAGCCGGCGCGCGATCTGCTCGGCCAGCGCCCCGATCGCCCGGCTCTGCGCGGCGGCGATGTCGCCCGCATCCGTCCCGCCCATCGGCTCGGCGATGGCGAAGCGGTCCGACTGGCCGGTCCCGCGTTCGGAATAGATGTAGTACTGACCCTCCAGCCGGTAGATCCCGTCCGCGCCGCCAAGCGCCTTCGACATCCGGACCGAGACCTCGGTCTCGGCCAGCCCGCCCAGCGGCCAGGGTTCCGAGGACACCGTCGCCGACAGGATCATGTCCAACTGGCGTGCCAAGGCCACAGACACGCCCCGCGTCGGCTGGTCGGCCCACAACGCCGAGCCCGCGTTCTTCACCGCGCCGTCGCCGGTCGCCACCGCCACCTCGATCGCCGAGGCATATTCCGGCAGCGACACGTCGCGCACCAGCACCGAGCGCGTGGCCGAGGTCAGCCGCAGCCCGCTCGGCGGCGGCTCGAAGGTGTAGCGAGGCGGGTTGCAGCCGGCCAGCACGAGGGCCGCCAGACCGGCGAGCATCAGGGTCTTCGTCATGTCAGCGTCCCAAGATGAACGATTGCGGGTTGCGGTCGATGGTGCGCGCCAGTGTCGCGACATTCTCGGCCATGCGCTGCAGTTCGCGCAGCGTGTTCACGACCTCGGTGTTGAAGCGCGACTGGTCGCCATAGCCCGAGACGAGCCCGTTGGCATTGGCGATCAGAACGTTCAGCCGGTCCGACAGCTGGGGCAGCGTGCGCGCCGCGTCGCGGATCGCGTTGGCGGCCTCTTCCGCGGCCGAGATCGCGCCATTCGCATTCTCGATGGCGCCGCCTTCGCGGACCTGCCCCAGGAAGACGCGCACCTCGTCCAGCGCTGCCGACAGGCTTGCCGGCAGCTGCCGCGCACCTTCCGTCGACAGGATCGCGTCGGCGCTCTGCACCAGCCGGTTGGCCGAGGTCGAAAGCTCTTCGACCGGGATGGTGTTCAGCTTGGCCGACAGCTGGCGGACCTGCTCCGAGATCTCGGGGAAGTCCTGGGCCGCGCCGTCGACATTCGCAAGGATCCCGTCAAGCCGGCCGACCGAGGCGATCAGCTTGTCGATCGCCTGCCCCTGCTCGATCCGCTGCATCGCCCCGCGCGCCGAGGCGGCGGTGGCGGCGAAATCGTTGAGCATGTCGGTGATCTGCTGCGAGTTCACCCGCGCCTTTGTGTCGTCCAGCAGCGAGGCCGCGGATTCCGGCAGCCGGCGCATCCCGTCGTCCGAGGCCAGCGCCTTGACCGAGTCCAGCGTGTCGATGGCCGAGCGCATCAGCTCTTCGATCGGCAGGTTGTTGATCCGGCTGATCATCCCCTGCGAGGTGGTCGCGAAGTCCTGCACGTTTGCCGGTGCGCCCGGCAGCATCGGGTAGGGTTTCGCGGCAAGGTCAAGCTCGGACGGCTGCTCGGGGTCCTCGATCAGCTCCACCACCAGCGAGCCGGTGAGGATCGAGCCGGTGGCAAGCCGCGCGCGGATGTGCTGGTCGCGTACGAAGCTGGAAATCACGTCGACCGGGTTCGCATCCACCGCCTCTTCGGACAGCCCGAGGCGACCGGGCTGCACCTGCAGGTTGGCCTGCATGGTGACGCGGCGGGCGGCGCCCTCGCCGGTGACGTCGGCGGTCAGGTCGGTGACCTCGCCGACCTTCAGGCCGCGGTAGATCACGTCGGCCTTGGCGCCCAGCCCCGCGACCGAGCCGTCGAAGCGCGCGGTCAGCGGCACGCCCTGCTCCATCGGGTTCGAGAAGAGCGAGTCCCGCGCTGCCGCCTCGCTGTCGAAGACGTCGAAGCTTTGCCCGGGCTCGATCGGCGTGCCGCCCGAGATCGTGGTGTCGAAGCTGACGCCGCCTTCGATCAGCGAGGCCAGCGAGCGCACGTCGAGCGAGATGCCGCTTGAGCCCACGTTGACCTCGAAACCCGATGTGTCCCAGAACCGCGTCAGGTTGGTGACGCGGTTGGCATAGGCCTCCTGGATGATCGCATCGACCTCGACGACGCTGCCGTCCTCGGACAGGCGCGGCGTGCCCAGGCTGCCGACCTCGATGCCGTGGTAAAGGACCGGCGCGCCCGCAGCCAGCTGGTTGCCGTCCTGCATCCGCAGTGTGACCTGCAGCCCCTGCCGGCCCGGCCCGGTGATCAGCGGCGCGGATTCGAGCCCCTCGAACTCGACCTGGGTCTCGCCCTGCTCGCTGTCCCAGTTGCCGGCGATATAGGCGCCCGACAGCACGGTATCGAGCCCGGTGACCCCCCGGACCGAGACCTCGGGGCGGATCACCCAGAACTGCGCGTCCGCGTCGACGTAAGGCGCCACGTCCTTGGCGATGCGGATCTGGACGTCGACCTTGTTCAGCCCCGACGAGAAGCCCACCTGCTCGACCCGGCCCACGGTCACGTCGCGGTACTTGAGCACGGTCGAGCCCGCCTCGATGCCGCTGGCGTTGTCGAAGCGGACCGAGATCAGCCGGCCGCGGTTCGAATAGCTGTTCAGCGCGACCCCGAGCGAGACGACCAGCGCCACGATCGGGATCAGCCAGACCGGAGAGATCTGCAGCCACCAGCGCCTGCGCGGACCGCGCACGCGCATCTCGCCGGCTTCGGGGCGTCGGGGCGGTTGTTCCGGGGGGGCGGAACGGCCGTCGGGTTCGGTCAAGGCGATCTCCGGTGTGTCAGTCCTCGTCCCAGATCAGTCTGGGATCGAAGCTTTGGGCGGACAGCATGGTGAAGGCAACCGACAGCGCGAAGCTGACGGCGGCAATGCCGGGATTGATGGTCGCGACCGCCTCGAACTGCACGAGCGAGGCAAGGATCGCAACGACGAAGACGTCGATCATCGACCAGCGGCCGATGAACTCGACGATGGTGTGCAGCCGGTGCTGGCGGTGTTCGTCCAGCGCGCCGCGCCGGCCCGGGCCGCGACCGATCGAGCCCGCCAGATAGGCGATGGCCACGAATTTGGACACCGGGATCACGATCGAGGCGAGGAAGACGATCCCCGCCACGCCGTAATCGCCGTGGCCCGCCAGCTCGACCACGCCGCCAAGGATCGTGGATTCTGTCTGGTTGCCAAGCGTGCGGGTGATCAGCATTGGGTAGATGTTGGCCGGGAAGTAGACGATCAGCCCCGCGATCCACCAGGCCCAGACGCGCTGCAGCGATCCCGGCTCGCGGCTGTGCAGCGCCGCGCCGCAGCGGGTGCAGGCCTCTTCGTCGGGGCCGAAGACCCGGCCGCAGCTGCGGCAGCCCAGAAGGCCGGCGGCGCGGGCGGTGTGCGGGGCGGCGTGAAGGCTCATGCCGCGGGGCCCTTCAGGCGCTGGTCGACCGCGCGGCCAAGGCTGCCGTCGGGGGCACCGCGCCGGGTCTCGATCGCGTGCCAGACGCTTTCCTTATCCATGCTGTTGTCCTGCAGCACGGTGACCAGCACCAGCCCGCAGAGCGCCCAGAACGCCACGCCCGGATGCACCGAGGCCAGGCCCGCCACCTTCACCAGCGCCACCGCGACGCCGATCAGGAAGATCTCGGCCATCGACCAGGGTTTCAGCTGGTCGGCCAGCCGGAACGCCTGCCCCGCCCGCGGCAGCGGCGCGCCGCCGCGCAGCATCGGCGCCAGCGTATAAAGGATCAGGCTCAGCCGCAGCGCCGGGATCACCACGATCAGCGCCCCCACCGCCAGCGACAGCGGGAACATGATGCCGTCGGAAAAGGCCTCGATCGCGTCCAGCACCGAGGCGCTGCTTTCCATCCCGGCGGTCGACAGGTCGAGGAACGGGCCGAAGACCGCCCCCGCCATCAGGATCAGCGCCGTCGCGGCCAGCGCCACGGTGCGGGTGAAGGCCTGCGCCTGCGGGGCGACCAGCACGGCGCCGCAGCGCGCGCAATCGGCCCGTTCGCGCGGGCCCAGTTCGGGCAGGCGAAAGAGCGCGTCGCAATGCGGGCAGGCCCGCATCTGCGCCAGATCGCTTTCCCCCGGTCCGCTGCTCATCCCCGTCTCCTGCCGTCCCCTGCCCGCACCCGATGTGCGGCCGTGCCTTTCAGGCCAGGTCAGGGCCAGTGTTCCCTGCCAGTCTAGGCCGTTGCGCCGCAAGGTCCAGTGCTGCCCCGGCAGCCCCCGGATCGCAAACCACCATATCTTGCGGTATCCGCGCCATTCCCCCGACCGCGGTCGGCGGACAGAGGTCGGGAAAGTTGCAGCCTTGAAACATCCCGCCTGACCCGCGCCCCGCGCATGGCGGGGTTGTCATGCCCTGACCGCATGGCGGGGCTTCCGGTTTCTGCATTGCAGAAAAACCCCTAAGCCCCCAAATTCAAGGAAAGAAAAGAACACCTGACATCGAGGTAGACACCATGACCACCCTGACGCTGAATGCCGCCGCCGTTGCCCCCGCCGCCAAGTCCGGCCTGTTCGCCCGCATCGGCACCGCGATCGACGCCTTCTTCGCCGCCACCCGCGTCGCCGGCGCGATCCGCGGCCACAACCAGCCCGCCCGCCGCGACCTGGAAATCCTGGGCATCGACCCGGAGCACAAATTCAACCTGTGATCCCGCCGCGGATCAGGGAGACGACCCAGCGAAAGGGCCCGCCCAACCGGCGGGCCTTTCCTTTTGCGCGGTGCCGGTCGCCCGCGGCCTGCCGGATGCGAAAAGGCCCGCCGGTATGGCGGGCCTTTCCCTTGCGGTCTTCTGACCCGATGGCTCACTCTGCCGGGGCGAGCCCTTCCGGGTTGGCCCGGTTCCAGCGGATCGAGGACCAGAGCGCGATGCCGATCAGCGTGGCGCCGCCCAGACCGGTGATCACCTCGGGGATGTGGTAGATCGTCTGGACATACATGATCACCGACAGGATCAGGATCGCGTAGAAGGCACCGTGTTCCAGGAAGCGGTACTGGGTCAGCGTCCCCTTCTCGACCAGCATGATCGTCATCGACCGCACATACATCGCGCCGATGCCGAGGCCGATCGCGATGATGAACAGGTTCGAGGTCAGCGCGAAGGCCCCGATCACCCCGTCGAACGAGAAGCTGGCATCCAGCACCTCGAGATAGAGGAAAGCGCCGAAGCCGCCGCGCGCCGCGCCCGACATCGTCTCTTCGCTCTTGTCGAGGATGCCGCCCAGCACCTCCACCAGCAGGAAGGTCAGCAGGCCCCAGATCGCCGAGGACATGAACAGCACCGACTCCTCGGGCGGCAGGATGCGCGAGAAGCCCAGCATGACGCAGAGCACCACCGCGATCTCGATCCCGCGGATCGAGGAGTATTTCGAGATCCAGCCTTCCAGACCCGCAACCCAGTGCACGTCCTTTTCATGGTCGAAGAAGAAGTTCAGCGCGACCATCATCAGGAAGGTGCCGCCGAAGGCCGCGATGGGCAGATGCGCGTCATACATGATGCGCGAGTATTCCTCGGGCTGGGTGGCGGCCAGCACCATCGCCTGCCAGGGGCCGATGTTCGCGGCGATGACCACGATCAGCACCGGGAAGACGATCCGCATGCCGAAGACGGCGATGATGATGCCCCAGGTCAGGAAGCGGTGCTGCCACTTGGGCGTCATGTCCTTGAGCTTGTTGGCATTCACGATCGCGTTGTCGAAGGACAGCGAGATCTCGAGCACCGCGAGGACACAGACGATGAAGAAGATCGAGGCGGTGCCGGCGGCGGTGCCGGTCATCTCCCAGCCCAGCCAGGCGCCAAGCGCGAGGCCGATGGCGGTGACCACGAAGGCCCATTTGAAATAGCCGAGCGTCGTGCTCTGGCTGGGAACCTGCGTGGTCATGCCCGCACCTCCGCGATGCGGACAGGCGTGCGCGCGCCCCTGGCGCGCAGGGTCGTCGAATTGGTCATGGAACGTATCCAGCCGGCTTCGCTTTTCACACGGCGGTGCCGACATCGTGCGAGCGCCGAAAACTCGCACCAGAGGGGCCCGGTCACCGAGTGTGCCGCTCATGGGCGGCACGCGTGCTGTCAGACATAGCAAGGATCACGACCGCGTCAACCGCGGCCGTGGAATTTTTGGTCCGTCTGCTGTCGGTCCGGGGTTAGGGGGACCGACGCCGATGCGGCGCCGGCCCCCCGCGCCTTACCAGGGCCTGACCGGCGGCCTCGGGGGCGGTGCGTGCACCGGCGGCAGGCCGATGTCGCGGCGCATGTGGTCATTGTGTGTGGGCACGACCAGCAATTGCCGGCGGCCCGAGCCGCGCAGCAGCGCGATGGCGGCGGCCAGAAGCACGCGGCGGGCGCCGTGGACGGCGATGGTCGCCGCGATGGAGGGCGTGCGGGTTTCGGTGATGGTCATGATCTTTCCGGGCCCGTTGCGGGACCGGCTCCTGTTCTGAGGGTTGAAAGAGCCCACCGGGATCAGGGGCCGGACCTGCGCCGGTCCGCAGCCGCCACGACGGGCGGAAACGGAGCCGGACGCGGCGGTATCCCACGGGATGCCAGGGGCGCGGCAATCTGGTCAGGCAGGCTGGAGGGGGGAAGAAAGGCCCGAAGGGGCCCGATCGGTCAGGCGGTTACGCGTCGCGAAGCGCGCGGGCGCCAGTTGGCCTGGAAGATCCCGGCATCGGAGGTGGTATAGATCTGGATCATGCCCGCCCTCCTCTTCCAATGGTGCCGGATGACGGGGTTGTGACCGCAAAAGCGATTCGCGCCAACCCCGAATTGTGGGCAGCGCAACATTTGGCCGAGCGGCTGTGGCAGCGGACTGCGAAGGGGGGCGGCAGAGGGGGCGCTGCCCCCTCGGGCTGCGCCCTCACCCCCGGGATATTTGGGCCAATGCGAAAGCAGCCAGCGGCGTCAGCCGCTGACCTCTTCGAAGTTCACCCGCTGGCGCGCGGTCCAGCGGACGCGGATCCGGTAGCCGGTCTCGGTGGCGGTCTCGTCCAGCACCTCGGCCTCGCGGTGCAGATAGGCGCGGCGGCGGCCCTCGTCGAAGGCCAGATCGATCACCTGCTCGGTGCGCTCGTCGTCGAGCGCCTCGGAGATCGCGGCATAGAGCCGGTCGAGCCCCTCGCCCGACAGCGCCGAGGCCGCGAAGACGCCGGGCGTGCGGGCGTCGGTCGCGAGCAGCGCCGCGCGGGTGTCGGGCGTCAGGAGGTCGATCTTGTTCCAGACCTCGAACATCGGCACGTCCTCGTCGACGCCGAGACTTTCGAGGATCTCGCCCACGTCCTCGGCCTGCTCTTCGGTTTCCGGATGCGCGATGTCGCGCACATGCAGGATGAGGTCGGCCTCGAGCACCTCTTCCAGCGTGGCGCGGAAGGCCGCGACCAGCTGGGTGGGCAGGTCAGAGATGAAGCCCACCGTGTCCGAGAGGATCACCTTGCGCCCCGAGGGCAGCGTAACGCCGCGCATCGTGGGGTCGAGCGTGGCGAAGAGCATGTCCTTGGCCAGCACCTCGGCCCCGGTCATCCGGTTGAAGAGCGTGGATTTGCCGGCGTTGGTGTAGCCCACCAGCGCCACCACCGGGAACGGCACCTTGCGGCGCGCGGCGCGGTGCAGCTCGCGGGTCTTGACGACCTTGCCGAGCTGGCGGCGCAGCTTCAGCACCTGCTCGTCGATCGCGCGGCGGTCGGCCTCGATCTGGGTCTCGCCGGGGCCGCCGACGAAGCCGAAGCCGCCGCGCTGCCGTTCGAGGTGGGTCCAGGCGCGCACGAGGCGGGTGCGCTGGTAGCTGAGCGCCGCAAGTTCGACCTGCAGCACGCCCTCGCGGGTGCGGGCGCGGTCGGCGAAGATCTCGAGGATCAGCCCGGTCCGGTCCAGAAGCTTGACGCCCCATTCCTTTTCCAGGTTGCGCTGCTGCACCGGCGTCACCGGGCCGTCGATCAGCACCAGCTCGACCTCGGCCTCTTTCAGCCGCGCCTTCAGCTCTTCGATCTTGCCGGATCCGAACAGCCAGCCGGGCGCGACCTTGGGCAGGCGCACGACCTCGGACCCCGCGATGTCGAGATTGGGCAGCGCAAGGGCGAGCGAGACCGCCTCTTCCAGCGCAAGCTCCGCGGCGCGGCGCTTGTCGGCGCCGCGGATGTCGGGGTGCAGGACGAAGGCCCGGGTGGGCTTCGCCGCAACTTCAGTGGGGTCTGTCAGTCTTCTGCCTCGTAAAGCGAGATCGCCTGTCCCGGCATGATCGTCGAGATGGCGTGCTTGTAGACCAGCTGAGACTGGCCGTCACGGCGCAAAAGGACACAGAAGTTGTCGAACCAGGTGATCACGCCCTGCAGCTTGACGCCGTTGATCAGGAAGATGGTCACCGGGACTTTGGCCTTGCGCACATGATTGAGGAAGGCGTCCTGGAGATTCTGTTTGTCGGCCATTCTTTCGTTGCCTTTGTTCCGCCCCGGCACTCCCCCGGGATAACACGCTTATCTGCCCCCGGTGCGATCATGTGCGGTTTGCGCAATTGGGCGCGAGCCCGGGGTTGAACGAACTATGAACGGGTGTTCCGGGGGTTTCCACCGGAAAATCGTTGAAACCGGGCCCACTTGCGCTAGCCGGCCGCAGATTGGCGGGCCAGCGCGTCAGTTCCGCCACATTTCGGGATTGAGCAGGGCGATGATCGCCAGCGTCTCGAGCCGGCCGACCACCATCGCCACCGCGAGGATCGCCTGCGCGACCTGGTCGAGCCCGCCCCAGCCCAGCGGCGCATCGGCGGCGACCGCGGCCAGCGGCCCGACGTTCGACAGCGCGGCGATGGTCAGCACCGTGGCCGGCGTGAAGTCGATCCCGGCCAGCGACAGCGCCAGCATCGCCACCGCGATCGACAGCGCGAACAGCGCGAAGAACACCCATGCGATCTGCGCGCCCTGGCTGCGCAGCCGCCGCGCCGCATCGCCGCCGCCGCCGACCGAGTTCGGATGCACCAGCTTCTGCAGCTCGCGCTCGCCGTGGCGATACAGCGCATAGACCCGCAGAAGCTTCACCCCGCCCGCCGTCGTCGCGACCCCGCCCCCGATCATCGCCAGCCCCGCCAGCACCAGCCCCGGCGTCGGCAGCCCCGACCAGAACCGCGAGGCGACCCAGCCGTGGCTTTCGAAGCCGGTGGTGGTCAGGAAGGACAGCACGGTGAAGACGGCGCCCCAGGCGGCATCGGCGGCGCGCGGGATGTTCTGGCTGTCGGCGATCTCGACCGCGCCGATCCAGTGGCGCAGGAACAGCACCAGCGGCACGGTGGCGATGATCGCAAGTCCCAGGCCCAGCTCGGGGTCGCGCAGCAGCGGCGCGGGGCGCCAGCGCCGCCCGGCCTCGGGCATCATCCGCCGCGACAGCGCGAGGAACAGGAACAGGAAGATCAGCACCTCGCCCGTCGGACCCGAACTCGACCCGGCCAGCCCGCCCACCGGCGAGATGCCCGAGGTCGACAGCACCGCCATCGCATGCATCGCCGCGACCAGCGCCGGGTCGCCCGCCAGCTGCAACGAGGACCACAGCACCAGCGTCAGCGCCAGATAGATCGGGAACACCGCCAGCGTCTGGCGCACCAGCCGGTCGCCCGTCGTGGTGCCCTTCACGCCCCCGGCCGAGCCCGAGGCGACCTGCACCGACCGCAGCCCGCCGCCGCGGGCGCCCTCGGGCTCGCGCGTGGCGGGCGAGACGCCGGGCACGGTCTCGGCCAGGACCTCGAACCCGCCAAGGTTCATCGGCGCGAGGATCGCGATCCCGGCGACCAGCATGAAGAAGCCGCCCATCCACCCCACGAGCCCGCGCCACAGATGCACCGAGGGCGGTAGGCGGGCCGGGTCGAACAGCGTGGCGCCGGTGGTGGTCAGCGACGAGACCATCTCCCACCAGGCCGAGAAATAGCCGGTGTCATGCACCGCCTCGTTGAAGGGCACGGCCAGCATCAGCGGCAGCAGCAGGTAGGTGCCGCAGAGCGCCAGCAGGTGGCTGCGCGCCGGGTTCAGCGCCGGGCGTGCCGCCAGCGCGATGCCGATCAGCGAAATGGCCACGGTGAAGAGCAGCGAGGGGAACAGGAAGGCCCGCGCCGTGTCCCAGTCGCGGATCGCCCAGGCATGGAACGCCGGGACCAGCATCGAGAGCGCGCCGATCCCGGCGAGGATCACCAGAAGCGGCAGGTCGAGGATCTTGCGCAAGGCCGTGCCCCTTCGCTCAGAAGAAGTCGATCGAGACCTGCAGCAGCCGCTCGACCTCGGGCACGTCGCCGGCCATGGCGAACATCAGGATCACGTCGCCCTCCTCGATCCGGGTGTCGCCCGAAGGTTTGATCACCTGATCGCCCTTCAGCACCGCGCCGACCAGCACGCCTTCCGGGAACTCGGTGTCGCGGATCGTCTTGCCCGCGATCGGCGAGGTCGACAGGACCTGCGCCTCGATCACCTCGGCCTCGGCATCGCCGATCGAATAGATCTCGCGCACGCGGCCATGGCGGATGTGGCGCAGGATCGAGCTGACGGTGGTCGCGCGCGGGTTGATGTAGGCGTCGATGTCGAGCGAGCCCATCAGCGGCACCAGCGTGGGATCGTTGATCAGCGCGATCGCCATCGGGCAGCCGGCCTGCTTGGCGCGCACCGCGGCCAGGATGTTGGTCTTGTCGTCGTCGGTCACCACCAGCACCGCGTCGGCGCGATCGATGTTGGCCTCCTGCAGGATGTCCATGTCGAGCCCGTCGCCGTTCAGCACGATGGTGCGTTCCAGCGCATCGGCGGCGCGTTCGGCCTGGGTCCGGTCGCGCTCGATCACCTTGGCGCGGATGCGCTGGGTGCGCTTCTCCAGCGCCCGCGCGACCGCGAGGCCCACGTTGCCGCCGCCGATGATGACGACGCGCTCCTGCTTGCGGGTCTCCTTGCCGAAGATCTCGAGCGTGCGGTTCACGTCGTCGACATGGCTGAAGACGTAGATCTGGTCGCCGGCGAACAGCTGGTCCTCGGCCTCGGGGGCGAAGAGCCGCCCGTCCCGGCGCACCCCCGCGACAATGGCGCGCAGGGTCGAGAAGAGGTCGGTCAACTGGCGCAGCGGCGTGTTCAGGACCGGGCAGTCCTCGTCCAGCGCGATGCCCAGAAGCTGCACGCGGTTGCCCAGGAAGTTCTCGGTGTCGAAGGCGGCCGGCGCGGCCAGCCGCTGCAGCGCGGCCTCGGCCACCTCCTTCTCGGGCGAGATCACCACGTCGATCGGCAGGTGATCGGTGCGGTAGAGGTCGGAATAGATCGCGTCGAGGTAGTTCTGGGCGCGGACGCGGGCGATCTTGCGGGTGATGCCGAAGACCGAATGCGCGACCTGGCAGATCACCATGTTCACTTCGTCGGAATAGGTCGCGGCGATCACCAGGTCGGCGTCGCGCGCGCCCGCCCGTTCCAGCACGTCGGGATAGGAGGCGAAGCCCGCCACCCCCTGCACGTCGAGCGTGTCCGAAGCGCGGCGCACCAGATCGGGGTTGCTGTCGACCACCGTCACGTCGTTGCGTTCGCCCGAAAGATGGCGGGCGATCTGCCAGCCGACCTGTCCCGCGCCGCAGATGATGATCTTCATGAAGCTCTCCCGAGGGGCCGTCAGGCTTCTGAGTGGCAGCGCCGCGCCGAAAGGTCAACCAAGGGCGATCTGTCGCCTTACAAACGATATGCGGGGCGAATAGATCTGCCGGCGACCGATGTTGCAAAGGAGTCCCGAGTGGACAGGATGATCGAGCGCGGCCTCTTCGCGAGCCGCTGGCTGATGGCACCGATGTATGTGGGGCTGGTGGGGGCGCTGGCGATCCTCGTCTGGGCCTTCCTGCTCGAGCTGTGGCATTTCGCGCTGAAGATCCCGGTGATGACGGTCGATGACGCGGTGCTGGGCGCGCTGGCGCTGATCGACCTCAGCCTTGCCGCCAACCTCCTCGTGATCGTGATCTTCTCGGGCTACGAGAACTTCGTCTCGCGCATGGATCTCGACGGTCACGAGGACCGGCCCGACTGGCAGGGCGAGGTCGACTTCTCGGGTCTGAAGCTGAAGCTGGTGGCCTCGATCGTCGCGATCTCGGGGATCCACCTGCTGAAGGTCTTCATGGATGTCGAGCATTACAATCCGTCGAAGATCGGCTGGATGGTCGCGATCCACCTCGTCTTCGTGGTCTCGGGCGTGCTGCTCGCGGTCATGGACTGGATCACGATGAAGACCAAGGTGCTGAAGAAGCCCAAGGACTGAGCCAGGCCCCGCGCGCCGGGGCTCTGCCCCGGACCCCGGGATATTTCGACCAATGAGAACGATGAGGTTTTCTTACTGGTGCAAATATCCCGGGGTCCGGGGCGGCGCCCCGGTCCGCCGCCGGGATCACTCGGCGGCTTCGTCGATCTCGAGATCCTCGTCCTCGCCCATCGAGGCGATCCGGGCGCCGGACTTGGTGGTCGTCACCACCCCCAGCGACTTCAGCTTGCGGTGCAGCGCCGAGCGCTCCATGCCCACGAAATTCGCGGTGCGGCTGATGTTGCCGCCGAAGCGGTTGATCTGGGTCAGCAGGTATTCCCGTTCGAATAGCTCGCGCGCCTCGCGCAGGGGCAGCGTCGCGAGCGCCCCGGACAGCACCACGCGGCCGTCGTCGCCGCCGCCCTCGGGGGCGCCGCCGGGCATCTCGCGGGCATCGACGGGGCCCGTGCCCTCGCCAAGGATCAGCACCCGCTCGATCACGTTCTTCAGCTGCCGGATGTTGCCCGGCCAGGGCATGGTCTGCATCAGCGCCTCGGCCTCTTCCGAGACCGCGCGCAGCGGCAGGCCCTGGCTCTTGTTGAACATCGCGATGAAATGCTTCGCCAGTTCCGGGATGTCCTCGCGCCGGTCGGCCAGCGACGGCACACCGATCGGCACCACGTTCAGCCGGTCGTAGAGCTCCTGCCGGAAGCGGCCGGCCGCGATCTCGGCCGCGAGGTCGCGGGTCGTCGACGAGATCACCCGCAGGTCGACCCGCACCTTGTCCGAGCCACCGACGCGGGTGAACTGCTGCTCGACCAGCACGCGCAGGATCTTCGACTGGGTGCCGGGCGGCATGTCCGCGACCTCGTCGAAATAGACGATGCCGCCATGGGCCTGCTCCAGCAGCCCCTTCTCGACGCCGCGTTCGGGCGACTCGCGACCGAAGAGCACCTCTTCCATCCGCTCGGGCTCGATCGAGGCCGACGAGACCGAGATGAACGGCCCGCTCGCGCGGTTCGAATTGACGTGGATGTAGCGCGCGGCCACTTCCTTGCCGGCGCCGGGCTGGCCGGTCAGCATCACCCGGGCGTTCGACTTCGTCACCTTGTCGAGGTTCGACTTCAGCGTACGGAAGCCGGGCGAGGTGCCGATCATCTCGGACGAGGCCACGTCGCGCCGGCGCAGGCTGGAATTCTCGCGCCGCAGCCGCGAGGTCTCCATCGCGCGGGTGATCACCACCATCAGCTGGTCGATGTTGAACGGCTTCTCGATGAAGTCGTAGGCACCCTGCTTGATCGCCGCGACCGCGATCTCGATGTTGCCATGGCCCGAGATGATGACCACCGGCACGTCGGGGTTGTCGCGCTTGACGGTCTTGAGGATGTCGATCCCGTCCATCCGGCTGTCCTTCAGCCAGATGTCGAGGATCATCAGAGCCGGGGGCTCGGCGTTGATCGCCCCCATGCATTCGTCGGAATTGGCGGCGAGGCGCGTCGCGAAGCCCTCGTCCTTCAGGATGTCCGAAATCAGTTCGCGGATGTCCCGTTCATCGTCCACGATCAGGATGTCGCCGCTCTTCTGCTCGGTCTTCTGGGTCATTTTACCGCCTCCTGTCCGGCTGTTTTCTGCCGGTTCGTGTTTTCGGTGGACGCCTCGCGCGCGCCCCCGTCCTTGGATTCCGTCTCGCCCCGCACGCCCAGCTTCGGCGCCCGCGCCCGCGGCAGCCGGATCTCGGCCGCCGCCCCGCGATGCGCGCCCGCGTGGAACGGGGCCGCGTCGGTGAGCGTCAGGCTGCCGCCATGCTCCTCGACGATCTTCTTCACGATCGGCAGGCCGAGCCCGGTGCCCTTGGCCCGTGTGGTGACATAGGGCTCGAACAGCCGCGATCTATCCTCGGGCAGGCCGGCGCCGTTGTCGGTGACGCGGATCACCACCTGCTCGGGCTGCACGGTCATCTCGACCCGCACCTCGGGGGCATAGCCCTCGGGCGCGCCCTTCTCGTACAGGCTCTCGACCGCCTCGCCCGCGTTCTTGACGATGTTGGTGATCGCCTGCCCGATCATCGTCGCGTCCAGTTCCACCACCGCCGGCGCCTCGGGCAGGGTCGCGGTCAACTTCGCGCCATGCAGCGCGTCTTGCTGCAGCGTGCAGATGTCGCGCACCAGCTTGGTCAGGTCATGGTCGCGCCGGTCGGGTTCCGGCATCCGGGCAAAGCGGCTGAACTCGTCGACGATGCGGCGCAGGTCGTTCGTTTGGCGGACGATCACGCCCACCATCTGCTCCAGCGCCTCGGCCTCTTCGGGCGGCAGGCCGCGGCCGAACTTGCGCTTGATGCGTTCCGCCGACAGCTGGATCGGGGTCAGCGGGTTCTTGATCTCGTGCGCGATCCGCCGCGCGACATCGCCCCAGGCCGCCATCCGCTGGGCCGAGACCAGCTCGGTCACGTCGTCGAAGGCCACCACATAGCCTTCCAGCGCCCCGTCGGCGCCGCGCCGGATCGCCATCCGCACCAGCAGGCTTTCCAGCCGGCCGTCGCGGCTGACGCGGACCTCGTCCTGCACCGCCTCGCCGGTGCCCTCGCTGAGCCGCGCCAGCAGCCCCGCGAATTCCGGCACCATCTGTTCGAGCGGCACGGTGCCCTCGGGCGGGACCAGCGCCAGCAGCTTCTGCGCGGCACGGTTCACGAAATCGACCCGCCCCGAACTGTCGAGACCGATCACCCCCGCCGTCACCGATGACAGCACGGAATCGAACAGCCGGCGCCGCTCGTCGGTTTCGCGGTGGGTGGCGACCAGCGCCTCGCGCTGGCCCTTCAACTGGCGGGTCATCTGGTTGAAGAGCCGGCCCAGCATGGCGATCTCGTCATCGCCCTTCTCTTCCAGCACCCGCACGTCCAGATCGCCCGCGCCCACCATCTGCGCCGCCCCCGCCAGCCGGCCCACCGGGCGCGAGAGGCGTTCGGCGAACCACAGCCCCAGCCAGATCGCGGCCAGGATCAGGATCAGCGCGAAGCCCAGATAGAGCAGCGAGAATTCGAACAGCACCCTGCCCCGCTCGGCCTCGAGCTGGCGGTAGAGTTGGACCGAGTTCCGCGTCTCGTCCAGAAGGCTCAGGATCTTGCCGTCGACATTGCGCGCGACGTAGAGATAGCGGTCGAGATAGGGCTCGAGCTTCACCAGCGCCCGGAACTCGTTGTTGCCCCAGTCCTGGATCACCACCGTCTCGCCCTTGTCGGCGCGGGCGATCTGGGCGGGCTCGGGCTTCTCGAAGTTGAACAGGTAGCTGCGTTCGCCGCGCGCCCGGATCTCGCCCGAGTTGTCGATGACGAAGGCTTCCTTCAGCCCGCGCTGGATCTGCCCCTGCCCCTGGGTCAGGATCTGGCGCAGGTCGCTGTCCGCGAGGAAGAAGGTCGATTGCCGGGCAAGGTTCAGGTAGCCCGCCAGCGCCTGGGTGTCGGTCACGAGGTCGCGCTGATGCTCGCCCTCATAGGCCTCGGCCGCGTCGAGCGAGCTGCCGACCACCTGCCGCACCCGGTCCGAGAACCAGCCCTCGAGCCCGATGTTGATGGTGAGGCCCGCGAAGACCGCCACGAGGATCGTCGGCACCAGCGCCATGCCGGCGAAAACGCCGGTCAGGCGCAGGTGCAGCCGCGATCCCGCCGATTGCGCGCGCCGCGCGGCGATCATCCGCGCGAGCCGTGCGGACACCAGCGCCGCCACCACCAGCACATAGACGAGGTCGGTCAGCAGGATCATGCGCAGCGGCGTCGAGGACACGCCCTGATCGAAGGGACCCAGCATCAGGAAGGTGGCCAGCGTCAGCGCCGGCCCGAGGATCACGAGCCCCAGCGCGGCACCGGTCTGGAAGCGTTTCTGGCGGCGCAGGCGCTCGAACCGCGCGAGGGATTCGCGCGCGGCACCGCCCGCGAAGCCGCTGCGGCCCGCCGTCATCGGCGCGCCCCGCGGCGATGCGTGCCGCTGCGGTTCCCACCGCGTCCTGCCCGTGCAGCCTGCGCTGCTGCCATCGCTTCGGCCCTGTCTCGGACGGCACCGGCCCTTGAGGCTCTTGCCGTCTACCCCGTCCTCCGGGCCCGAATCATGGTCAGCCCGCCCGAAAGTGCCCGTTCACGCAGACGCGAGCGGGCCACAGTCGGCGTGACCTTTTTACATCAACTTCCGGCGGCGTGTCACGCGGATATCCAGCTCGGTGATCTTCTTGCGCAAGGTATTGCGGTTGATCCCCAGCAGATCGGCACATTTCGCCTGATTGCCGGCGGTTGCATCCAGCGCGATTTCGATCAACGGCATCTCCACTTCCCGCAGGATCCGACCATACAGGCCCGGCGGCGGCAGCGCGCCGCCATGCAGGTCGAAGTAGCGCTTCAGGTGCTTGGCGACCGAGGTTTGCAGACGGTCGCCGCCGCCATCGCCGCCGCGCATCGGCTCCATCGCCGGCTGGTTGCCCAGAATCGCCTCGACCTCGGCCTTGGTGATCTCTTCCTCGCTGGCGGTGACCATCAGCCGGCGCACGGTGTTTTCCAGCTGGCGGACGTTGCCGGGCCAGCTGTAGGCGCGCACCAGCTCCATCGCGTCGGGGGCGATGCGGCGCAGCGGGAAGCCGTCACGCTCGCCGCGGGTCAGGAAATGTTCAGCCAGCGCCGGGATGTCGTCGACGCGCTCGCGCAGCGCGGGCACCGACAGCGTCACCCCGCCCAGCCGGTAGAACAGATCCTGCCGGAAGCCGCCGCCCTCCATCCGCCGGGCGAGGTCGACCTGCGAGGTCGCCATGATCCGCGGCGGGTTCGAGCCCAGCGTGTCCAGCAGCCGCACGACGCGGCCCTGCGCCTCGTCGTCGAAATCGCCGACCTCGTCGAAGACGAGGCTGCCGCCGCGCGCCCGGGCCACCAGCGACGAAGGCCCATCGGCCCCCATCAGGTCCTGCGCCTGCGCCACCACGAAGGGCAGCGTGCGGCGGTCGGAGAAATCGTGGATCGCGCGGGCGATCAGCGACTTGCCCGTCCCGCTCTCGCCAGAGATCAGCACCGCCAGATCGGTGTTCATCACCCGGGCGACCAGACGATACAGCGCCTGCATCGCGGGGGTGCGGCCCACCAGCGGCAGGTCCTCGCCGGTCTCGGACCGCGGCTCGATCGTGGCCACCTTCGGCGGCGCCACCACGGCGCGGCGCTTCTGTTCCAGCGCGCGGGCGGCGCGCTTCATCAGGTCGGGCAGGTCGAAGGGCTTCGGCAGGTAGTCATAGGCATCGGCCTCGGCCGCCTGGATCGCGGTCATGATCGTGTTCTGCGCCGAGATCACGATCACCGGCAGGCCCGGGCGCTCCTTGCCGATCTTCGGCAACTGTTCCAGCCCGTTGCCGTCGGGCATGATCACGTCGGAGATCACCAGATCCCCTTTGCCTTCCTCGACCCAGCGCATCAGCGTCATCAGGGACGAGGTCGCGTGCACCTTGCAGCCGGCGCGGGTCAGCGCCTGGGTCAGCACGGTGCGGATGGTGCGATCGTCGTCGGCGACGAGAACGGTGCCGTCCATCGGTCAGTCTCCTGTTCAGTCCCCTTACGGGGACGGCATGTCGGGATCGCTGCCCTTGGGCGCGATCGGCAGCGAAATCCGGAACACGGTGCGCCCGGGCACCGAGTCGACGTTTATCAGACCACCGTGATCGCCGATGATCTTCGAGACCAGCGCCAGCCCCAGCCCGGTGCCGTTCTCGCGGCCCGAGACGAAGGGCTCGAAGATCTCGGCGGCGATGTCGGGCGGGATGCCGGGGCCGTCGTCGATGATCTCGACCTGCAGGGGCAGCGCGCGCCCCGTCCCGTCCTTGCGGCGCAGGCGCAGCGACAGGTCGTAGAAGGTGTGCAGCGTGATGGTGCCGGGCTGGCCCTTCGTCGCCTCGCTGGCGTTCTTCAGCAGGTTCAGGAACACCTGCAGAAGCTGGTCCATGTCGCCCAGCGTCGGCGGCAGCGAGGGGTCGTAGTTCTCGACCACCTGCATATGGGTGGCGAAGCCCACCAGCGCCGACTTCCGCGCCCGGTCCAGCACGTCGTGGATGTTCACCGCGCGCTGTTCCGGCGGCCGCAGGTTGCCGAACTGCTCGACCTGTTCCAGCAGCTTCACGATGCGCCGGGTCTCCAGCACGATCAGGTCGGTCAGCTCGCGGTCCTCGGCGCCAAGGCCCATCGACAGCAGCTGCGCCGCGCCGGTGATGCCGGCCAGCGGGTTCTTGATCTCGTGCGCCAGCATCTCGGCCATGCCGATGGCCGAGCGCGCGGCCGAGCGCGTGTGCTGCGAGCGTCCCAGCCGGTCGGCCAGCTCGCGCGGGGCGATGGTCAGCAGCAGCATGTCCGGCACATCGGCCAGCGGCGAGACCTGCAGCGTGCAACTGACCGGCGGACGCTCGCCGGTGCCGACATCGACCTCGTTCACGAAAAGCGGCGACTGGTTCACCCGGGCGCGGGCGAAGATCTCTTCGATCGGTGCGTCGATCGCCAGCCGGTCGAGGATCGGCTGCCCGGCAAGGCTTTTCGCCGAATGGTTCAGAAACACCTCGGCCGCCGGGTTCACCTCGGTCACGCGGTCGGTCGCGTCGACGATCAGCGCCGGCGTCGGCAGCGAGGCCCAGATCGAACCCAGAACCGGCCCGCGCCTGTCGGACGACGCGCTCATGCGGCCTCCGACGCGGCGGCAGCCGCCTCGGCCGCGGCTTCCGAGGCGCGGTCGGTCGCGGCGAAGCCCGAGCGGATCAGGCCCGCGACCTCGGTGGCCTCGGCGGCGGTGAAAAGCTTCTGGCGCAGCCCGGGCTCGGCGCCCGCGGCCTCGCAATACCAGCCCAGATGCTTGCGCGCGATCCTGACACCCAGGTCGCGGCCATAGAACGACAGCATCGCTTCGTAATGTCCTTCGATCAGATCGGCCCGCGCGGGGCCGTAAGGCACGTCGGGCGCCGGGGCGCCGTGCAGGTCGTGGGCGATCTCGGCGATCCGCCAGGGCCGGCCCTGGATGCCGCGCCCGACCATCACCGCATCGGCGCCCGAGGCGTCGCGCGCGGCCCGCGCGGTCGCGGCGTCGATGATGTCGCCATTGGCCACCACCGGGATCGTGACGGCGTCCTTGACGGCGCGGATCGCGGCCCAGTCGGCGCGGCCCTTGTAGAACTGCATCCGGGTGCGGCCATGCACTGTGACCATCCGCACCCCCGCCGCCTCGGCCCGCCGGGCAAGCTCGGGCGCGTTCAGGCAGCCGCCATCCCAGCCCAGCCGCATCTTCAGCGTCACCGGCACCTCGACGGCGCCCACCACCGCCTCGATCAATCCCAGCGCATGGTCCAGATCGCGCATCAGCGCCGAGCCGGAGAGCCCCCCCGTCACCTTCTTCGCGGGGCACCCCATGTTGATGTCGATCACTGGCGCGCCCAGATCGGCGACCAGCCGCGCGGCCTCGCCCATCGCGCCCGCCTCGCGTCCCGCCAGCTGCACCGAGCAGGCCGCGCCCGCGCCGATCCCCAGATCGATGCGCGCCTTGGCGCGGACCGAGGGCTTGGCGGTCAGCATCTCGCCAGAGGCGACCATTTCCGAAACCACAAGCCCCGCGCCGAATCCCGCCACAACCTGCCGGTACGGCAGGTCGGTGATCCCCGCCATCGGGGCCAGGAAGACCGGTGGATCCAGAGAGATCCCTGCAATCTGCAAAGGCAACTGCCTATTCCTTGTGCGTCCGCCTTCGGGGTAGACAATCGCCGATGGAATCGCAACGTCCAGAGCTTGGACAATCGGCAAAACCCGGCCGTCGCCCGCTTTTTCATCACAAGCGCGTGCTTTTGGGGCAGCGCCAAAATCGCTTGCCTGCAAACGATCCCCGGGAATCCCGCCGCCGCCCTGCCCTTGCCGCCCCGGCCCGGCTCGCCTAGACCGAAACCCGCAAGGGCCGAAGACGCCGGAAACCGGAGAGACCGACGCGATGACCGTCGCCGCCATCATCGTCGCCGCCGGGCGCGGCACCCGCGCCGGGGGCGAGGAACCCAAGCAATGGCAGCAGCTTGCCGGCCGCCCGGTGCTGGCCCACGCGCTCGGGGCCTTCACCGGCTGCGACCGTGTCCTTCTGGTGCTGCATCCCGATGACATGGCCCGCGGCGTCGCCGAATTCGGCGGCCGGGTCACGCTGATCGCGGGCGGCGCCACCCGCTCGGCCAGCGTCAGGAACGCGCTTCAGGCGCTGGAGGGCGCCGGGATCGACCGGGTGCTGATCCATGACGCCGCCCGCCCGCTGCTGCCGCCCGCCGTGATCGCACGGGTGCTGGCGGCGCTCGACACCCACGCGGGCGCCGCACCGGGGCTGCCGGTCGTCGATGCGCTCTGGCAGGCCGAGGACAGCCGGATCACCGGCACCCGCGACCGCGCCGGCCTCTGGCGCGCGCAGACGCCGCAGGGCTTCCGCTTCGACGCGATCCTCGCCGCCCACCGCGCCCATCCCGAAGGCGCCGACGACGACGTCGAACTCGCCCGCCGCGCCGGTCACGCGGTTGCCGTGGTCGAGGGGGCCGAGCAGAATTTCAAGATCACCTGGCCGGGCGACCTCGCCCGGGCCGAGGCCGAGATCAACAGGAGACAGTCCATGGGCTTCGACATCCGCCTGGGCAACGGCTACGACGTGCATGCCTTCACGACCGGCGACCACGTCGTCCTGTGCGGCGTGAAGGTGCCGCATGACAAGGCGCTGCTGGGCCATTCCGATGCCGATGTCGGCATGCATGCCCTGACCGACGCGATCTATGGCGCCTTGGCAGAAGGCGACATCGGCCGCCATTTCCCGCCCTCGGACCCGCAGTGGAAGGGCGCCGCGTCAGAGATCTTCCTGGCCCATGCCGCGAACCTTTCGCGCGCGAAAGGCTTCCGCATCGGCAACGTCGACGTCACGCTCGTCTGCGAACGCCCGAAGGTCGGCCCCCATGCCGCGGCGATGCAGGCGGAACTGGCGCGGATCCTGGGGATTGAGCCGGGGCGCGTCTCGGTGAAGGCCACGACCTCGGAACGGCTCGGCTTCACCGGCCGCGAGGAGGGCATCGCCGCCCTCGCCACCGCAACCCTGATCGGAGACTAGGCCATGGTCGAACGCGAAACCCTGGCCGAGAGGCTGGACCCGAACCAGCCCCGCAAGCTGCGCCGCGGCCCCTGGACGCTGCCGCTGGCACTGGTGACGGTGGGCGGCATCGGCTACCTGCGCCCGGCCTCGGGCACCTGGGCCTCGGCCGCGGCGATCCTGGTGGGCACCTTCCTGCATGTCATGGGCGGCTTCCCTCTGGTGGCGATCGCCACGGTCCTCGCCACCGGCCTCGGCTTCTGGGGCTGCCATGCCGTGCTGAAGGACCGCCCCGGCGAGGACCCCTCGGAAATCGTCATCGACGAGGTCGCGGGCCAGTGGATCGCCTTCGCAGCCGTCTCCTACGGGCTCTGGAGCCACGGCGTCACCAACCTGCCCTGGCCGGCTTGGGTCGCGCCCTTCCTTCTGTTCCGCCTCTTCGACATCTGGAAGCCGGGCTGGGTCGGCCGGGCCGACCGGCGCGGCGACGGCGCGGGGGTGATGCTCGACGACCTGATCGCCGGGGTCTTCGCGGCGCTGGGCTCGGTCGTGCTGGCCGGGATCTACCACGGGGTGATGGGGCTGTGAGCGGGGAACCCGCCACCCGGCTTCTGGCCCGCGCCCGTGCCGCCGGCGCCCGCATCGCCACCGCCGAAAGCTGCACCGGCGGGCTGATCGCCGGCGCGATCACCGAGGTGCCGGGCTCGTCCGACATCTTCGACCGCGGCTTCGTCACCTATTCCAACGCCGCCAAGATCGAGATGCTGGGCATCCGCCCCGAAACGCTCGAGGCGCATGGCGCGGTGTCCGAACAGATCGCGCGCGAGATGGCCGAGGGCGCGCTGGCCCGCTCGGGCGCGAGCCTCGCCGTCTCGGTCACCGGCATCGCCGGGCCCGGCGGGTCCGAGTTTAAGCCCGAGGGCCGCGTCTGCTTCGGCCTTGCTATGCGCGGCCGCGCCACCGTCGTCACCACCATCGAGTTCGGCCCCCGCGGCCGCTCGGCGGTGCGCGCGGCGACGGTCGCCCATGCGCTGGCGCTGCTGAACGCCGCGCTGCCCGACTGAAGTCTGCCCGACTGACGTCTGGCCGACCGACTTCTGGCCGACTGACTTCTGACCCACCGACACCGGAGACCGCCATGCCCGCCGCCTGGACGCGCCTTGCGCCCACCTTCCTCAGCCTGATGCGCATTGCCGTGGGGCTGATCCTGCTGAACTACGGCAGCATGAAGATCCTGCACTTCCCGGCCGCGAACCGGGTGCCACCGACCGGCTCGCTGCCCTGGATCGCGGGCTGTCTCGAACTGGTGCTGGGCGCGGCGCTGGTGCTGGGCTTCCAGACCCGCGTCGTGGCCTTCGTTCTGTCGGGGCTGATGGCGGCGGCCTATTACATCGCGCATTGGCCGCAGGGGATCTATCCGTCGCTGAACGGCGGCAGTGCCGCGGCCGCGATGTGCTTCGCGCTGCTCTACCTGTCCGCCGCCGGCCCGGGCCCGATCTCGATCGACCGGCGCTGATCCCGCGGATGACGTGAGGTCCGCGCCGGCAGACGCCCCATTGTGGACGCGCCGGCGCGCCTCTAGCGTTCGGCGGCCCTGCCCCCCTCGCGCCCCGGAGCCGATCCTGCCCGCCCCCCGCATCGCCCCCCGCCTTTCGGCCACCACCCGCGGCATCCTGACCATGGTGCTGGGGCTCGTGCTCTTCACGCTGATGGACGCGCTCGCCAAGCACCTGGGCGAGCGCTATCCAGCGCTGCAGGTGGTCTGGGCGCGCTACGCGGGCCAGACCGGGATGCTGCTGATCCTGCTGGCCCCGCGGCTGCGCACGGCGCTGCGCAGCGCGGTGCCCGGGCTGCAGGCCCTGCGCTCGCTCTGCCAGTTCGGATCGACCGCGATCTTCTTCCTGTCGCTGACCTATCTCGGGCTGGCCGAGGCCACCGCGATCTTCGACGTGAACCCGGTACTGATCACGTTGGGCGCCGCGCTGTTCCTGGGCGAGCGGTTGGGGCCGCGGCGCATCGCCGGCATCGTCGCCGCGCTGGTCGGCGCGATGATCATCATCCGCCCCGGTTCGGGCGTCTTCGCCCCCGCCTCGCTGCTGCCGCTGGCCGGGGCCTGCTGCTATGCCGCCTTCGCGCTGGTCACCCGCAAGGTCGGCACCCGCGACCCGCTCTGGACCTCGCTTCTGTACACCGGGCTGGTGGGCACGCTGGTCAGCACCGCGGTCCTGCCCTGGATCTGGGTGCCCATCGAGATGGACGACCTGCCGGGCTTCCTGGTCATCGGCCTGATCGGCGCCGCCGGTCAGCTCTTCGTGATCCGCGCCTTCTCGATCACCGAGGCCAGCGCCCTTGCCCCCTTCGGATATTGCTCGCTGATCCTCGCGACCTTCTGGGGCTGGATGTTCTGGGGACGGCTGCCCGACGGCTGGACGCTGGTCGGGATGGTTGTGATCGCCGGGGCCGGTCTCTATGTCTGGCACCGGGAAACCCGCACCCGCCCGACGGCATCGGCCGACGGCGGCGTATGAGGCCCTGCCCGACCCCGAAGCCCCCACCGCGCCCCGAACGCGCGCCGCGACACGACCCGAGATGACCGAGAAGACGCCAGAGCCACCGCCCGCCAGCCTCGCCGACAGGGTGAGCGATGCGGCCCTGCGCGCGCTGCTGGGCGTCGGACGGATGCTGCCCTACGGCTGGCGGGTGCCGCTGACCGGCTGGCTGACGGCGCGGGTGGTGGCGCCGCTGGCCGGCTGGCGGGCGCGGATCCGCGACAACCTCGCCCATGCCTGGCCCGACATCGACCGGGCCGAGCTGGACCGGCTGCTGACCGCGGTGCCCGACAACATCGGCCGCACCGTGGCCGAGCTGTATTCGGGGCGCGAATTCGTCGACCGGGTGCGGCCGATCCCGCTTGAGGGAGCCGGCGCGGAGGTGCTGGAAGCGGCGCGGGCCGCGAACCGCCCCGTGGTGCTGGTGACCGGGCATTTCGGCAATTACGACGTCGCCCGCGCGGCGCTGATCGCCAAGGGGTTCCGGGTCGGCGGCCTGTACAAGCCGATGAAGAACCGCCTGTTCGGCGCGCATTACCTGCGCGCGATCACCTCGCTGGGCGAGCCGCTGTTCCCGCGCGGCGCCAAGGGGCTGGCGGGGATGGTGAAGTTCCTGCGCTCGGGCGGGATGCTGGGCATCGTCGTCGACCAGCACATGATGCACGGCCTGCCGCTGCGCTTCTTCGGCCAGACCGCGATGACCGCGACCTCGGCCGCGGACCTCGCCCTGAAATACGACGCGCTGCTGGTGCCGATCTACGGCATCCGCCAGAAGGACGGGCTCAGCTTCCGCATCCAGGTCGAGGCGCCGATCCCGGCCTCGACCCCCGCCGAGATGACCCAGGCGCTGAACGACAGTCTCGAGACCGTCGTCCGCCAGCATCCCGAACAATGGTTCTGGGTGCATCGCCGCTGGAAGGGTCCGGACGGGAAGCGCGGCTGGAAGAAGATACTGGAATCAAGACGTTGATCCATCAACATCACTTTATACGTGAGGCTTATGGATCATCTGAACAACATCAGGCAACGCATTGATCAGGAGATGTTTTTCCCGATCAGTCGCGCCAGGAGGTCGATCTGTTCCTGCTGACGCAGCAGCATCGCCTTCAGATCCTCGTCCCGCATCCGATCCAGCTTTTCGTGCAGCGCCATGATCTCGATCTCGGCCTTCAGGTTGACCTCGTAGTCATGCGCGGCGTCGAGCCGGTCCTTCGCGGCCTGCCGGTTCTGGCTCATCATGATCACCGGGGCCTGCAGCGCGGCCAGCATCGACAGAAGCAGGTTCAGGAAGATGAAGGGATAGGGATCGGGCGCCGCCCGGTCCGCCAGCCAGTTGCCGCCGGTCCAGGCCACCAGCAGCCCGAGGAACAGCAGGATGAAGGTCCAGGATCCGCCGAAGGCCGCGACCCGGTCGGCGACGCGCTGGCCCAGCGTCGCATCGGCGTCGAACCGGGCGTTGGTGTCGCGCGCGATAGGACCGTGGCGGACGATATGCGCCAGAACCGCCTGCAGCGCGGGGGACAGCGGGCGGGACGCGGTCATGTGGGGAGCGGTAGAAGGATCGGTGTCGGACGGCATCGCGGGCTCCGGGGCTGGGTCGGCGGCAGGCTAGCCGCGGAACCGTTCGCCCGGAAGCCTCGGCGCAGTCTCAGTGGCGAAGTCTCGGCGCAGCCTCAGTGGCGAAGCCTCAGCGCAGAACCTCGGCCGCGACGACCGGGCCCGGCCCCGGCTCTTGCAGGATCACCACCGCCGCATCGCCACCCGCCGCCGGCAGGTCGAGCGCCAGAGGCTCCTGCCCGGCCCAGTCGGCGACCGGCTTCCAGTCGGTGACGATGTTCGAATAGCGGATCACCTTGCCGGCATTCTCGCCGGCCTCGATCGGCACCGTCTCTTGCGGGCGGTAGCGCACCAGCTGCACCTGCACCGGCTTGTCGAGCGGCGGGCGCGCCTCGGCCTTCACGCGGATCATGTCGCCCTCGCGGGTCAGCGTCAGGCGCACATGGCTGGGCTGGCTGCCGCGGCTGTCGACCAGATCGGTCAACTGCACGGGACGAAGCCCCACAAGCTGGTCCTGCCCGGCGATGATCATCTGCGGGGTATAGATCGCATGTTCCCCCGCGGCGCGGGCATAGGCCTTCTGCCGCTTGGTGTGGCCGGGGGTCGCGAACTTGTCCTTCCAACCGATGTAGTCCCAGTAGTCGACATGCAGCGCCAGCGCGATTACGTCGTCGCGGCTGGCGATCTGCGCCAGCAGCGCATCGGCGGGCGGACAGGCGGAACAGCCCTGCGAGGTGTAGAGCTCGATCACCACCGGATGGTATTCGACGATCGGCGCCTCGGCCGGGGTCTTGGCGGCGGCGGGCGGCATCAGGCTGAGCAGCGTGCGCCCCGGCCCTGCCGGCGCCACCGGCAGCGGCGTGGCGGTGAAGACGCCCTCGGCCCGCAGGCGGTTGCCCAGATCGGCCTCGGCGGTGGTGGGGTTCGACAGGTCGGCGGCGGATGCTGCGGGGACCGCGGCCGGCCCCGACTGCGTGGCACCAGGCCCCTGCGTCCCCGTTTCCTGCGCGCAGGCGATGCCGGAGGCCAGAGCGAACAGCCCAGCCAGGACGAGCGAGAGCCTGCCGTCTGCAGGAATCGTGCGGCGCATGTCTGGTCTTCCGGTTCCCTCAGTCCCGACCTAGCTACCGGCGAGGTCCGGGCTTGGCCAATCAAGGTTTTGAGAGTGCCGCGCCAGCCTGTCCAGCCCGCCGCGAAGCCGGTGCGCGCATCCCCCGCAAGGCGCGACCTTCCTGCAACGGCCGCCCGCGCCGCGGCCCCCGCCGCATACCCCGTCCCTTCGTGGCGGATTTTCGCATACAATGGCATACAAAAACCTGCCGAGCCCCTTGATTGCGACGCGGCGATGCGGCATGTCTCGGGCAGCCTCACCCCCGTCTTACGTGAAGGGAGCCGCCATGACCGTCGTCACCGGACAAGATACCGCCAAGACCCGCCGCACGCTTACTGCGGGCGGCAAGACCGTTGCCTATTACTCGATCCCCGCCGCCGAAGCCGCGGGCCTGGGCAACTTCTCGAAGCTGCCGGCCTCGCTGAAGGTCGTGCTGGAAAACATGCTGCGCTTCGAGGACGGTGGCTTCACCGTCTCGGTCGAGGACATCAAGGCCTTCGCCGAATGGGGCGCCAACGGCGGCAAGAACCCGCGCGAGATCGCCTATCGCCCGGCCCGCGTGCTGATGCAGGACTTCACCGGCGTTCCGGCCGTGGTCGACCTGGCCGCGATGCGCGACGGGATCAAGGCGCTGGGCGGTGACGCGCAGAAGATCAACCCGCTGAACCCGGTCGATCTGGTCATCGACCACTCGGTGATGATCGACGAGTTCGGAAACCCGCGCGCCTTCCAGAAGAACGTCGATCTGGAATACGAGCGCAACATCGAGCGCTACCAGTTCCTGAAATGGGGCCAGAACGCCTTCCAGAACTTCCGCGTGGTGCCGCCGGGCACCGGCATCTGCCACCAGGTGAACCTGGAATACCTCGCGCAGACGATCTGGACCGACACCGACCAGAACGGTGAAGAGGTCGCCTATCCGGACACGCTGGTCGGCACCGACAGCCACACCACCATGGTCAACGGCCTGGCCGTGCTGGGCTGGGGCGTGGGCGGGATCGAGGCCGAGGCCGCGATGCTGGGCCAGCCGGTTTCGATGCTGATCCCGGAAGTCGTCGGCTTCAAGCTGACCGGCAAGATGATGGAAGGCACCACCGCCACCGACCTCGTGCTGAAGGTCGTGCAGATGCTGCGCAAGCACGGCGTGGTGAACAAGTTCGTCGAATTCTACGGCGAAGGCCTTGACCACCTGCCGCTGGCCGACCGCGCGACGATCGCCAACATGGCCCCCGAATACGGCGCCACCTGCGGCTTCTTCCCGATCGACGGCGAAACGCTGCGCTACCTGCGCAACACCGGCCGCGACGAGGCCCGGATCGCGCTGGTCGAAGCCTATGCCAAGGAAAACGGCATGTGGCGCGGCGCGGATTACGAGCCGGTCTACACCTCGCACCTGCATCTGGACATGGGCGAGATCGTCCCGGCGATCTCGGGCCCGAAACGTCCGCAGGACTATGTCGCGCTGACCAACTCGGCCGCCGGCTTCTACAAGGTCGTCGCCGACTACCGCGGCATCGACGTGGACAACGGCGCGCAGGCGATGTCGGGCGAAGGCGGCGGCGTGGTCGCGGCCCCGGTCGATGCCCGCAAGACCGCCCCGGTCGAAGGCAAGGACTACACGATCCGCGACGGCTCGGTGGTGATCGCGGCGATCACCTCCTGCACCAACACCTCGAACCCCTATGTGATGATCGGCGCCGGCCTCGTCGCCCGCAAGGCGCGCGCGCTCGGCCTGACCCGCAAGCCCTGGGTGAAGACCTCGCTCGCCCCCGGGTCGCAGGTCGTCGGTGAATACCTCGCCGCCGCCAACCTGCAGGACGATCTCGACGCGCTCGGGTTCAACCTCGTGGGCTACGGCTGCACCACCTGCATCGGCAACTCGGGCCCGCTGGGCGATCCGGCGATCTCGAAGGCGATCAACGACAACGACCTGGTCGCCACCGCCGTGCTGTCGGGCAACCGCAACTTCGAGGGCCGCATCAGCCCCGACGTGCGCGCCAACTACCTGGCCTCGCCGCCGCTGGTCGTCGCCTATGCCATCGCCGGCGACATGAACATCGACCTGACCAAGGACCCGATCGGCCAGACCCCGGAAGGCAAGGATGTCTACCTCAAGGACATCTGGCCGACCTCGAAGGAGGTTTCGGACCTCGTCGAGGCGACGGTGACCCGCGAGGCGTTCCTGTCGAAATACGCCGATGTCTTCAAGGGCGACGAGAAGTGGCAGGCGGTGGAAACCACCGACTCCGAGACCTACGACTGGCCCGCGACCTCGACCTACATCCAGAACCCGCCCTATTTCAAAGGGATGGGCAAGGAGAAGGGCGCGATCTCGAACGTCGTGAACGCCAAGATCCTCGCGATCCTCGGCGACATGATCACCACCGACCACATCTCGCCCGCGGGCTCGTTCAAGCCGACCACCCCGGCCGGCAAGTACCTGACCGAGCGGCAGGTGGCGCCGAAGGATTTCAACTCCTACGGCTCGCGCCGCGGCAACCACGAGATCATGATGCGCGGCACCTTCGCCAACATCCGCATCAAGAACGAGATGCTGGACGGTGTCGAAGGCGGCTACACCAAGGGTCCGGACGGGGCGCAGACCTCGATCTTCGACGCCTCGATGGAATATCAGGCGGCCGGCACTCCGCTGGTCATCTTCGGCGGCATCGAATACGGCGCGGGCTCCAGCCGTGACTGGGCGGCCAAGGGCACCAACCTTCTGGGCGTCAAGGCCGTGATCGCGGAAAGCTTCGAGCGGATCCACCGCTCGAACCTGATCGGGATGGGCGTCATTCCCTTCGAGTTCACCGGCGGCATGACCCGCAAGGATCTGAACCTGAAGGGCGACGAGACCGTGACCATCGAAGGGCTCGAGGGCGACATCAAGCCGCTGTCGACCGTGCCCTGCACGATCACCTATGCCGACGGCAGCGTGAAGACGATCGAGATCAAGAGCCGCATCGATACCGCGGTCGAGATCGAATACCTCGAGAACGGCGGTGTGCTGCACTACGTGCTGCGCAACCTCGCCAAGGCCTGAACGGCCCGCTCGACCTGACGACGACGGCCCGGGGATCTCTCCGGGCCGTTTACTTTTCTGCTGGAGGATCCGCCCCGATGACCCCGACCGAGACGCTCCGCGACACCGTCCTTGCCGATTGGCAGGCCGTCGCCGCCCATCCCTTCACCCTCGCGCTGGCCGAGGGCAGCCTGCCCGCGGCCCGGATGGCGGCCTATCTGGTCGAGGATTACCGCTTCGTCGAGGAATTCGCGCGGCTCCTGGCGGCGGCGGTGGCGCTGGCGCCCGACATGGCCGCGCTGGTCCCCGGCGCGCAGTTCCTCGCGGTGATCACCGGGCCCGAGAACACCTATTTCCTGCGCAGCTTCGCGGCGCTCGGCGTGCCCGAAGCCGCCCATGCCGCGCCGCCCGCGCCCGAGACGGAAACCTTCCTCGCCCTGATGCGAGAGGCCCGCGCCTCGGGCCGGGCCGAGCGGATGCTGGCGGTGCTGGTCGTCGCGGAATGGAGCTACCTGAGCTGGGCCAGCCCCCATCACCCGGCCGACGCGGCGCTGCCGTTCTGGCTGGGCGAATGGATCACCCTGCACGCGGGTCCGGGCTTCGAGGCGGTCGTCGCGCATCTGCGCGGCCGGCTCGACGCGCTCTGGCCCGCGCTCTCGGCGGCGGACCAGGCCGCGGCCACCGACATGTTTGCCCGTGCTGTCCGCGCCGAGCGCGCCTTCTTCGACGCGGCCTGGCAGCGCTGGTCGCTGGAGCTGCCGGACCAGGTCTGAGCGGAAGGAGGGGGCGCTGCCCCCTCGGGCTTCGCCCTCACCCCCGGGATATTTGTGCCAGCAAGAAACATGCTTTCTCAATGGCTCAAATATCCCGGGGGAGCGCCGCCAGGCGCGGGGGCGGAGCCCCCTCTTACTGCCCCGCGACCGGGATCAGGTTGCCCTGCCGGAACTGGTAGAGCCAGGTCTCGGTCAGCGGCCCGCCCTCGAGCGAGAGATACATCCTGAGCTCGGCCATCTGCTCGGGCGGCAGTTCCAGATCGAAGATCGCGCGCCAGACGTTGCCGTTCGGCACCGGCTCGACGAGCGTGCCGCCGATGCGGCCGGCCGAGGTGGTGACCTCGACCTTCGGGAAGACGCCATAGGGGATGCGGGTCATCACCTCGGGGCGGTCGAACTCGACGGCGACCTTGTAGACCCCCGGCGGGCGCGGCAGGCCCGGCTGGCCGCCGCGGCCGACGCGGGTCGAGACGGTCTGGGCGATGTTCGTCGCCGGATAGGGCTCGTTGTCCTGCCAGAACACCCGGTAGTGCAGGTCGTAGCGGTTGCCCGCCTTCGCCGGCCCCTCGGGCACCCAGAAGGCGCCGATGTTGTCGTGGATCTCGTCGTTGGTCGGGATCTCGAGCAGCTGCACGGCACCGCGGCCAAGGGGCGCGATCGGCTCGACCCAGAGGCAGGGGCGGCGGTCGTAGAAGACGCCGTCGCGGTAGTGGTCGAAGTTGCGGTCGCGCTGCAGCAGGCCGAAGCCGCGCGGGTTCTCGTCCCCGAAGGCCGCGACCTGCGTGCCTGTCGGGTTGATCAGCGGACGCCAGATCCGCTCGCCGCTGCCGGTCCAGAGCGCGAGGCCGTCGCTGTCATGGACCTCGGGGCGCCAGTCGAAGGGCCGCTCGCGACCGTATTCGCCGTACCAGAACATCGAGGTGATCGGCATCAGCCCCAGCCGCGCCACGTCGCGGCGCAGGAACATCGCGCTTTCGATCTCCATGTTGACGCCCTTGGTCCGCTCCATCCCGCGCTGCAGGCGGAAGCGGAAGGCGCCGGTGATCGAAGGTCCGTCGAGCAGGGCGCAGACCGTCACCGGCGCCTCGCTGTCGCCGGTCTCCTCGATGTAGAACTCGGTGAAGGCCGGGAATTCCTCGGGGCGGTCGGGCATCGCCGCGTCGATCACCACGCCGCGGGCCGACAGGCCATACTGCCCAGAGGCGCCGATCGCGCGGAAGTAGCTGGCGCCGAGGAAGGCCACCCAGTCCTGCGTCGGCCAGTCGGGCGAATAGACCGCCTCCTGCAGGCGGAACCCGGCGAAGCCCGCATCGCGCGGCAGCTTGCGCGCGATGCTGTCGGCCGGCATGTCGAACAGCTCGGGGTCATAGGCCACTTCCGAGGCCTGGCCGTCCTTCACCAGGAACATCCGCACCCGGTTCTGGAAATATTGGCCCAGATGGAAGAAGGTCACCGGATAGGCGCCGTCGCCCTTGGAATAGGGCGCGCGGTCGGTGCGGAAGCGGATCTCGCCCCAGGTCTGGTAGTCGATGACGGCGGTCACCTCGGGCATCGGGCGGTAGGGCGCCTGATACTCGGCCCGCGCCATCGCCTCGGCCCGGGCGGTCAGCTCTTCGAAGCGGAAGGGCTGCGGCGCGGTGGCCTGCGCGAAGGCCATGCGGGGCAGCGCGCCCGCCATGGCCACGAGGGCCGTCTGCGCCAAAAGGTTGCGTCTGGTGATCGTCATCCTGCACTCCGGCACGAGATGGAAACAGCGGGCCCAGAGCTAAGCGATCGTCGCGTCGGATCACAGGGTGAAAATGCCGCGCGCGCGAGAACCTGCCGCTTTGCGCAGGCATGCCACGCTTTGCGAAGGCGCCCGCCTAGCGCGCTGCGCATCCCGTGCAAGGCGGTCTGCCGAAAAACACGATCTTCGGATCGTGACAGCGGGACGACAAGCGCCTAAATAGCAGCACACTCCCCTGCCTTTGCCCCCGGATTCGGAGGACCTGCCGATGAACCCCTTCCTGAGCAACCCGTTCGACGACGACAAGCTGAAGGAGGAATGCGGGGTCTTCGGCGTCATCGGCGTCGCGGACGCCGCCAGTTTCACCGCGCTCGGCATGCATGCGCTGCAGCATCGCGGGCAAGAGGCCGGCGGCATCGTCAGCTACGAACCCGAGAGCGGCTTCAACTCGGCCCGCCGCTTCGGCTATGTGCGCGACAACTTCACCTCGCGCTCGGTGATGGACACCCTGCCCGGCGCGCTGGCGATCGGCCATGTGCGCTATTCCACCGCCGGCTCGAAGGGCGCGACGCAGATCCGCGACGTGCAGCCCTTCTTCGGCGAATTCTCGGCCGGCGGCGCTGCCATCGCGCATAACGGCAACCTGACCAATGCCGCGGCCCTGCGCCGCGAGCTGATCGAGCGCGGCTCGATCTTCCAGTCCGGCTCGGACAGCGAATGCATCATCCACCTGATGGCGCGCTCGATCCAGCGCTCGGTGCCCGAGCGGATGAAGGATGCGCTGCGCCGGGTCGAGGGGGCGTTCTCGGTCATCGCGATGACCCGCACCAAGCTGATCGGCGTGCGCGACGCGCTGGGCGTGCGGCCGCTGGTGCTGGGCCGGATCGGGCCTGAAGGCTCGGGCGCCTATGCGCTGTCGTCCGAGACCTGCGCGCTCGACATCGTCGGCGCCGAGTTCATCCGTGAGATCGAGCCCGGCGAGATGGTCGTGATCGAACACGGCCGCATCGAAAGCTCGCGCCCCTTCGGCCCCGCCACCAAGGGCCGGTTCTGCATCTTCGAACAAGTCTATTTCTCGCGCCCCGACTCGATCCTTGGCGGTCGCTCGGTCTACGAGACCCGGCGCCAGATCGGGGTCGAGCTCGCGCGCGAGGCGCCGGTCGAGGCCGATCTCGTCTGCCCGGTGCCGGATTCAGGGACCCCCGCCGCGATCGGCTACAGCCAGGAATCGGGCATCCCCTATGCGATGGGGATCATCCGCAACCAGTACATGGGCCGGACCTTCATCGAGCCGACGGAAAGCATCCGCAACATGGGCGTGCGGCTGAAGCTGAACGTCAACCGCGCGCTCATTCGCGGCAAGCGGGTGATCCTGGTCGATGACTCGGTCGTGCGCGGCACCACCTCGCGCAAGATCAAGGACATGATCCTGGATGCCGGCGCGGCCGAGGTGCATTTCCGCATCGCCTCGCCGCCCACCGCCTGGCCCTGCTTCTACGGCGTCGACACGCCCGACCGCGACAAGCTGCTGGCGGCGAAGATGACCGAGGAAGAGATGCGCGACTGGATCGGCGTCGACAGCCTCAAGTTCATCTCGCTCGACGGGCTCTACCGTGCCGCCGGCGAGGCCGAGGGCCGCAACCGCGCCAACCCGCAGTTCTGCGATGCCTGCTTCTCTGGCGAATACCCTGTCGCCCCGGCCGACATGCTGGAGAAGGGGTTCCAGATGAAGACCGCCGCCGAGTGAGCGATACGGGTCCGACGACCCGGCCGGCCCGGTCCGCCGCGATCAGGTTCCGGCCGCACCATTTTCTGTGTGCGGTCGGCTATCGCGGCAAGGGCTATTCCCCCGACTTCACCGCCAACATGACCGCCGTCGTCATGGGCCGCCTGCGCGCGCCCGGCGGCGGCGGCGAGATGCTCGAGGTGATCGCTGCGGCGGACGACCTCTGCGGTCCCTGCCCCTCGCGCGAGGGCGCGGGCTGCGTCTCGGGCGCGAAGATCGCGCGGCTTGATGCCTCGCATGCCCAGGCGCTGGACCTGCTGCCGGGCGACCGGCTCAGCTGGGCCGCGGCGCAGGCGCGGATCCGCGAACGCGTGATGCCCGGAGATCTGGCGCGGGTCTGCGCGGGCTGCAGCTGGCTTGCCTATGGCATGTGCGAAGAGGCGCTGGCCGCGCTGCATGCCGCGGAAGCGGAGCCGGAAACGCAAGACGCCGCCCGGTGAGGGGCGGCGTCGGGTCGTCGATGCGAATGGCTCAGCCGCGGCGGGCCTTCAGCGCGGCCCAGCCGCCCGAAACCACCAGCGCCGCGATCAGCGACTTGACGATGTCGCCGGCGACGAAGGGCAGCATCCAGCCCGACAGCAGATCGGGGACCGACTTGCCCATCACCAGCGCCGGCCAGGCCAGGCCCGGCACGTAGATCAGCGCCGAGGCGAACAGCGCCACGGCCGCGGTCGGCACGAGGCCGCGCACACCCCGGTCGGCGGCGAAGCCCGCGACCCAGGCCATGGCCACGAAGCCGATGAGGAAGCCCGCGGTCGGGCCCAGCAGCGCCGCGGTCGAGCCGCCATGCGCGAAGACCGGCAGGCCCATCGCGCCTTCCAGCAGATAGGCCACCAGCGCCGCGGCGCCCAGCCGCGCGCCCAGCGCGAAGCCGACGGTCAGGATCGCCAGCGTCTGCAGCGTCATCGGCACCGGGAACATCGGCACCGCCACCTGCGCGGCGACAGCGATCAGCGCCGAGGCGCCAAGCACCAGCGCGGCGCGGCCCAGCCGGCTCTGCGCCGGGACGAGGGCTTTGGTCAGGGTCATTTCAGTGTCTCCTCTCGAAGCGCGACCTCGCGGGCCGTCTTGGCCGACCAGAAGCCCTGAACAGGCCACCGCTGTCAATCCCGAGGTGTCGCCGGGACGCCACGACCTTCGGACAGGCCCCGCCTTCCCGGGCACGCGTCCGGGAGGGACAAGGCTCCCTGCGCGCGCAGCACCGCGCAGCCTTCGCGCTCGCACGGCGTCAGGCTGCTGTCCCTGCTGCCGCCCGTTCGCGCCGCGGGCTACGGCCGACATCGGCTGCCACGGCGAGGCCACACCGACCCGCCCTCCCCTCCGCGAAGGACTGCGCGAGGCTCCCTGCGCGCAACGCAGCACCGCAGCGCCGCGCCCGGTCTGCCCTCGCCCGCCGTCCGGGTGCTATCCCTGCCGCCGCCCCCGCCCTTCGCGCTGCGGGCCGTGTACGACATCGACCGCCGCGGCAACGCCACACCCACCTGCCCTGGCAGCCGCGCAGGACTGCGCAAGGCTCCCTGCGCGCGCAGTATCGCAGCGCCAGGCCGCGTCCGCGCTCGCACGCCGTCAGCGCCCCGTGCTCCCGCGCCGCGGGCCACGGCTGTCCCCGGCCGCCCCGGCGACGTCAAGGCCCGCGCCCCATGGCGCCGCCGCGACAGCTTGCGCGGAGAGCGCGGCCATGCCATGCAACCGGCCATGACCGATACCGCCGCTCCCCCCCGTCTCGCTCTCGTCACCGGCGCCTCGCGTGGGCTCGGGGCGGCCCTGGCCGAAGCCCTTGCCGCGCGCGGCTGGCATGTGCTGGCCGTCGCCCGCACCACCGGCGCGCTCGAGGAACTTGACGACCGGATCCGCGCCGCCGGCGGCAGCGCGACGCTGGCGCCGATGGACGTGACCGAACCGGGCGCGATGACCCATCTCGCCGCCTCGCTGACCGCGCGCTGGGGCGGCCTCGGGCTCTGGGCGCATACGGCGATCCATGCCGCCCCGCTGACGCCTGCCGGCCATGTCGACGGCAAGGACCTGGCCAAGAGCCTTGCCTGCAACATCACCGCGACCGCGCATCTGATCTCGGTGCTGGAACCCGTTCTGCGCGCCTCGGGCGGCACCGCGATCGGCTTCGACGACCCGATGGCCGGCACCCGCTTCTCGGGGGCTTACGGCGCGACGAAAGCCGGGCAGATGGCGCTCTGGCGCGCCTGGGAGCAGGAGACCGCGAAGATCGGCCCCCGCGTCCTCACCGCGACGCCCGCGCCGATGCCCACCGCGATCCGCGCCCGCTTCTTCCCCGGAGAGGACCGCGCCCCCCTCGCCCCCTGCCGGGACGAGGCCGCGCGCCTGCTGACCGCCGCCGGCCTCTGAGGCGCCGCCTCCCCTTTTCGGCTTGGTCGAAATACTCCGGGGGAGCCCGGCACGGGCGGGGGCAGAGCCCCCTCTTTCCTCTTTCGCACTGGCCGAAATATCCCGGGGGCGAGGGGGCAGCGCCCCCTCTCAGCGCTCGGTCTTCTTCTCCCAGCGCCCGCCCTCTTCGCTCCAGTACTGGGCCGCGGCCCCGGCGCCGGTCAGGGCCCGCCACTGGTCGCGCGCCCGGCTCAGCGCCTCGCGATCAAGGCCGTCGAACAGGATCCAGACCCGCTCATGCGCAGCGATCTCGGCCGGGTCGACCTCGGCCCCGCCCACCGCCATCAGCGCTTGGGCGGGCCCAGCATCGGTCGCGCCCTCGGTGATCAGCACCGGCTGCAACGCGTCGTGCGGCCCGCCCGCGCGGCCATGCGGCAGGAAGCCAGCCGCCTCGCGCGTCCACAGCTGCTCGTCCAGCCGCGCCGCCAGCCGCGCGTCGGGACAGCGCAGCACCACGCGCCAGTCCTGGGCCAGCGCGCGCGACAGGATCGTCTCGACCGTGTCCTCGAGCGCCGAGTGGGTCAGGTGGTAGAACAGCGCGGGCATCAGCCCCGCTCGTAGCCGTCGGCGATCAGCCGGTTCAGCGCCATCACGCCCCAGCCGGTGGCGCCCTTCGGGGCCAGCGTCGTCTCGCCGGTCGGCAGGGCCACGCCGGCGATGTCGAGATGGATCCAGGGCATGCCCTCGGCGATGAAGCGCCCAAGGAACTGCGCCGCGGTGATCGAGCCCGCGGGGCGGCCGGCACTGTTCTTGATGTCGGCGAGCCGCGACTTGATCTTCGCGTCATAGGCCGGCCCCATCGGCATCCGCCAGGCGCCCTCGCCCTCGGCTTTGGCCGCGGCGAGGAAGGCCCCCGCGAAGGCGTCGTCATTCGAGAAGACGCCCGCGTTCTCGTGCCCCAGCGCCACGATGATCGCGCCGGTCAGGGTGGCCAGATCGACGATGCCCGAGGGCTTGAAGCGTTCCTGCGTATACCAGAGCACGTCGGCCAGCACGAGCCGCCCCTCGGCATCGGTGTTGATCACCTCGATCGTGTCGCCCTTCATCGAGGTCACGATGTCGCCCGGGCGCTGCGCGCGGCCGTCGGGCATGTTCTCGACAAGGCCCACCAGACCCACGACATTCGCGCGCGCCTTGCGCAGGGCGAGCGTGCGCATCACGCCCGCCACGACCCCGGCGCCGCCCATGTCCATCGTCATCTCTTCCATGCCGGCGGCGGACTTTATCGAGATCCCGCCGGTGTCGAACACGACGCCCTTGCCGACCAGCGCCAGCGGCGCCTCGCCCTCGGGCCCGCCCTTCCACTGCATCACCACGACCTTCGAGGGGCTTTCCGAGCCCTGCCCAACGCCCAGAAGCGCGCGCATGCCCAGCTTCTCGAGCTCCTCCTCCTCGAGGATCTCGACCTCGAGCCCCAGCTCGCCCATCGCGGCCAGCCGCGCGGCGAAATCGTAGGTGGTCAGCACGTTGGCGGGTTCGTTGGTCAGATCGCGGGTAAAGAACACGCCCTCGGCCAGCGCGGCCAGCGGGCGCGCGGCCTCGGCCACCGCCTCGGGCTTGGCGGTGACGAAGGTCACGGCGCCCGGCGCGGTCTTCTCGCCCGACTTGTAGATGTCGAAATCATAGGCCCGCAGCGCGCAGCCGAACGAGATCTCCGCCGCGCGCGGATGCGCGCCGGCCAGCACCGTGGCGCCGCCCGCGCCAAGGCTGCGGCCGATCGCGGCCCCGGCCTTGCGCGCCGCCGCCACCTCGGCCTTGCGGTCGAGCCGGATCACCTGCACCGCCTCTGCCGCCAGCCCCGCGGGCCAGCCAAGATCCGCCGCGTCGCCATTGCCCAGCTTGGCGAAGGCCGGCGAGGCGGCGAAGCGCGCAAGCGCGCCCTTCATCAGCCGGTCGAGCTTGCGGGCCAGCGGGTCGAGCGCGCCACCCTCGGGCAGGAAGACCGCGATGCGCCCGGTGACCGCGGCGAGATCGAGGGCTTCGGCCTCGCGGAAGGAAATGGCGGGCGGAACGGTCATGGGCGCACCTCGGGGCTGGGATCTGTCAGGCGTGGAGGGGGACGCGACCGGCGCGCCCGCCTCGGGGCCGGGCCATAGGCGGTCCGGCGCCGGGGACCCTAGCCGCTCGGCCCGGGCATGGCCAGATAGCAGTTTTCCCCCGCGCCGGTTTCGGCTAGCAAGGGAAAAAACACTCTAGGGGCAGCAGAGGACGGGCCGTGGCGAGATTCGACAGATACATGCTGTCGCAGCTGATGGCGCTGTTCGGCTTCTTCGCGCTGATCCTCGTGTCGATCTATTGGATCAACCAGGCCGTCGCGCTGTTCGAGCAGCTGATCTCGGACGGGCAGTCGGCGATGGTCTTCGTGCGCTTCTCGGCGCTGACCCTTCCCAACGTGATCCGCCTCGTGCTGCCGGTCGCGGCCTTCGTCGCCGCGGTCTATGTCACCAACCGGCTGTCGGCGGAAAGCGAGCTGACGGTGATGCAGGCCACCGGCTTCTCGCCCTGGCGGATGGCGCGGCCGGCGGTCTATTTCGGCGCGATCGTGGCGGCGCTGCTGCTGGTGCTGACCCATGTGCTGGTGCCCGCGACCCGGGGCGAGCTGGCGACGCAACGCTTCCAGATCGCCAACGACGCCACCGCGAAGCTGCTGGTCGAGGGCAGCTTCCAGCACCCCGCCAAGGGCATCACCATCTATATCCGCGAGGTCGCGACCGACGGGCAGCTGCATGACGTCTACATCTCGGACGCGCGCGACCCGGCCAGCCGCACCTCGTATTTCGGCAAGCGCGCGCTGCTGGCCCGCGACGACACCGGCCCGAAGCTGATCATGTTCGAGGGCATGGCCCAGACCTACAGCCCCGACAACCGGCGGCTGGCGGTCACGCATTTCACCGATTTCACCTATGACATCGGCGCGCTGATCACCCAGACCGAGCGCGGCACCATCGACATCCGCGAGTTGTCGACGATGCGGCTGGTGGCCGAGGATCCGGCCGATCTCGCGCTGACGGAATCGACGGTGCACGAATTCCGGGTCGAGGCGCAAAGCCGCATCGCCCAGCCGCTGACCGCGGCGGCGCTGGCAGTGCTGGGCGTGGCCACGATGCTGACCGCGGGCTTCAGCCGCTTCGGCAATGCCCGCACCATCGGCCTGTCCGTGCTGCTGGCGATCCTCGTGCAGCTGGCGGCCAATGTCGGCACGCAGCTGGCCGACAAGGAGGACGGTCTGGCCGCTGCCGTCTACCTGCCGGTGCTGGTGGGCGCGGTGATCGACTGCCTGCTGCTGTGGTGGGCCGGGCGGCCGCGCCGGGTGCCGGCGATGGCAGCGCCCGCGCAGGGGGCCACGGCATGACCCTGTCGCTTTACATCGCCAAGCGCTTCCTGAAGATCTTCCTCGGGGTCTTCGCCGTCTTCCTCGCGATCCTGTTCCTGATCGACATGATCGAGAAGGTGCGCGACTTCGGCGTCGACATCGGGCTGTCGGGCGCCGCGCATCTGGCCGCGCTCGACGCGCCGGCGGGGATCTACCGGATCCTGCCGCTGGTGATGATCCTGGCCTCGATCGCGCTCTGCCTCGCGCTCGCCCGCTCGTCGGAACTGGTGGTGATCCGCGCCTCGGGCCGCTCGGCGCTTCGCGCGCTGGTGCCGCCGGTCGCGACCGCCTTCCTGCTGGGGCTGGTCGCGGTCAGCTTTGGCAACCCGATCGTCGCCGCCACCCAGCGCCAGGCCGACATCCTGTCCGCGCGCTACAGCGGTCAGGACCGCTCGGCCCTGTCGATCACCTCGGAAGGGCTCTGGCTGCGTCAGGGCGGCCCCGAGGGACAGTCGGTGATCCATGCCACCCGCTCGAACAGCGACGGAACCGAGCTGAAGGGGGCGACCTTCCTCGCCTTCTCGCCCGATGCCGGCCCGATCAAGCGCGTCGACGCGGCGCGCGCGGTGCTGGCGAACGGGGCCTGGCAGCTGACCGACGTCAAGGAATGGGACCTGACCAGCGACAACCCGGAACGGGACGCCAAGGTGGTGCCCTCGCTGGTGATCCCCTCGCCGCTGACCGCCTCGGGCATCCGCGACAGCTTCGGCGCCCCGTCCGAGATCGGCATCTGGCAGCTGCCGGGCTTCATCCAGGGGCTGGCCGATGCCGGCTTCTCGACCCGCCGCCACGCCGTCTGGTTCCAGATGGAACTGGCGCTGCCGCTGCTGCTGTCGGCGATGGTGCTGCTGGGCGCGGGCTTCACCATGCGCCACGCCCGCTTCGGCGGCACCGGCATGCTGGTGCTGCTGGCCGTGGGTGCCGGCTTCGCGATCTTCTTCCTGCGCAATTTCGCGCAGGTGCTGGGCGAGAACGGGCAGATCCCGGTGACGCTGGCGGCCTGGAGCCCGCCGCTCGCCGCGGTGCTGCTCTCGCTCGGTCTGCTGCTTCACCTGGAGGACGGCTGATGCGTCGTTTCGCGTTTTCCGCCCTTGCGGCGCTTCTGCTGGGCACGGCCATCGCCGCCTATGCCCAGGACACCGGCGGCAGCGATGCCCCGGCCTCGCTGGTCGCCGACACGGTGTTCGTCGATCCCGACGGCAAGCTGACCGCGACCGGCCATGTCGAGGTCTTCCAGGGCAGCCGCCGCCTGTCGGCGGACAAGGTGGTCTACGATCCCGACAGCGAGCGCATCGCCATCGACGGCCCGATCACGATGATCGAGGCCGACGGCAGCGAGATCATCCTCGCCGACGAGGGCGACCTGTCGCGCGACATGTCCGACGGCATCCTCAAGGGCGCGCGGATGGTGCTGGACCGCCAGCTGCAGATCTCGGCCAACGAGCTGGCGCGCGTCGACAGCCGCTACACCCGCGCGACGCGGGTGCGCGCCTCATCCTGCGAGGTCTGCGCCTCGAACCCGACGCCGCTGTGGGAGATCCGCGCGACCCGCGTCACCCATGACACCGTGGAAAAGCAGATCTACTACGAGAACGCGCAGTTCCGCGTCGTCGGCGTGCCGGTGTTCTGGACGCCGCGCCTGCGCACCCCCGACCCGACGGTCGAACGCGCCCGCGGCTTCCTCGCGCCCTCGATCCGCGCGACCACCTCGCTGGGCACCGGGGTCAAGCTGCCGTATTTCATCCCGCTGGGGGCCGACAAGGACATCACCCTGACGCCCTACCTCTCGGCCGGCACCCGCACGGTCGAGCTGCGCTATCGCCAGGCCTTCCGCCGCGGCTCGGTCGAGTTCAACGGCGCCTTCACCCGCGACGACCTTGAAAGCGACACCCGCGGCTACCTGTTCGGATCGGGCAGCTTCCGCCTGCCCGCCGACTACCGGCTGAGCTTCGGGGTGCAATATGCCTCGGACGCCTCGTATCTGTCGGACTACGGCTATTACGACGACGTCGACCGGCTGACGAATTCGGTCGCGGTCAGCCGGGTGCGGCGCAACGAATACATCCTCGGCACGGTCCGCCACTACGAGACGCTGCGCAACAACGAGAAGAACGCGACGATCCCCTCGGTCGTCACCGACACGCTCTGGCACCGTCGCTTCGCCCCGGCCCTGCTGGGCGGCGAGGGCGGGCTGAAGTTCACCACCCATACCCACCGCCGCAGCTCGGGCGAGGACGTGATCGGCCGCGACGTCGCCTCGAGCGCGATCACCGGCGACTGGCGGCGCAACTGGGTCCTGTCGAACGGCATGGTCGTCTCGAGCCTTGCCGACCTGACCGCCGACATCTACCGCATCGGCGACGACAGCACCTATGACGACACGATCAGCCGCGGTTACGGCACCCTCGGGGTCGAGCTGCGCTGGCCCTTCCTGCGCGCCGCGACCGAGCCCGACGGCTCGTCCTGGCTGGTCGAGCCGATCGCCCAGCTGGCCTGGAGCCCGCGCTCGGGCGCCGAGGTGCCGAACGAGGACAGCACCCTGGTCGAGTTCGACGAGGGCAACCTGTTCTCGCTCGACCGCTATCCGGGCAGCGACGCCTACGAACGCGGCTTGCGCGCCAACCTCGGCGTCGGGGTCACCCGGCTGGACATGAACGGCTCGACCTTCAACCTGACCTTCGGCCGGGTGTTCCGCTCCGAGGATCTGGACCAGTTCAGCACCTCGACCGGGCTCGACGGCGTCACCTCGGACTGGATGGTCTTCACGCAATATGCGGCCGACTGGGGCTTCTCGGTGTCGAACCGGGCGGTGGTGTCGGACGGGATGGACTTCTCGCGCGACGAGCTGCGGGTGATCTGGAACCGCGACAAGCTCGACCTCGGCACCAGCTACACCTGGCTTGCCGAGGATGCCGAGGAACGCCGCAACGGCGCGACTTCCGAACTGGCCGTCGATGCGGCCTGGGACGTCTCGGACCGCTGGCGCACGACGCTGCAGAACCGCTATGACTTCGAGGCCAACCGCGCCTCGAAGACGAAGATCGGCCTGCAGTATTTCACCGAGTGCGTGACGGTCGAACTTTCGGCCTCGCGCCGCTACACAAGCTCCGATACTGTGCGCCCGACCACGAGCTTCAACCTCGGCGTCGAGCTTGCGGGCTTCGGCGCCAACACCCGCGGCAACGCGGCGCTGCGCCGCTGCAGCGGCTGAGGCCGGCGGACCAAGACCCCGGGCACCGCACGGCGCCCGCAACAGGCCCGGAGGCAGCCGGGCCACGACAGGACAGAGCAGGACGAACCGATGCGTGACACCTTCTCCCTCGCGGGCACCCTAACCGCCGCGGTTCCGGCCCTGGCGCTGGCCGCGGTCCTGGCGCTGGCGGCACCCGCCCCGGTGGCGGCGCAGGGCACCTTCCAGCCGCTCGTCTATGTCAACGGCTCGGCCGTCACCGTGTTCGAGCTGCAGCAGCGCGAGCGGTTCCTGACCCTGCTGAATGCCCCGCCCGAGCTTGTCACCGGCTCGCGCCAGGCGCTGATCGACGAGCGCCTGCGCGCCCAGGCGGCGGCCCAGGGCGACGTGAAGGTCAACCCCGAAGAGCTGCAGGCCGCGATGGAACAGTTCGCCTCGCGCGCGAACATGTCCGCCGACCAGTTCGTGACCGAGCTGGGCAAGGCCGGCGTCGCCGAACAGACCTTCCGCGACTTCCTCTCGGCGCAGATCCTGTGGCGCGACACGGTGCGCGCCCGCTTCCGCTCGCAGGTCACCGTCACCGACCGCGACGTCGACCGCGCCGCGCACGAGATCGACCAGCCGATCGACATGCCCCCGGGCACCCGCGTGCTGCTGTCCGAGATCATCGTGCGCCGCGGCCAGGACGAAGACGCGCGCGCCAAGACCCTGATCGACCGCGTGGCCACGCTGACCAAAACCCCGGCGCAGTTCGCGGCCTCGGCCCGCCAGTATTCCTCGGCGGCAAGCCGTGGCGACAGCGGCAAGCTGGAATGGATGCCGCTCGAGAACCTGCCGCCGGAAGTCCGCGGCACCGTCGCCGGGCTGAAGCCCGGCCAGATCTCGGCCCCGATCCATGCCGGACCCGGCACCTGGGCGATGTTCCTGCTGCACGAGCGCCGCGAAGAGAAGGGCCTGCTGCCCGAGGGGGTCGAGGCGCTCAGCTATGCCGAATACCTGATCCCCGGCGGCCGCTCGCCGCAGGCGCTGGCCGAGGCCGAGAAGCTGCGCGCCCGCGTCACCAGCTGCGACGACCTCTACGCGGTCAACAAGGGCCAGCCGGCCGAGCGGCTGAACTTCGCCACCGCCTCCTCGGCCAGCCTGCCGGCCGACCTGCGCGCCGAACTTGGGCGGCTCGACGCCGGCGAGGCCTCGACCGGCCTCACCCGCGGCAACGCGCTGGTCTTCCTGATGCTCTGCTCGCGCGGCAAGCTGATGGACACCACGACCGTGCCGCGCACCGCGCTGAAGAGCCGGCTCGAAGGCGAGCAGCTGACCCAGCTTGCCGAGGCCTGGATGGCCGAACTGCGCGCCACCGCGGTGATCCGGGAGCCGTGATGACCGCCCAGAAGCCTGCCGAGACCGCGCCCGTCGCCCTGACCTGCGGCGATCCCGCCGGCGTCGGCCCCGAGATCGCCGCCCGCGCCCGCGAGGTTCTGGGCGCGCGCCTGCCGTTCTTTTGGATCGGCGATCCCCGCCACCTGCCCCGCGGCACCCGCCATGCCGAGATCGCCCATCCGCACGAGGCGCTCTCGACGCCCTCGGCGATCCTGCCGGTGCTGCGCCACGACTTTCCCGAAGACGCCGTCCCGGGCGAGCCCTCGCTGGCCAATGCCCCGGCGGTGGTCGAGGTCATCGCCCGCGCGGTGAAGCTCGTCGAAACCGGCGCCGCCTCGGCGGTCTGCACCGCCCCGATCTCGAAGAAGGTGCTGAAGGACGGCGCGGCCTTCGCCCATCCCGGACACACCGAATATCTCGCGCATCTGGCCGGCGTCGACCGGGTGGTGATGATGCTGGCCTGCGAGGGCCTGCGCGTGGTGCCGACCACGATCCACATCCCGCTCTGCGAGGTTCAGGCCCAGCTCACCCCGGACCTGCTGTCGGACACGATCCGCATCACCCATGCCAGCCTGATCCGCGACTTCGGGATCGAGGGGCCGCGCATCGCCGTGGCGGGGCTCAACCCGCATGCGGGCGAGGGCGGCGCGATGGGCCGCGACGAGATCGACCGCATCACCCCGGTGCTCGACGCGCTGCGGGCCGAGGGCTATGCGCTCTCGGGCCCGCTGCCCGCCGACACGATGTTCCACGCCGCCGCCCGCGCCCGCTATGACGCGGCGGTCTGCATGTATCACGACCAGGCGCTGATCCCGATCAAGACCATCGACTTCGCCGGCGGCGTGAACGTGACGCTGGGCCTGCCCTTCATCCGCACCTCGCCCGACCACGGCACCGCCTTCGACATCGCTGGCCAGGGCCGCGCCGATCCTTCAAGCCTTATCGCCGCCCTCAAAATGGCGGTCGAGATGGCCGCCGCCCGCGCCAACCGCCCGGCCTGAACCGCTTTCGCTTTCTCATTGGCCCAAATATCCTCGGGGGTCCGGGGGCAGACAGCCCCCGGCCTTCCCAGCTGCATCCCCCGCCTGCATCCAAGGACCGGCACATGCCCGCGATCGACAGCCTCCCCCCTCTGCGCGAGGTGATCGCCACCCATGGCCTGCAGGCCAAGAAGCAGCTCGGCCAGAACTTCCTTCTCGACCTCAACCTCACCGCCCGGATTGCCCGCGCAGCGGGCGACCTTGCCGGCCATGACGTGCTCGAGGTCGGCCCCGGCCCCGGCGGCCTGACCCGCGGCCTTCTGGCCGAGGGCGCGCGCCGCGTCGTCGCGGTCGAAAAGGACAGCCGCTGCCTGCCGGCGCTGGCCGAGATCGCCGCGGTCTACCCGGGCCGGCTCGAGGTGATCTCGGGCGACGCGCTCGAGATCGACGAGGGCAAGCTGCTGAACGGCCCGTGGAAGGTCGTGGCGAATCTGCCCTACAACGTGGGCACCGAGCTTCTGGTGCGCTGGCTGACGCCGCCCGCCTGGCCGCCGGCCTGGTCGTCGCTGACGCTGATGTTCCAGAAGGAGGTGGCCGAGCGGATCGTCGCAAAGCCCGGCTCCAAGGCCTATGGCCGGCTCGCGATCCTTGCGCAGTGGCGGGCGGATGCGAAGATCGCTTTGACCCTGCCGCCCGAGGCCTTCACCCCGCCGCCGAAGATCCATTCCGCCGTCGTGCATCTGACCGCGCTGCCGGAACCGCGCTATCCCGCCGATGCCGCGATCCTGTCGCGCGTGGTGGCCGCGGGCTTCAACCAGCGCCGCAAGATGCTGCGCGCCTCGCTGCGCGGCGTCGCCCCCAACATCGAGCCCCTGCTCGAGGCCTCAGGCATCGCCCCCACGGCGCGCGCCGAGGAGATCGGGCTCGAGGCCTGGTGCCGGCTCGCCCGCGCCCTCGTCCCCCCCGGCTGAGGCCCCCGGCTCAGACTCAGCGTCTGGCTCCGAAGGTGCCTCCGGGCTTGCCCCGGGCGTCTCTGCGCGAAACCGCGCGATCCAGTCGCGGTTGACCGCGTCCGACAGCACCGCGACCTCGGGCGCGACCGGCGCCGTGGGCGGGCGGCCCAGCCGGGCGCAGATCGCGGCCAGCGCCGCCTGCGGGTCCGCGGCAAGATCCTCGTAGTCCAGCACCAGCGGCGTGACGCCCTCGGCCCGGAACCAGCGCGCCCAGCGCGCGGTGCCGACCGCCAGCCGGGCCTTGGCGCGGGCGATGGCGGGCGCGTCATAGACCGGCTCGGCCGGGGGCGAGAGCCGCTCGACCTCGGTGCCGTCCGGCGCCCGGTGCCAGAGCCCGGTCTGCCCCGCCTTCACCAGCGAGACCGCCTGCGCCAGCCGGTCGCGGCGGACGAGATGCAGGAAGACCGGCGCGCCAAGGGCGGCAGCGATCGCCTGCGCCTCGCCCGGGCTGTCGGGATGGGTGGCGCGGGCCAGCGTGACCAGCCGTGGCAGGTCGTCGGCCATCAGCCGCATGCCGAAGACCGCGCCCCCGTCGCGGCCGAGGCTTTTGACGGGGCTGCGCCCCGCCCAGCGCACCGCCGCCAGCATCGCCGCGGCATGTTCGGGATCGGCCGGATTGCCGCCGGGCGGCAGGCCCCAGCGGCGGCGCCACTCGGGCGCGGGATCGGGCATCAGGAACGAGTCGGGACGGCCGAGGCCCGCCGCGGTCAGCAGCGAGCAGAGCAGCGTGCTGCCGCTGCGGGGCGTCGTGCACAGAAGGAAACTCGCCATCGCGGCCATACTGGCGTCGATTCACGGCAGGGGAAAGGCGCGCGAGGCGCAGAACCGGGGCAGCGCGCCGCCCCGGTCCGGAAGGCGATCGGGCGTCAGCTCTCGTCGCCCGAGACGCTCTCGGGGGCGGATTCCGACTTCGGGCGGCGCGGACGGCGCGCGCGCGGCGCGGCGCCTTCGGCAGCCGGTGCCGGCGACGCGTCGGCGGGGGCCTCTGCGGCGGCCTCGCCCTCGGCGGGCTTCGCCGCCTTCGGCGCGCGGCCGCGGCGGGGCTTCGGCGCCTCGGCAGGGACGTCCGCGGCACTGTCCTCGGACAGCGGGGGCATCGGCGGCATCAGCCCGCCGGACTGGGCGACCGGCGCGGCGACAGGCGCCGCGGCGGGCACCACCGGCGCGGCTTCGGCGCGGGCCTCGGGCGTCTCGACCAGGCCGCTGTCCTCGCCGCCCAGCTCGATCGCCGGCTGCAGGCCGGCGGCGGGCGCGGGCTCGCGCGGCGCATCGCGACGGTCGCGGCGCTCGTTGTGACGGTCGTTCTGGCGGTCGTTGCGCTCGCCGCGCTCGTGCTGGCGCTCGCCCCGATCGTTCTGGCGTTCGTTCTGGCGGTCGTTCTGGCGGTCGTTCTGCCGATCGCTCTGGCGCTCATGCTGCCGATCGTTCGAACGCTCGTTCTGGCGGCCTTCGTGCGGACGGTCGCCCCGATCCTGCCGCTGCTCGTTCTGGCGACCATCGTTCTGGCGACCATCGTTCTGGCGGCCATCGTTCTGGCGGGCCTCATAAGGGCGCTGATCGCCGTTCTGGCCACCAGTCTGGCCGGCGTTCTGGCCCCCACTCTGGCCGTGCGCGCCCTGCGGCTGGCCCTGACGGCCCTCCTGCTCGCGCGCAAGCTCGCGCTGCGCCTCGCCCAGCATGCGGGTGTAATGCTCGGCATGCTGCAGGAAGTTCTGTTCGGCGACGCGGTCGTTCGAGAGCTGCGCGTCACGCGCCAGCATCAGATACTTGTCGATGATCTGCTGCGGCGTGCCACGCACCTTGCCTTCGGGGCCGGAGCTGTCGAAGACGCGGTTGACGATGTTGCCGAGGGAACGCTGGCGGTTCGACTTGGAACGCGAACGGGACTTGGATGATCTCATGTGCTTTCGCTTGTTGCGGCCCTGCGGGGCGTCACTCTTGGCGCCTTCGGTTTGGCTTGCTGGCCGTTGGTCCGTCCATGCGGCGATGGGCTTCAGCCCCGGGAAGCAGTTCGCAGCGGCGTTGCCGGTCGCTGGCGAGGCTTATTGCTTTCGGGCGAAGCGCGCGGGAGGTCCTCTCCATCCCGTCACATCGACGGTCTATGCATGGCCGGACCCCACAGGGCAAGAGGATTCTGGGCTTTCTCCCAGCTTTTCCCCACAAAAGCGTCCGGATGCGACATCTTGCCCCGAACGCCGGTTGATCCGTGGCCAGACGCGCACCGACAAGGCCGGGCGCGGTTCAGGCCCGCCGGGCCGCGACGACGCGGTCCCTGCCATCGAGATCGGTGCGGATCGCCGTCACGTCAAGGCCCGCGGCGCGGAACAGGCTGGCCACCGCCTGCCCCTGCGTGGGCCCGATCTCGACCATCAGTCGCCCGCCCGGCGCCAGATGCGCCAACGCGCCGGCGGCAATCGCGCGATAGGCGTCCAGCCCGTCGCCGCCCGGGGTCAGCGCCATCGCGGGCTCCCAGTCGCGGACCTCGGGGGCGAGCCCCGCCATCTCGTCGGCCGCGATATAGGGCGGGTTCGACACGATCAGGTCGAATTCGCCCTGCACGGCCGCGAACCAGTCAGACAGGCCGAACTCGGCCCGCCCGTCCAGCCCCAGCGCGGCGGCATTGCCGCGCGCGACCTCGAGCGCGGCGGGCGACAGATCGAGCCCGAGGCCGCTGGTTCCGGGGCGTTCCGCCAGCAGCGTCAGCAGGATGCAGCCGGTGCCGGTGCCAAGGTCGAGCACCCGGCCGAAGGGGGCCGACAGCGCCTCGGACACCAGTTCCTCGGTTTCGGGCCGAGGGTCGAGCGTGTCGCGGGTGACGCGGAAGCTGCGCCCGTAGAACAGCCGCGCGCCGGTGATCTGGCTGACCGGCCGGCGGCGCAGGCGCTCTTCGAGATGCGCCGCGAAGGCCGCGGCCTGCATCGGCGTCAGGTCGTCGCCCATGTGCAGCGAGATGCGCTCGGCCGCGACGCCCAGCGCATGGGCCATCAGCCGGCGCGCGTCGCGGGCCGGATCCTCGATCCCGGCGGCGGAAAGCCCCGGCAGGGCCGCGCGGATCGCCTCGCTGACGCGGCGGACGCGGATCATCCCTGCCCCTCCATCGCCGCCAGCTTCTCGGCCTGATCCTGCGCGACCAGCGCGTCGATGATCGCGCCCAGATCGCCCTCCATGATCTGCCCCAGCGCGTAGAGCGTCAGGTTGATCCGGTGGTCGGTCATCCGGCCTTGCGGGAAGTTGTAGGTGCGGATCCGCTCCGAGCGGTCGCCCGAGCCCACCTGCGACTTGCGGTCGGCGGCCCGCGCCGCATCGGCGCGCGCGCGTTCGGCGTCGTAAAGCCGCGCGCGCAGCACCGCCATCGCGTTGGCGCGGTTCTGGTGCTGCGACTTCTCGGACGAGGTCACGATGATCCCGGTCGGAATGTGGGTGATCCGCACCGCCGAGTCGGTGGTGTTGACATGCTGCCCACCCGCACCCGAGGCGCGCATCGTGTCGATGCGGATGTCGCTGGCCGGAATGTCGATATCCACCTCGGCCGCCTCGGGCAGGACCGCCACGGTCGCGGCAGAGGTATGGATGCGCCCGCCCGATTCCGTTTCGGGCACCCGCTGCACGCGGTGGACGCCGGATTCGTATTTCAGCCGGGCGAATACGCCCTCGCCCGCGATCCGGGCCATGGCCTCCTTGACGCCGCCAAGCTCGGTCGCGGCATATTCCAGCAGCTGGAAGTCCCAGCCCTGCGCCTCGGCATGGCGCTGGTACATGCGCAGCAGGTCGCCCGCGAACAGCGCCGCCTCCTCGCCCCCGGTGCCGGGCCGGATCTCGAGGATCGCGGGCCGCGCATCCGCCGCATCCTTGGGCAGCAGCGCGATCCGCAGCCGCGCCTCCATCTCGGGGATCCGCGCCTTCAGCTGCGGGATCTCGTCCTCGGCCAGCGCCCGCATCTCGGGATCGGCCAGCATCGCCTCGGCCTCGGCCAGGTCGGTGCCCGCCTGCCGCCAGGCCGCGATTTCGGCCACGACGGGGCGCAACTCCGTGTATTCGCGGGACAGTTCGGCAATCTCGGCCGGGCTCGCACCTTCATTGAGCCGCGCCTCGAGGAAGGCGAAGCGACGGGTGATCTGGTCGAGCGTCTCGGCAGGCAACATGGCCCGGGGTCTAGCGCAGCTTCGCGCGCGAGGGAAGCGTTCACGCCGTTGCGATCCGGGCCGGGCCATGTCTGGACAGCGGGGCCGCGGCTGCTAGGCTCGCCCCGCGGCGGTCGCCCCCAGCGCCCGCGCGCGACCAGCAGGAAGAAGGAGAGGCGCGATGGCGCGGGATGTTGAAGCGCAGGACGAGGGCCTGGCGAAGGTGCTCGACCGGATCGACGCGGATCTGCCAGAGGCGGTGCAGCGGCTGATGGAACTGCTGCGCATTCCCTCGATCTCGACCGACCCGGCCTATCACGCCGACTCTGCCCGCGCCGCCGACTGGCTGCGCGACGATCTGGCCGCGATCGGCTTCGACGCCTCGGTCCGCCCGACGCCGGGCCAGCCGATGGTCATGGGCCGCGCCGAGGGCCCGGGCCGCCACATCCTGTTCTACGGCCATTACGACGTGCAGCCGGTCGACCCGCTGGAGCTGTGGTCGCGCGATCCCTTCGATCCGGTCGTGGAAGAGACCCCGGCCGGCCCGGTGATCCGCGCCCGCGGCGCCTCTGACGACAAGGGCCAGTTGATGACCTTCCTCGAGGCCTGCCGCGCCTGGAAGGCGGTGCATGGCCGGCTGCCCGGCAACCTGACGATCTTCCTGGAAGGCGAAGAGGAATCGGGCTCGCCCTCGCTGGTGCCGTTCATGCGCGAAAACGCGGCAGAACTGAAATCCGACCTCGCGCTGATCTGCGACACCGGGCTTTTCGCGGAAAAGCCCGCGATCGTGACCATGCTGCGCGGCCTTGCAGGGGACGAGGTGACGATCACCGCACCCTCGAAGGACCTGCATTCGGGCATGTACGGCGGGCTCGCCATGAACCCGATCCGGGTGCTGACGAAGATCCTCGGGCAGATGTTCGACGACGAGGGCCACATCACCATCCCCGGCTTCTACGACGACGTGCGCGAGCTGCCCGAGGCGATGCGCGCCCAGTGGCAGGGCCTCGGCTTCGACCACGCGGCCTTCCTCGACGACGTGGGCCTCTCGGTCCCGGCCGGCGAGCAGGACCGCACGCCGCTGGAAATGCTCTGGTCGCGGCCGACGGCCGAGATCAACGGGATCTGGGGCGGCTATCAGGGCGCGGGCTCGAAGACGGTGATCCCCTCGCAGGCCCATGCCAAGCTGACCTTCCGCCTGGTGCCGGGCATGGACCCCGACAAGGTGCAGGCCGCGTTCCGGGCTTGGGTCACCGCGCAGATCCCCGCCGATTGCGAGGTCGCGTTCAAGGGCAAGGCCGGCGCGCCGGCATCGGAGATGGAGATCGACGACCCGGCCTTCGAGGCGGCCCGCGCGGCATTGTCAGAGGAATGGGGCGTTCCGGCGGCCTTTGTCGGCTGCGGCGGCTCGATCCCGATCGCGGGGCATTTCAAGACCGTGCTCGACACCGACGCGATGCTGGTGGGCTTCGGCCGCGACGACGACCAGATCCACAGCCCGAACGAGAAATACGACCTGCGCTGCTTCCACAAGGGCATCCGCTCTTGGGCGCGGATCCTCGCGCGGATCGCGGGCTGAGCCGATGGTGCTGCGAGACGCCGGCCCCGAGGACCGCGCGGAATGGGAACGGCTGTGGGAGGCGTATCTGAGCTTCTACGGCAAGACCCTTGCGCCCGGTGTGACCGCATCCACCTGGGCTCGGGCACTGGACCCGAAGGTGCCGCTGGGGCTGATCCTGGCCGAAGCCACCGATGGCAGCCTGTCGGGCTTCGCCACCTATGTCGTGCATCCCTCGACCTGGGTGGCGGGTGACGACATCTACCTGGAAGACCTCTATGTCGATGCCGCGGCCCGCGGCCAGGGCCTCGGGCGGGCGCTGATCAACACCGTCGCCCGCCGGGGCCGCGGGCTCGACTGCACGCGGCTCTACTGGATGGCGGACGAGGGCAACGCCACGGCGCGACGGCTTTACGAGACCTATGCGCGGCCCGACGGGCATCTGCGGTATCGCTTCGACCTGTGAGCGGCGGCGCGCCGAAAAACAGGGTCGGGGGGCCGACGCGGCCCCCCGCGCCCCCCCCGGCTTTGGGGCACGGTCCAGAGGGCGCGCAAACGGCAAACGGCCGGACCCGCGAGGGACCGGCCGTTGGCAGGTAGGGTGAATGGCGCGGTTGACGGGGCTCGAACCCGCGACCCCCGGCGTGACAGGCCGGTACTCTAACCAACTGAGCTACAACCGCAATTCACCGTTCGATGGCGATCCTGGAGGCTGGCGCGGTTGACGGGGCTCGAACCCGCGACCCCCGGCGTGACAGGCCGGTACTCTAACCAACTGAGCTACAACCGCTTGCAGCCGCCCGGATCGCCGTCCGAACGTGGGGGGTTCTTAGGGTCTGCCGCGGATGGCGTCAAGCACCTCTGTGCGGGTTTCGGCAGGTTGCCGTTACGACCCCCTGCGCCCTTTACACCGCCGCCCCGCCGGGCTACCCACCGCGCCTTCCTCCCGCCGCCTTCCCGCGCCCAGACCGGAGCGTTCCCATGTCCCAGCCCGCCCTTTCCTCTGCCTGCGGTATCGACTTCGGCACCTCGAATTCCACCGTCGGCCTTGTCGAACAGGGCCGCGCGCGCCTGATCGCGCTGGAAGGCGACCAGCCCACCCTGCCCTCGGCGCTGTTCTGGGACGAAGAGGGCGGCCCGCCGCTGTTCGGGCGGGCCGCGGTCGCCGCCTATGTCTCGGGCGAGGACGGGCGGCTGATGCGCTCGCTCAAGTCGACGCTGGGCACCGGGCTCATCCGCGAATCCACCCGCATCGGCCGCCGCGCCGTGCCCTTCGCCGAGGTGATCTCGCGATTCTTCGGCCACCTGCGCGCCCGCCTCGATGCCGAGGCCGGCCAGCGCCTGACCCGCGCCGTGCTGGGCCGGCCCGTGCATTTCGTCGATGACGACCCCGAGGGCGACGCCGCCGCCGAGGCCGCGCTGGCCCGGATCGCCAAGGATCAGGGCTTCGACGAGGTCTCGTTCCAGTTCGAACCCCTCGCCGCGGCGCTGAGCTACGAGGCGACGCTCGCGCGCGAGGAGCTGGTGCTGATCGTCGACATCGGCGGCGGCACCTCGGACTTCTCGCTGATCCGGCTCTCGCCCGAGCGCGCGCGGGCGGCGGACCGGGCGGCGGACATCCTCGGCAATGACGGCATCCGCGTCGGCGGCACCGATTTCGACCGCCAGTTCTCGATGGCCGAGGTGATGCCCGAACTGGGCATGGACAGCACCACCGGCGGCGGTCGCGGCCGGATGCCGCGGCACTACTATGTCGATCTCGCGACCTGGGTGCGGATCAACATGGCCTATTCCCAGCGCAACGAGACCGACATCAAGGCGCTGCTGAAGGAAGCGGACGCGCCCGAGAAGGTGGCGCGGCTGCTCAGGGTGATCGAGACCCGCGCCGGCCACGCGCTGGCGATGGCGACCGAGGCCGCGAAGATCCGGCTGACCGCCGACGAGGCGACCCGGCTCGAGCTGCACGCGCTGACCGGCGGGCCGAATCCGGTGGTGACGCGCCCGCGGCTGGAAGCGGCGCTGGAAGCCCCGCTGGCCCGGATCTCCGAACGTATCGGCACGGTGCTGGCGCAGGCCGGGCTGCAGGCGGGGGCGATCGACACGGTGTTCCTGACCGGCGGCGCGGCGCAGCTGCCGGCGCTCGCCCGCGCGGTGGGCAGCGCCCTGCCCGACACGCGGCTCGCGACCGGCGACATGCTGGGCTCGGTCGGCACCGGCCTCGCGATCGAGGCCGCGCGCCGCTACGGCTGACGCCCCGGGCGGCCGCCGATCACCTGTCGGGCTCTGGCGGATGCAGCGCGGCAGCCCGTCACCGGCAAAGGCGCCGACCGAACGCGCGGCCCGGTCAACGCAACGCCCTGCGATCCGCTACCGGTCCTTCCCTCGCGCTCCCGGCCGAAGCCGCCGGCTGGCGGCAGGTCATCGTGGGATCGGTGCCGCCAGTGGCCCCCTGTCGTGCCACCGACCGGGCCCTCTCGCCACGGACATTCGGCAACGGCTCCGGGCCGGTCCCGCGCCCGGACCGCCGCTTGCGGCCGCGTCCTGAAGACGCGACGGACCTCCCCCTGCCCCCGACTCCGCCCCCGGCCCGAGGCCTACCTGTCGGGCGCGGGCACGAATTCCGCGTCATCGCCCGGCGGCAGCCGGAACCGGCCCTGGAACCGGCCCGAGCGCCAGTCCTCCTTCGCGGCCTCGATCCGCTCGCGCGACGAGGCGACGAAGTTCCACCAGATGTAGCGCGGGCCGTTCAGCGTCTCGCCGCCCAGAAGCATCACCCGCGCCCCGAACGGCCCCGCCTTCATCGACACCCGGTCGCCGGGGCGGAACACCATCATCCGCCCGGCCTCGAACACCTGCCCCGCGATCTCGACCGCGCCGTCCAGCACATAGGCGCCGCGGTCCTCGTGATCGTCGGGCATCGGGATCGCCGCGAAGGGATCCAGCACCGCATCGGCATAGAAGGTCTCGGACGGCAGCGACAGCGGCGCGCGCGCCCCCCAGCCAGAGCCCAGGATCAGCCGCAGCCGCTTGCCCTCGGCCTCGAGCACCGGCAGGTCACCGGCCCCGACATGGGCGAAGCTCGCCGCGTCATCCTCGTGCCGCTCGGGCAGCGCGAACCAGGTCTGGATGCCGAACATCGTCTGCGGCTGCGCGCGGGCCGTGCCATCGGTCCGCTCGGAATGGGTGATGCCGTCGCCGGCCAGCATCCAGTTCACCGCCCCCGGCTCGATCCACTGGTCGGTGCCGATCGAATCGCGGTGATGCAGCCGGCCCGACATCAGGTAGGTCACCGTCGCCAGCCCGATATGCGGATGCGGGCGCACGTCGATGCCCTGCCCGGTCAGGAACTCGGCCGGGCCCATCTGGTCGAAGAAGATGAAGGGCCCGACCATCTGCCGCCGCGGCGCGGGCAGCGCGCGGCGCACCTCGAAGCCGCCGATGTCGCGGGCGCGGGGCACGATCACCGTCTCGATCGCGTCGACCGCGGTCGGGTCGGGCAGCATCGGGTCCAGCGCGGGGTTCCAGCTCATGGCATCCTCCTTGGTCCGGCCCCGATCCTGCCCTGCCCGGCCGCCGCGATCCAGCCGCAGGCGCGCACCGGGCCTGTGCGGGCCGCCTTGCCCCCTTTCGCCCTTCGCGCGACAGTGCCGCCCGGAAAGGGAGATCCCCATGTGCGGACGCTTCATCGACCCCAACCTGCGCGGCGGCGAGACCGAGCTGTCAGAGCTGAAGATCGACCCCTTCGCCCGGCGCTTCAACATCAAGCCGACGGAAGAGGTGCTGATCCTCGGCCGCCGGCCCGAGCAGGCGCGGATGGCGCGCTGGTGGCTGGTCCCCTCGTGGCACCGCGGCACGCTGGCCGAGTGGAAGGCCACCACCTTCAACGCGCGCATCGAGGACGCGGCCACCAAGCCCTCGTTCAAGGGGGCGTGGAAATACGGCCGCTGCCTGATCCCGGCGGGGGGCTATTACGAATGGACCGGCACGGCGGGGGCCAAGCAGCCGCATGTCATCCTGCCCGCCGGCAATGCCGAGACGCTGTATTTCGCCGGGCTCTGCTCGCTGTGGCAGGACCTGATGACCTGCACGATCCTGACCCGCGCCGCCACGCCCGAGGTCGCGGCGGTGCACAGCCGGATGCCGGTGATCCTGTCGCCGGACGAACGCGAGGACTGGCTCTCGGGCCGCGAGGGGCCTGACCTCGGCGCGGGCGCGCGGCTGCGCCACCACCCGGTCGCCCGCTTCGGGATCCGCGACGACGGGCCCGAGCTGATCGAACCGATCGAGGCCTGACGCCCCCGGCACGACAGGCGCCGTCGCCGCCCGGACCATCCCCGCCTGCCGACGCGGCAGAGCCTTGGGCGCGCCGCGGACCGCCCTCGGATCGACGGGTGCGGAGAGGTGTCGCCACGGCTGATCCGGTCGCCCGCGCGCGGCCCGTCGTCCCCGACCGTGCGTTCCCGCCCCGGCGAGTGCTCTCGCCGCGGTCCTCCCTGTCATCCCCGCCCACGCGGTCACCCAGTGCGCCCTGTCGCGCCCTCTCACCGCGATGACCCCGCCCCCGGCGCCGCGGCAGCCGCAATCCTCCCAGCCGACCCGGCGCGCCCTGTCGCCACCTTCGCACCGCCAGCCTCGGCCACCCAGCGCGCGCCCTCTCGATAGTTTGGGCACTGTCCTGCCGGCCGCCCCCGGCCCCCGGAGCGCCCTGCCGCAACGATGAGTCCTGCCGCCTCGGCCGACCCTGCCGCCCGGAAGGGCCCGACGTTGCCGGTCGAGACCCTCGCGCAGTGACACGCCGCTTGGACCCATTCTGTTGGTCCGGCGGCTCCGCGTGCCTCGCCGGTGCTACCGGCCCGGACAGATCCTCTCGCCGAGGTGGTCGCCGGCCCCGTCCGGTCGCGTCGCCACCGGCGGGCGCGGTCCTGCTTCGGGACGTACCACATCCAAGGTCGCGACAAGCCCGTCGGACCGACAACGAGACGCGATCCTCCGCAGGACGCCGAAATCGGCCCCGCACCCCCGAGCCGCCCGCAGGCGGCACCCGGGCGCCGACGACGCTACCGCCCCGGCTCGGGCAACCGCGCCGGCAGGTCGCCCGCCCCGAGCAGCCCGCGCAGCGCCAGCCAGTCCTCGACCAGCATCAGGCTGCGGCTGGTGGGCGGGTCGTACCACTGGCCCAGCACCCGCAGGCGCCGCCCCTGCAGCTCGTGCACCTCGGGCCAGTAGCGCCGCGCCAGCGCCTGCGGCAGGCCCGCGACCGGCGCCAGCACCGGGAAATTCACGTCGAAGGTCAGCTTCGACCACCGCGGTTCCTGCAACCGGGCAAGGTCGCCCGGATCCACCCGCCGGCAATGATCGAGTATCGCGGCCAGATGCCGCCTGACGAGCCGTCCAGTCCTCATGCGTCCGATCCCTCAAGATCCCGCGCCGTCCGTCACGATCCGCCCCGGCCCGCCGGCCGTCGGGCGCATCGCCCACTCCCCGCGCGCGAGATTGCCCTGCCCCCGCCCGGCCCGCAAGCACCGCGGTGACGCCCCCATCGCCCCCGATGACGCGGGCGCGCGACGGCAGGGCGGATTCGGACAAGCCCGCCCCGGGGGCCGCTGCTTGGCTGGCCGCGAAGGAGTCCGCCCATGCCCGATGCATCCTCCCCCGATCCGCTGGTGATCTTCACCCCCTCCGGCAAGCGCGGCCGCGTCGCGCGCGGCACCACGGTGCTGGCCGCGGCGCGCGCGCTGGGGGTCGATCTCGACTCGGTCTGCGGCGGGCGCGGCATCTGCTCGAAATGCCAGGTCGCGCCGCAGGTCGGCCAGTTCGCCAAGCACGGCATCACCGCGACCGAGGGCGCGCTGTCGCCCTGGAACGCGGTCGAGGCGCGCTATGCCGAAAAGCGCGGCCTCGCCCCCGGCCGCCGCCTTGGCTGCCAGGCCTGCATCGAGGCCGACACGCTGATCGACGTGCCGCCCGAAAGCCAGCTGCACCGGCAGGTGATCCGCAAGTCGGCCGACGCCCGCCCGATCGCGATGGATCCCGCCACCCGCCTTGCCTATGTCGAGGTGCAGGAACCCGACATGGACGATCCCTCGGGCGACTGGCAGCGGCTGACCGCCGCGCTGGCCACCGCCGGCCACCCGGTGACCGAAGCGCCGACGCTCGCGGGGCTCGCCAGCCTGCAGCCCGCGCTGCGCAAGGCCGGCTGGGCGGTCACCGCCGCCGTCCATACCGACGGCGCGGGCCGCTCGCGGGTGATCGACCTCTGGCCGGGGCTCAGGACCGAGGCCCTGAAGGGCATCGCCTTCGACCTCGGCTCGACCACCATCGCCGCGCATCTGACCGACCTTTCCGACGGCCATGTCATCGCCTCGGCCGGCGTGATGAACCCGCAGATCCGCTTCGGCGAAGACCTGATGAGCCGGGTCAGCTACTCGATGATGACGCCGGGCGGCGCGGCAGAGATGACCGCCGCCGTGCGCGCGGCCATCGGTGACCTCGCCCGCTCGCTCGCGGCCGAGGCCGGCATCGACGCGCGCGAGATCGTCGAGGCGGTGGTGGTCTGCAACCCGGTGATGCACCACCTGTTCCTCGGGATCGATCCGGTCGAACTGGGTCAGGCGCCCTTTGCGCTGGCCTCGGACGCGGCGCTCGACCTCGGGCTGGCAGAACTTGGCATCGCGGGCTTCAACCCGGCCGCGCGGCTCTACACCCTGCCGCTGATCGCGGGCCATGTCGGCGCCGACGCGGCGGCCGTGGCGCTCAGCGAATCGCCCGAGACATCGGACGACCTCGTGCTGATCGTCGATGTCGGCACCAATGCCGAGATCCTGCTGGGCGACCGGCAGGGGGTGCTGGCCTGTTCCTCGCCCACCGGCCCCGCCTTCGAAGGCGCCCAGATCTCCAGCGGCCAGCGCGCCGCCCCCGGCGCGATCGAGCGGGTCGAGATCGACCCGGTCACCAAGGAGCCGCGCTTCCGGGTCATCGGCTCGGACCTCTGGTCCGACGACCCGGGCTTCGCCGCGGCGGTCAAGGCCACCGGCGTCACCGGCATCTGCGGCTCGGGCATCATCGAGGCGCTGGCCGAGATGCGGATCGCGGGGCTGATGGACGCCTCTGGCCTGATCGGCTCGGCCGAGCAGACCGGGACCGAGCGTTCGGAACCGCAGGGCCGCACCCACAGCTACCTGCTGCATGACGGCACGCCCGAGGGCGGGCCCCGGATCACGGTGACGCAGGGCGACGTGCGGGCGATCCAGCTTGCGAAATCCGCGCTTTACGCGGGCGCACGACTTCTGATGGACGCGCGCGGCGTCGATCACGTCGACCGCGTGGTGCTGGCCGGGGCCTTCGGCGCCCATATCAGCCCGAAACACGCGATGGTGCTGGGGATGATCCCGGATGTGCCGCTGGCCCGTGTCGCCTCGACCGGCAATGCCGCCGGGACGGGCGCGCGGATCGCGCTGGTGAACCGTGGCGCCCGCGCCCGGATCGAGGCCGGCGTGCGCCGGATCGAGAAGATCGAGACCGCGACCCAGCCGCGCTTCCAGGAGCATTTCGTGAACGCCTCGGCGCTGCCGCATGCGACCGACGCCTTCCCGAACCTCGCGACCGAGGTGACGCTGCCGCAGGTCAGCTACAACCCCGCCGGCTCGGCTGAGGGTGGCCGACGGCGGCGGCGGGGCTGACCCGCGCACAGCAGCCACCGCAGGCCGGCGGCCCTGCCGGGCCCTGTCAACCGGCCAGGCGCCGCTCGAAGGTCATCGCTTGGGCGCAGGGGGTCCGGGGGAGCCGCGGCTCCCCCGGCCTTCGAAACGAAAAGGCCCGGCGGTGACGCCGGGCCTTTCCATGCGCGGTTGCTGCAGCGTCAGCTGCAGCCCGAGGTACCGCCGCAGGTGTTGCATTTCATGCAGGTGCCGTTGCGCACCAGCGTGTAGTTGCCACATTCGCCGCAGGCCTCGCCCTCGTAGCCCTGCATCTTGGCCTTGGTGCGCGCATCCATCGACACCACGCCGCTCGCGAGCGAGGTCGAGGTTTCCGGCACCAGCCGGTTCAGCGCGGTCACCGTGTCCAGATCGCCCATCAGCGCGGTCGCGGCACCGCCCTGCAGCACCACCAGTTCCTGCGGCAGGCGCTTGCGCAGATAGCCCGTGGACGAGATCTGCTTCAGCACCTCGAGCGATTTCGACGCGGCGCTTTCGCTGACCGGGGCGACATTCGGGCCGGTGACGTCATGCGAGCCGGTGCCGATGTCGTCGAAGCTCGCGCCCTTCGGGGCGACATGCGCAAGATCGGTGCGGTCGAGATAGCTGACCGCCAGTTCCCGGAATACGTAGTCAAGGATCGAAGTCGCCGACTTGATCGAGTCGTTGCCCTGCACCATGCCCGCGGGCTCGAATTTGGTGAAGGTGAAGGCGTCGACGAATTCTTCAAGGGGAACACCGTATTGCAGGCCGACGCTCACCGCGATTGCGAAGTTGTTCATCATCGCGCGGAAGCCGGCGCCTTCCTTGTGCATGTCGATGAAGATCTCGCCCAGCGACCCGTCCTTGTATTCGCCGGTGCGCAGATAGACCTTGTGGCCGCCGACCACCGCCTTCTGGGTATAGCCCTTGCGGCGCTCGGGCAGCTTCTCGCGGTGGGTACGGACGATCTCCTTGACGATCACCTTCTCGACGATCTTCTCGGCGATGACCTGCGCCTTCTCCATCGGCGTGCCGGTGGCGAGGATCTCTTCGGCCTCCTCGTCATCCTCGACCAACGCCGAGGCCAGCGGCTGGCTCAGCTTCGAGCCGTCGCGATAGAGCGCGTTGGCCTTCAGCGCCAGGCTGTGGCTCAGCTCGTAGGCGTCGAGCGCCTCGGCGATGCTGGCCGAGTTCGGCATGTTGATGGTTTTCGAGATCGCGCCCGAGATGAAGCTTTGCGCCGCGGCCATCATGTGGATGTGGCTGCTGACCGAGAGATAACGCTTGCCCTTCTTGCCGCAGGCATTGGCGCAGTCGAAGACCGGCAGATGCTCGTCCTTCAGGAACGGTGCGCCCTCCAGCGTCATCGTCCCGCAGACATGGTCGTTGGCGGCGTCGATCTGGGCCTTCGAGAAGCCGAGGTGGCGCAGCATGTCGAAGCTGGGGTCGTTCAGCTTTTCAGCAGGGATGCCAAGGGTTTCGCGGCAGAAGCTTTCACCCAGCGTCCATTGGTTGAACACGAAGCGGATGTCGAAGGCGGTGGGCAGCGCGGCCTCGATCTTCTCGAGCTCGCGGGCGCCGAAGCCATGGCCGATCAGCGCGGTGTGGTTGATGCCCGGGCAGTTGCCAAGGCTGGCATGGCCGACCGCATAGGCGATGATCTCTTCGATCTGCGCCGAGCCGTAGCCGAGCGTTTCCAGCGCGCCCGGGACCGAGCGGTTGATGATCTTGAAATAGCCGCCGCCGGCCAGCTTCTTGAACTTCACCAGCGCGAAGTCGGGCTCGATGCCGGTGGTGTCGCAATCCATCACCAGACCGATGGTGCCGGTCGGCGCGATGACGGTGGCCTGCGCGTTGCGGAAGCCGTGCTTCTCACCCAGCGACAGCGCCTCGTCCCAGGCGGATTTCGCAAGGGCGACAAGCGATTGGTCCGGGCAGTTCGCGTGATCGAGCGCGACCGGGGCGACGTTCAGCGCCTCGTATTTGCCCGAGCCATAGGCGGCCGCACGGTGGTTGCGGATCACCCGCAGCATATGCTCGCGGTTGCGGGCATAGCCCGGGAAGGCGCCCAGCTCGCCCGCCATCTCGGCCGAGGTCGCATAGGCCACGCCGGTCATGATCGCGGTCAGCGCCCCGCAGAGCGCGCGACCCTCGTCCGAGTCGTAGCCCAGACCCATGTTCATCAAGAGGCCGCCGATGTTGGCATAGCCGAGGCCGAGGGTGCGGTAGTCGTAGGAGCGCTGCGCGATCTCTTTCGACGGGAACTGCGCCATCGTCACCGAGATCTCAAGCGTCACGGTCCAAAGTTTCGACGCATGAACATAGGCTTGCGCGTCGAACTTCGCGTCCTTGTAGAATTGCAGAAGGTTCATCGAGGCCAGGTTGCAGGCCGTGTCATCGAGGAACATGTATTCCGAGCACGGGTTCGATCCGCGGATCTCGCCGTCTTCCGGGCAGGTGTGCCAGGCGTTGACCGTGTCGTGATACTGGATGCCCGGATCGGCGCAGGCCCAGGCGGCATGGCCGATCTGGTTCCAGAGCTCGCGCGCCTTCACGGTCTTGGCGACCTTGCCGTCGGTGCGGCGCACCAGCTCCCAGGGCGCGTCGTCGCGGACCGCTTTCAGGAAGGCATCGGTGACGCGGACCGAGTTGTTCGAGTTCTGGCCCGAGACCGAGATATAGGCTTCGGAATCCCAGTCGGTGTCGTAGGTCGGAAACTCAATCGAGCCAAAGCCTTGGCCCGCGTATTGCAGAACCCGGTTGATGTAGGTTTCCGGGATCGAGACCTTCTTCGCGGCGCGGATCGCCTTCTTCAGCCCGTCGTTCTTCGCCGGATCGACGGCATCTTCCGAGGACCCGTCCCAGGCGCGGATCGCCGCGAAGATCTCGTTCAGCTGGCGCTCGTGCATCTTCGAGCCGGCGACCAGCGAGGCCACCTTCTGCTCTTCGATGACCTTCCAGTTGATGAACTGTTCGATATCGGGGTGATCCATGTCGCAGATCACCATCTTCGCGGCGCGGCGCGTGGTGCCGCCCGACTTGATCGCGCCCGCCGCGCGGTCGCCGATCTTCAGGAAGCCCATCAGGCCCGAGGACTTGCCGCCGCCCGACAATTTCTCGCCCTCGCCGCGCAGGCTCGAGAAGTTGGTGCCGGTGCCCGAGCCGTATTTGAAGAGCCGCGCCTCGCGGACCCAGAGATCCATGATCCCGCCCTCGTTCACCAGATCGTCAGAGACGGACTGGATGAAGCAGGCGTGGGGCTGCGGGTGTTCATAGGCCGAGTCGGACTTCACCAGCTTGCCGGTCTTGAAGTCGACGTAATAGTGACCCTGCGCCGGGCCATCGACGCCGTAGGCCCAGTGCAGGCCGGTGTTGAACCACTGCGGGCTGTTCGGCGCGGCCATCTGCGCGGCCAGCATGAAGCGCATCTCGTCGAAATAGGCGGAGGCGTCGGCCTCGGTCGTGAAGTAGCCGCCCTTCCAGCCCCAGTAGGCCCAGGCCCCGGCGAGGCGGTCGAAGACCTGCTTGCCCGACGTCTCGCCGGTGAAGCGCTCGCCCTCGGGCAGCTTCGCCAGCTGGTCCTCGTCGGGGACCGAGCGCCAGAGGAACTCGGGCACGCCCTTCTCGCGCACCTTCTTCAGGCGGGCGGGCACGCCGGCCTTGCGGAAGTATTTCTGCGCCAGAACGTCGGCGGCGACCTGGCTCCAGCCCTCGGGCACCTCGACCGCCTCGTTGCGGAAGACGATCTTGCCGTCGGGGTTGCGGATTTCCGAGGTGGTGGTGGTGAAGGCAAGGGCTGCGTAGGCGTCGCGTCCGGCTTCGGTGAATCTGCGCTCGATCTTCATGACCTGTCCCGTCTGTCCTGTCCCCGGGGGCTTGCCGCCCCGCCTGTTCCATGGCGCCGCACAGGACACAGCCGCGCCCGTCCCCGGCGTGGCAGCGCCGGGGCACGGGTCGCTCGACCCTTGAGGTTCTGGCTGATCGCGGCCACTAAATATGGTGTGCGGTTCCGCTATGCCCACAACTTGCGGGCAAGCCCTGCGATGGTCAACGCTTATTCTCGGCGGCCTGTCCAAATAATCCGCTTGCCGATTCCGCAAGCCGGGCCGGTCGGCAGCCGCCACGATTCCTCCCACGGCTGCGCGTAACGACCTGTGGAAAAAAATCTCCTGCGTTCATGGGCCTTGCCGCGCGCCGCCCGCGACTTGTCCCCGCTTGTCCACAGGCAGGCTGGGGAAAAGCCCGGCTGTGGCCGGTTTGCCATGGCCGGCGCCGATCCTGCCCAAAACCCGGGCACCGCATCGGCTGGTGGGCCGATTGCTGCACTGCCACATCATCTTGTGGGAACCGGTGGCGAGAATCGCCCGGGGATCAGGGAAGGAAGTCGTCCGGCCCCAGCGGCGGTGCCTCGGGCGGCGGATGGCGGGTGCCGCAGACATGGCAGAGCGACGGCGGCACGAGTCGCAGGTCGATCGCCGACCAGGTCAGGCCACGGGACTCGAGCCTGTGGATGCGGCAGGTGGACCGTCCGGTGGTGTGGAGAAGATCGGCATGCAGAAGATCGGCCGGGGCCCGCGCCCAGTCGGCGATCGCAGCGTACAGCTGGTCCTCGTAATGCACATCGCAGACGAGCAGTTCGGCGCTGGTGTCCAGCTCCATGCAGATGCTCCCTGCCCCCGGGGGCAGGTTAGCGGCGATTTGCACGTGGGAAAAGAGGCTGCGGCGGGCCGCCGCTAGAACAGCGCGACCAGCGCCGTCGCCGCCCCGGTCATCACGAAGACCGCGATCAGGAACAGCCCGAGGATGCGCCGCTGGGTGGCCGGGGAGGCGGGCAGCGGAAGCTCTGCCTGCGGTCGCACGGGATGGTCGGACATGTACTGGTCTCTCGTCAACGGTAGCAATCCCGCTCAGGTTGCACGGCGCTTCGGCGGACACAAGGGGATACGAAAGTCATCCGCGTGGCAACTCTCGCCCCCGCCCACATTTTCGCCATATTCCAGACACCGCGCGGTCGCATCGGCCTGATAGGCGAAGACTGAGAGAGGTCCCAGATGCAGAATCGCATTGCCCCCGTCCGAGCCGCCAAGCGGCCGTGCCCCGCAGCCACCAAGGGTGGCCGGTGACCATGTCCCTGTCCCTCGGCTCGCTCGTTCCCGACGGTATCGCCAGGCCCGCCCTGCCGCTGCTGGCGCTGGCCTGCGCGGGCGGCCTCTGGGGGGCCTCGGTCTATTCGACGATCGACCGGATGCTGGTGGCCTCGGGGCTCGACACGCCGGTGACCAGCCTGCCGATGCAGTCCACCGCGCCGAAGCCGATGGTCTGCCAGCGCGCCGAGATCGCCGGCCGCTACTTCGACCTCGACACCGTTCTGAACGCCGGCTGATCCCCGCGCCGCGCGGGACAGCATCGGGCGGCCTGCGGCCAGCCCGCTGTGGGGCCGCGCAAGGCCATGGTCTGGCTAAACCTTCCGGATGAAGTGGTCGGGGCGATAGGATTCGAACCTACGGCCTACGGTACCCAAAACCGTCGCGCTACCAGACTGCGCCACGCCCCGACTGCCCCCGCTTTAGCCGGTCCGGCGGGGGACGGAAAGCCCCTTCGGGCGGGCCCGTGCCTGACGCTGCCGCCCGTGCCGCAGCCGGTCAGTCGCAGGGCCAGGCGGCCTGCGCCGGGTCGAGGCCCGGGTGCTGCAACTCGGCCCCCTCCGGGATGCCGATGCGCGCGGCGAGGCCGCCGTTGATCTCGAGCACCATGAACACCGAGTCGCCGCCCAGCAGCGGCGTCTCGTCGCCCGGGACCGCGTCGGCGCGGGTCACGGTCAGGCGTCCCTGCTGGTCGAAGAACAGGATGTCGAGCGGGATCAGCGTGTTGCGCATCCAGAACGCAGCTGGCTGCGGGTGATCGTAGATGAAGAGCATGCCGGCGCTGCGGGCCAGCCTCTCGCGGTGCATCAGGCCGCGGGCGCGTTCCTCGGCCGTGTCCGCGATCTCGACCGAGAAGCGGGCGCCGCCGCCGGGCCAGCGCAGGCTGACGGTATCGGGGGTGCAGGCGGCGCGCACCGGACCGGCCAGCGCGGCGAGAGCCGGTGCGATGAGCGCGAGCGCGCCAAGCGTCCGCCGCAGCCCTGCCATCGGGCCCGTCCTCCGGCCCGCCATGCTCACGCCTCGTCGGCTCCGGGGGTGCGCATGGCGCTTTCCCAAGACAGGATCTGCGCGGCCATCTTGCCGCGCTTGCCGTCGATCACCCGGATCGCGATCGCCTCGCCCGGGCCGAGATCGGCGAAACCGGCGCGGCGCAGGATCTCGGCATGGATGAAGACATCCTCGGGCCGGCCCCAGATGTTGGCGAAGCCGAAGCCCTTGCCCTTGTCGAACCACTTCACCCGCGCCGCCAGCATCGGCAGGCCGGCGATCTCTTCGGCATTGCCGTCGTCGACATCCTCGATCTGGGTGAGTTCCTCGCCCTCGGGCGGCTCGATCGCCAGCACCTCGGTCGCCTGGGCGCCGCGCTGGGTCTGCTGGACGCGCACCGAAATCCGCGCCCCGTCGGCCACCGAGCTTTGCCCGAAGTTCCGCAGGACGTTGGCATGCAGCAGGATGTCCGGACCGCCGGCATCAGACAGGATGAATCCGAAGCCCTTGGCAGGGTCGAACCATTTCACCCGCCCGTCGATCTGCGCCTGTTCGGTCATCATCTGCATCTTGTTTCGGTGTTTCTGATTTTGTTGTGCTCGACACGGATCGACTTGTCACACCTCTTTGCCGGGTTGCAAGGCCCATCGCCAGAAACAAGGGCCAATACCATTCGCGAAGCGTGAAAAACCGCCGAAAGCGCCGATTGCCCGCTCGCATTTTGCAATAATTCGCAACGATCCACGGGGTGTTTGGGCGCCTCCCGCAAGGTAAGGCGCCGGGTGCCGCGCAGGGCGAAGGTCCGGGTCGCGGGCCGGGACTGGGGCCGGGTCGGGGGCCGGATCAGGGCCCGGGTCAGGGATTGAGACGCTGCACCCGCCAGGGCGCCTCCAACGTCTCGCGGCGCCAGCGGAAGCGGTCGTGCAGGCGGAAGGCGCCGTCGGCCCAGAACTCGATCTCGACCGGGCGGATGCGCAGGCCGCCCCAGAACGGCGGGCGGGCCGGGTTCGGCCCCTGCCGCAGGGTGACTTTCGCGACCTCTGCCATCAGGGTCGCTCGGCTGTCGAGCGGCTGGCTTTGCTGGGATGCCCATGCCCCGAGACGGGATTTCAGCGAGCGGGACGCATAATAGTCATCGGCGGTCTTTCCCTCCTCTTTTTCTGTCAGGCCCCGGACCCGGATCTGCCGCCGAAGCGACTTCCAGTGCAGCACGAAGGCCGCCTTGCCGGCTGACGCGATCTCCTCCGCCTTCTTGCTACCATAGTTCGTGTAAAACACGAAACCTCCACCGCCGATTCCCGCGATTTCGATCTCTTTCAGAAGCACCATGCGAACATTGGGCAGGCCCTCGGGGTCGACCGTGGCCAGCGCGATGGCGTTGGGATCGTTCGGTTCGCTGCCCTCGGCGGTGGCAAGCCAGTCGCGCGCGATCTGGAAAGGATTTTCGCCGGCAAAGATGCCGTCTCTGTCGCTGGTCATGTCCGGTTCCTTCGATGGTGCCGCGCCGGCATTGCCCCCCTGCCCTTGATGCAGGACCGATCATCGCCTAATGGTCGGGCACTTGACGCAAGATGCGCGGAGCCAGCGAAATGTCAAACGGCCTCATGGCGGGCAAGCGCGGTCTCATCATGGGCCTCGCAAACGATAAATCCATCGCCTGGGGGATCGCAAAGGCCCTCGCCGACCAGGGGGCCGAAATCGCGCTCTCCTATCAGGGCGAAGCGCTGAAGAAGCGGGTCGAACCGCTGGCGGCGCAGATCAACTGCACCCAGATCCACGAATGCGACGTGGGCGACGCGGCCTCGATGGAGGCCTGCTTCGGCGCGCTGAAGGCGGCCTGGGGCTCGATGGACTTCGTCGTCCATGCGATCGGCTTCTCGGACAAGAACGAGCTGCGCGGCCGCTATGTCGACACCTCGGCCGAGAACTTCCGCATGACCATGGACATCTCGGTCTATTCCTTCACCTCGGTGTGCCGCTACGCCTCGGCGATGATGAACCCGGGCGGCGCCTGCCTGACGCTGACCTACTACGGCGCCGAGAAGGTCATGCCGCATTACAACGTCATGGGCGTGGCAAAGGCCGCGCTCGAGGCGAGCGTGAAATACCTGGCCGAGGACCTGGGCAAGGACGGGATCCGCGTCAACGCGATCTCGGCCGGGCCGATCAAGACGCTGGCGGCCTCGGGCATCGGCGACTTCCGCTATATCCTGAAGTGGAACGAGCTGAACTCGCCGCTGCGGCGCAATGTCACGCAGGACGAGGTCGGCAAGTCGGCGCTGTACCTGCTGTCGGATCTGGGCTCGGGCGTGACCGGCGAGACGCATCACGTCGACGCGGGCTATCACGCCGTCGGCATGAAGGCGGTGGATGCGCCGGACATCGACGTCGTGACGGGCCGCAAGGACCACTGACATGACGCTCGCGGCCTTTGCCACGATCTGGTTCGTGCATCTGCTGGCCGCGATCTCTCCCGGCCCGGCGGTCCTGATGGCCGCGCGGACCGGGATGCTGCAGGGCGCCGCGCGCGGGCTGGCCATGGCCGCGGGACTGGCGATCGGCGCCTGCTGCTGGGCGGCGGCGGCGATGTTCGGGCTGAAACTGGTGTTCGAGGTGGCGCCGGGGCTGATGCTGGCGCTGCGGCTGGCGGGCGCGGCCTATCTGCTGTGGCTGGCGGTGGCGATGTGGCGCGGGGCGCGCGACCCGCTGCCGGTCGAGAGCGCCGGGACCGAGCGGCGCCGCGGCGCGCTGGCCACGCTGCGGCGCGGGGTGACGACGCAGCTGGCCAACCCGAAACCGGCGGTGTTCTTCGGCGCGGTCTTCGCCAGCCTCGTGCCGGCCCATGCCGGACTTTCTGCATATGCCGCAATTCTTTGCGCGGTCTTCCTCAACGAGTTTCTCTGGAACGCCCTGGTGGCCCGGGTCTTCGCCGCGCCCCGCGTGCGGGCCGGCTACCTGGGGCTGAAGACCGTGATCGACCGTTGCTTCGGCGGGCTCTTGGCCGCGCTGGGGCTGAAACTGGCGCTGAGCTGAGGGAGAACCCGATGAACGACCGTCTTCCCCACGAGAAGGGCTTCCATGTGAGCTGGGACCAGCTGCACCGCGATGCGCGGGCGCTGGCCTGGCGGCTGGACGGCATGGCCCCCGAGGGCGGCTGGCGCGCGATCGTCGCGATCACCCGCGGCGGGCTGGTGCCGGCGATGGTGCTGAGCCGCGAGCTGGACATCCGGGTCGTCGACACGATCTCGGTCAAGAGCTACGACAACCAGGCCCAGCGCGAGGCGGTGGTGACGAAATCGCCGCAGGAAGAGCTGATGGGCGACGGCACCGGCATCCTGGTGATCGACGACCTCGTCGACACCGGCAAGACGCTGGAGCTGGTGCGCAAGCTCTATCCCAAGGCGCATTTCGCCACGGTCTATGCCAAGCCCAAGGGCCGGCCGGTCGTCGACACCTATGTGACCGAGGTCAGCCAGGACACCTGGATCTTCTTCCCCTGGGACATGGCGCTGCAATACGTGCAGCCCTACCGCGGGAAGGAGTGACCAAGGCGGGGGGCGCTGCCCCCCGGCGCCCGTGCCGGGCGCTCCCCCCGGAGTATTTTCACCAAGCCGAATGAGGGGCCGCGGCCCCGGGAGTGTCCGATGGCCCTGCCGCCCAATCCTGCCCCCCTCAATCCGGCGATGGCCGCGACCTTCGCGCCGCCGGTGCCCGAGGCCCGGCGCTGGATCGAGGGGGTGGTGTTCCCGCCCGAGCGGCCGCTGCTGAACGTGAGCCAGGCCGCGCCGGTCGATCCGCCGCCCGAAGCGCTGCGCCGCGCCATCGCCGAGTCGGTGATCGAGCGGCCGGAGATGCATCTCTATGGCCCGGTGCTGGGCATGGGGGCGCTGCGCGCGGAGGTGGCCGCGCAGTGGTCCGCGGCCTATGGCGGGCGGATCGAGCCGGCGCAGGTCGCGATCACCCAGGGCTGCAACCAGGCCTTCTGCGCGGTGATGTCGACGCTGGCCGGCGCCGGCGACGAGGTGATCCTGCCGACACCCTGGTATTTCAACCACAAGATGTGGCTCGACATGCAGGGCGTGCGCGCCGTGCCGCTGGCGACCGGCGACAGCCTGATCCCGGAGGCCGAAGCCGCGCGGGCGCTGATCGGGCCACGGACCCGGGCGATCGTGCTGGTCAGCCCGAACAACCCGGGCGGGGTCGAATATCCGGCAGAAACGCTCGCCGCCTTCCGCGATCTTGCGCGCGAGGCGGGCCTCGCGCTGATCGTCGACGAGACCTATCGCGACTTCGACGGGCGCGAGGGCGCGCCGCATGACCTGTTCGCCGACGCGCGCTGGGACGACACGCTGATCCAGCTTTACAGCTTCTCGAAAGCCTACCGGCTGACCGGGCACCGCGTGGGCGCGATCACGGCCAGCGTCGCGCGTCTGGCCGAGGTCGAAAAGTTCCTCGACACCGTGGCGATCTGCCCGAGCCAGATCGGACAGTATGCCGCGCTCTGGGGGATGCGGAACCTTGGCCCGTGGGTGGCGGGCGAGCGGGCCGAGATCCTTGCCCGGCGCGACGCGATGCGGGCGGGCTTCGCCGGGCTGCCGGGCTGGCGCCTGCTGGGCTGCGGCGCCTATTTCGCCTATGTCGAGCATCCCGATCCGCGCCCCTCGCCCGAATTCGCCCGGGCGCTGGTGCAGGAGGCCGGGATCCTGACCCTGCCCGGCACGATGTTCATGCCCGAAGGCGATCCGGCCGGGCAGCGCCAGCTGCGCATCGCCTTCGCCAATATCGACGTCCCGGCCATCACGGAGCTGTTCGCGCGGCTGGCGGCGCTTGCCCCGGCGGGGGCGAGCGCCTAAACAACCGCGAACCCGAGGGATCGGAACAACACGGGACGGAGGCGGCCCATGGCGACCAGCTTGCGCGGCAAGAAATCGAAGACGGTGTTCGCGGCGCTGGTGCTGCTGCTGCTGGTGGGTCTCGCCGGCTTCGGCGTGACGAATTTCGGCGGCTCGTCGCAGCAGGTGGCCAAGGTCGGCAGCCAGGAGATCGGCGTGCGCGACTATGGCCGCGCGCTGCAGGGCGAGCTGCAGGCCTTCTCGGCCCAAGTCGGCCAGCAGGTCAACATGGCGCAGGCCCAGCAGATGGGGCTCGACCGCAGCGTTCTGGGCCGGCTGGTGGCGATGGCCGCGCTGGACGACCGCGCGCAGGAGATCGGCGTGTCGGCCGGGGACGAGCAGGTGCGCGGCCAGATCACCGCCGCCGATGCCTTCAAGGGCGTGAACGGCCAATTCGACCGCGACCTCTACACCGAGGCGCTGCGCCGGCAGGGCCTGTCGCCGCGGATCTTCGAGGACCAGGTGCGCCGCGATGCCGCCCGCTCGGTGCTGCAGGGCGCGATCGCCGGCGGCGTCGCCGCGCCGGCCGGCTATCTCGACCTGCTGGCGAACTGGGCCGGCCAGTCGCGCGGCTTCAGCTATGTCACGCTGGGCCCCGGCGCGCTGGAGGCGCCGGTGGCCGCCCCCGGCACCGCCGATCTCGAGGCCTGGCTGAAGGACCATCCCGCCGACTTCACGGCGCCGGAAACCCGCAGCGTGACCTACGCCTGGCTCTCGCCCGAGATGATGCTGGGCAAGGTCGAGCTGGACGATCAGGCGCTGCGCGACCTGTATGAAAGCCGCATCGACGAATTCCGCCAGCCCGAGCGCCGCATGGTCGAACGGCTGGTCTTCAACACCGAGGCCGATGCCGCCGCCGCCAAGGCCGAGATCGACGCCGGCCGGCGCAGCTTCGAATCCTATGTCAACGAGCGCGGCCTGACGCTGGACGATGTCGACATGGGCGAGGTCAGCCAGGACGACCTCGGCGCAGCGGGCGCCGGCGTCTTCGCGCTGACCGGCCCCGGCGTCGCCGGCCCGTTCGAAAGCGATCTGGGCCCCGCGCTCTTCTCGATGAACGCGATCCTGAACGCCAAGGAGATCCCCTTCGAAGAGGCCAAGGCCGAGCTGTCGGACGAGGCCGCGATGGACCGCGCCCGCCGGATGATCGCCGACCGCCGCGCCGCACTCGAGGACGAGCTGGCGGGGGGCGCCACCGTCGAGGAGCTGGCCGCGAACACCGAGGGCATGGAGACGGGCAGCGTCGAGCTGACGCAGGAGGCCGCGGATGCGACCGGCTTCGCCGCCTATGCCGAGGTGCGCAAGGCCGCGTTCGAGACCCAGCCCGGCGATTTCGCCGAGATCCGCGACCTGTCGGATGGCGGCGTCTTCGCGATCGAGGTGACTGAGGTGAAGCCGCCGGCGGTGCGCCCGCTGGACGAGGTGCGCGGCGATGTCGCCATCGCCTGGACCCAGAACGCCACCGCCGAGGCGCTGAAGGTCAAGGCCGATGCGCTGCTGGCCGCGCCCGATTTCGCCGCCGCCGCGCAGGCTGCCGGGCTCGAGCTGCAGACGGTCGAGCCGATGAAGCGCGACGGCTTCATCGAGAACCTGCCGCAGGATCTGGTCGCCCGCGTCTTCACCCTGCCCGAGCATGGCACGCTGGCGCTGGCCGATGCCAAGACCGGCGCGGCGCTGGCGCTGCGGCTTGACAGCATCTCGGCGCCCGAGGCGGGCGATGCCGATGCCGGCAAGGCGCGCGCCGCCATCGAGCAGCAGCTGCGCCAGTCGCTGGCGCAGGACGTGCTGCAGTTCTACGTCAACGCCGCCGAGACCGAGGCCGGCGTCAGCATCAACCAGAACGCGGTCAACGCGGTCAACGCACAGCTCAACTGATCCCCGGGCCTGACCCGAGGGCGCACGACAAGGACGACGCACGTGGCACTCACCCCTTCCTATGCCGATTTCGAGGCCGGTTACGAGGCAGGGAAGAACCAGCTCGTCTGGACGCGGCTGGCGGCGGATCTGGACACGCCGGTCTCGCTGATGCTGAAACTGTCCGAGGCGGGGCCGCTGTCCTTCCTTCTGGAAAGCGTCACCGGCGGCGAGGTGCGCGGGCGCTATTCTATGATCGGGATGAAGCCCGACCTGATCTGGCAATGCGAGGGCGCGACCGCCCGGCTGAACCGTCAGGCCCGCTTCGATGCCACCGCCTTCGTCGACGAGGCCGCGGATCCGCTGGCCTCGCTGCGCGCGCTGCTGGCCGAGTGCCACATCGAGATGCCCGAGGGCCTGCCGCCCAGCGCGGCCGGGCTCTTCGGCTATCTCGGCTATGACATGATCCGGCTGGTCGAGAAGCTGCCGAACGTGAACCCCGATCCGATCGGCGCGCCCGACGCGATGCTGCTGCGCCCCTCGGTCGTGGCGGTGCTGGACGGGGTGAAGGGCGAGGTGACGGTGGTCTCGCCCGCCTGGGTCAGTTCCGGCCTGTCGGCGCGCGCGGCCTATGCGCAGGCGGCCGAGCGGGTGATGGACGCGGTGCGCGATCTCGAACGTCAGGCGGGCGAGAGCCGGAGCCTGGGCGAGCTGTCGAGCGTCGGCGAGCCGGTGTCGAATTTCGCGCATGCCGACTATCTTGCGGCGGTCGAGAAGGCCAAGGACTACATCCGCGCCGGCGACATCTTCCAGGTCGTGCCCTCGCAGCGCTGGACGATGGACTTCCCGCTGCCGCCCTTCGCGCTCTACCGCAGCCTGCGGCGCACCAACCCCTCGCCCTTCCTGTTCTATTTCAACATGGACGGCTTCCAGATCGTCGGCGCCAGCCCCGAGATCCTCGTGCGGCTGCGCGAGGGCGAGGTGACGATCCGTCCCATCGCCGGCACCCGGCCCCGCGGCGCCACGCCCGACGAGGACCGCGCGCTGGAAGAGGACCTGCTGTCGGACAAGAAGGAACTGGCCGAGCATCTGATGCTGCTGGATCTCGGCCGCAACGACGTGGGCCGGGTCGCGAAGATCGGCACGGTGAAGCCCACCGAGAAGTTCATCATCGAACGCTACAGCCACGTGATGCACATCGTCTCGAATGTCATCGGCGAGATCGCCGAGGGCGAGGATGCGCTCTCGGCTCTGCTGGCGGGGCTGCCGGCGGGCACCGTCTCGGGCGCGCCGAAGGTGCGGGCGATGGAGATCATCGACGAGCTGGAGCCCGAGAAGCGCGGCATCTACGGCGGTGGTGCCGGCTATTTCGCGGCCAATGGCGAGATGGACATGTGCATCGCCCTGCGCACCGCGGTGGTGAAGGACGGCAAACTTTACGTACAGGCCGGCGGCGGCGTGGTCTTCGACAGCGATCCGCAGGCGGAATGGCAGGAGACCGTCAACAAGTCCCGCGCCCTGATGCGCGCGGCCGAGGATGCGGGCCTGTTCGCCCGCGGCCGCGGGAATTCCTGAAGCGGATCAATAGTGGTAGCGGCACTGCGCGATCTCCAGCGCCTGTGCCGCGCCGGCCCCTGTCACGCGGTAGACCAGCCGGTGCTCTGACGTGATCCGCCGTAACCACCAACCCGACAGGTCGCCGCGCGGGGTCTCGGCCATGGCGTTCCGCTTGGTCGGCCTGTCCTGCCAAGCGCATGTCGTAGGATCACCTGCGCCATACCGGTCATGGACGGATCTCTGCATGGAAGGTGCGCCCCTACGCCTCACGCACGCCCAGTCTGCAGCTCGGCGATCGAGGCCAGCAGGCGCGCGGCATTGGCGGGTGAGGACAGCAGGTGTAGCGTGGTCTGGATCCCGTCCCAATCGGCCTTCGAGACGATGACCACAGCCTCTTGCCCATCGCGTGTCACCAGGGTTTCCTCGTGATCCTCGACCGCGCGGTCGATCACCCGATCCAGCTGCGCGTGGAGTTCGTCCTCGGTCATGGTCCGCATCCGGTGACCCTCCTGTTCCAGGGCTCAGGGTTCCGCAACTTCGCTTGCGGATCAGGCCCGATGCGCAGAGGTGCCGTCTCTTGGGGATGCGCAGCGCTTGCGACCTGCCCCGGTGCGGTCTAAGAGGCGCGCGATCCTTCGCACATCAAGCCCGAGGCCCCGATGATCCCGCGCTATGCCCGCCCCGAGATGGTCGCCATCTGGTCGCCCGAGACCAAGTTCAAGATCTGGTACGAGATCGAGGCCCATGCCTGCGACGCGCAGGCCGACCTGGGCGTGATCCCGCGCGAGAACGCCGAGGCCGTCTGGAAGGCGAAGGACGTGAACTTCGACGTCGACCGCATCGACGAGATCGAGGCCGTCACCAAGCATGACGTCATCGCCTTCCTCACCCATCTGGCCGAACACGTGGGCTCGGAAGAGGCGCGCTTCGTCCATCAGGGCATGACCTCGTCCGACGTGTTGGACACCTGCCTGAACGTGCAGCTGGTCCGCGCCGCCGACATCCTCTTGGCCGACATGGACCGGGTGCTGGCCGCGCTGAAGACCCGCGCCTTCGAGCACAAGATGACCGTCCGCGTCGGCCGCAGCCACGGCATCCATGCCGAGCCGACGACGATGGGCCTGACCTTCGCCCGCTTCTATGCCGAGATGGACCGCAACAAGGCCCGCCTGCAGGCGGCGCGCGCGGAAATCGCGACCGGCGCGATCTCGGGCGCGGTCGGCACCTTCGCCAACATCGACCCGCGCGTCGAAGAGCATGTCTGCGCCAAGCTGGGCCTGACGCCCGAGCCGATCTCGACGCAAGTCATCCCGCGCGACCGCCACGCGATGTTCTTCGCGGTGCTGGGCGTCATTGCCAGCAGCATCGAGAACGTCGCGATCGAGATCCGCCACATGCAGCGCACCGAAGTGCTGGAAGGCGCGGAATTCTTCTCGATGGGCCAGAAGGGCTCGTCGGCGATGCCGCACAAGAAGAACCCGGTGCTGACCGAGAACCTGACCGGCCTCGCCCGCCTCGTGCGGATGACGGTGATCCCGGCGATGGAGAACGTGGCGCTTTGGCACGAGCGCGACATCTCGCACTCCTCGGTCGAGCGCGGGATCGCGCCCGATGCCACGATCACGCTGGATTTCGCGCTGAACCGGCTGGCGGGCGTGGTCGAGAAGATGCTGATCTTCCCGCAGAACATGCTCGACAACATGAACAAGTTCCCCGGGCTGGTGATGTCGCAGCGCGTGCTGCTGGCGCTGACGCAGGCCGGTGTCAGCCGCGAGGACGCCTATTCGATGGTGCAGCGCAACGCGCTTAAGGTCTGGGAAGAGCGGCTCGATTTCCGCACGCTGCTGCTGGCCGACAAGGAGGTCGTGGCGGCACTGGGCGAGGACGGGATCAACGCCAAGTTTGACATGGACTACCACACCAAGCATGTCGACACGATCTTCGCCCGCGTTTTCGGCAAGGCCTGACCTGCCCGACCTGCGGAACCGATCCACGCGGCCGGTCACGGCCGCGTGATTTGGCGGGACTCGGCGGGGGATGCTTCCCTAGGGGAAGCTTCACCCGTCAGGAGAGACCCCGATGACCCAGCGCGCCGTGACCGTCCCTGCCCTGATCCTTCTGGCCCTGCTTCCGACCGCCGTGCTCGCCTCGCCCGGCTGCAACAGCCAGGCCGCGATGAGCTGTGCGCAGGGCACGGTCTGGGACGAGGCGACCAAGACCTGCGTCGCCACCACCAGCTGATCTCAAGCCCGTCTTAACCCCCGGCCCCGCATTCTGGCGCCGGGCCGCCGCGACCGGCCCGCACCGGCTGGCTGAGGCGGAACACGGGACATGGCCGATCTGACACCCTTCGCCCCGCGGGGCGGCGAGCTTGGCTTTGGCCGCGACATCGGTCTGACCGGCCGCCTGTCGGGCCCGAAGCGCCTGAGCGGCCGCGAAAAGGCCGCGATCATCGTGCGGCTGCTGCTGCAGGAAGGGGCGGACGTGCCGCTGGCCGACCTGCCCGAGGATCTGCAGGGCATCCTGACCGAACAGATCGGCACCATGCGCTCTGTCGACCGCGAGACGCTGGACGCCGTGGTCGCCGAGTTCATCGAAGGGGTCGAGGCGATCGGTCTGTCCTTCCCCGACGGGCTGACCGGGGCGCTGGACCTGCTGGGCCGGCACCTGTCGGCCGGCACCGCCAGCCGGCTGCGGCGGATCGCCGGGGCCACGCAGCGCGGCGATCCCTGGCAGCGGATCGCGGGTCTGGAACCCGACCGGCTGCTGCCGGTGCTGAACGAGGAAAGCATCGAGATCGGGGCGGTGCTGCTGTCGAAGCTGTCGGTGGCGAAGGCCGCGCAGCTGCTGGAACGGCTGCCGGGCGACCGGGCGCGGCGCATTGCCTATGCCGTCTCGCTCACCGGCAACATCGACCCCGACACCGTGCTGCGCATCGGCCAGTCGCTGGCCGCGCAGCTGGATGCGGAACCGCCGAAGGCCTTCGCCGACGGGCCGGTGCAGCGGGTGGGCGCGATCCTGAACCAGTCGAAGGCCGCCACGCGCGAGGATGTGCTGGCCGGGCTCGACGAGACCGATCAGGACTTCGCCAATGAAGTGCGCAAGGCGATCTTCACCTTCGCCAACATCCCGAAGCGGATCGAGGGGCGCGACATTCCGAAGGTGGTCAAGGGGATCGAGGCCGCGCAGCTGGTCATCATCGTCGCCGGCGCGCAGGGCCCGGACCGCGAGGCCGCCGAGTACATCCTGTCCAACATGTCGCAGCGCATGGCGCAGTCGATCCGCGAAGAGGCGCAGTCGGTCCAGCCCAAGGCCAAGGACCTCGAAGCCGCCTATGGCAGCGTCGTCGCCGCGATCCGGGGGCTGGAGGACCGGGGCGAGCTGTTCCTGATCGCCGCCGACGAAGGCTGAGCGGCCGCCCGCTCCGCCGCCGATGCCGGGGCGCCGATCGTGCCCGTCGCGGCGACGGGGCCCGGCGCAGCGAAGGCGCAGAAAAGGCGGGACCGAAACGGCGCGCGGGCCGTCGCCCGCCCTTACCTCGGGTCCGGCGCGGCACTCCGCCCCGTCTCGGCGACCGGACCCGGCGCAGCGAAGGCGTGGAAAGAACGGCGTCGAAACGCCGGCCGCGAAACGCGAACGGCGCCGGGGGGTGCCCGACGCCGCTGGAGACCGGTTCAGACGAGGGTCACTCGGCCTTCATCGCCTCGATCGAGATCTCGACGGTCACGTCGTCGCCGACATAGGGGACGAACATGCCAAGGTCGAAGTCGCTGCGCTTGACGACGGTCGTCGCGGTGAAGCCCGCCCAGGGCTTGTTCGCCATCGGGTGGGTGTCGGCCTTGGTCAGTGCCGCATCCAGAACCACCGGCTTGGTGACACCATTCAGGGTGAGGTCGCCGGTGATCTTGGCGGTCTTCTCGCCAGTTACTTCGATCGCGGTCGAGGTGAAGGTGACGGTCTTGTTCTCGGACTTGCCGAAGAAGTCGGGCGACAGGAAATGCTCGGTCCGGGCGTCGATGCCGGTGATCAGCGAGGTGATCGGGAAGGACACGGTCACCGACGAGGCGGTCGGCTCTTCCTGGTCGAAGGTGATCTCGCCGTCGAAGCCCGCGAACATGCCGTAACCGGTCGAGAAGCCGAGGTGATCGTAGTGGAAGACGATCTGGGTATGGGTGTTGTCGAGGACGTATTTCTCGGGGGCGGCGAAGGCGGCGGTCGCGGCGAGCGACAGGGCGAGGCCGGCGGCGAGGGCGCGGAGGGTCATGGGGATCAGCTCCTGGGAGGGGATTGCGATGGCGGAAAGCTGACCGCTCTGACCGATCCGCACAATTCCTTAGGCATCCACAGAATATGTGCGCCTTTGCGAAGACACCTTCGCGTCAGGCGAAGGGGGCCCGGCGCCCGCGCGAAGGTGACCGCACTGCTGCCCCGCGTGGCGGGAATCCGGTTGCGCCACGGGCCCGCGCGTGTATAAGGCCGCAGTCCTTCCGCCGCGTTCTTGAAACCGGCGTATCCTCTCGTGGCGGGAGCGGAAGGTCATCCCGCCTATGAAGTGCGCAGAGACATAGGAGCGTTCATGCCGCTTTACGAGCATGTCCTCATCGCGCGTCAGGACCTGTCCAACGCGCAGGCCGAAGGCCTCGTCGAACATTTCTCGACCGTTCTCGCCGACAACGGCGGCAAGGTCGTCACCTCGGAATACTGGGGTGTGAAGACGATGGCCTACAAGATCAACAAGAACCGCAAGGGCCACTACGCCTATCTGCGTTCGGAGGCCCCCTCGGCCGCCGTGCTGGAGATGGAGCGTCTCGCCCGTCTGCACGACGACGTCATGCGCGTGCTGACCGTCAAGGTCGACGCCCACGAGGAAGGCCCCTCGGTCCAGATGCAGCGCCGCGACGAGCGGAGCGAGCGTGGTGACCGTGGCGACCGTCGCGATGGCGACCGTCGCGAGCGTCGTTGATCTTCGGCTTCAGTTAAGGACCATAAACCATGGCCAGCAAACCCTTCTTCCGTCGTCGCAAGGTCGATCCGTTCGGGGGCGATAACGCGCCGAAGATCGACTACAAGGACGTCCGCCTTCTGCAGCGCTACATCTCCGAGCGCGGCAAGATCGTTCCCGCCCGCATCACCGCGGTCTCGGCCAAGAACCAGCGCAAGCTCGCCCAGGCGATCAAGCGCGCCCGGTTCCTCGCCCTGCTGCCCTACGCCGTCAAGTAAGGAGCAACGCAGATGCAAGTGATCCTGCTCGAACGCGTGGCCAAGCTTGGCCAGATGGGCGAAGTCGTCAACGTCAAGGACGGCTACGCGCGCAACTTCCTGCTGCCGCAAGGCAAGGCGCTGCGCGCCTCGGAAGCCAACATCAAATCCTTCGAAGGCCGCAAGGCCCAGCTCGAGGCCAACAACCTCGAGACCAAGAAGGAAGCCGAAGCCCTGGCCGAGAAGCTCGACGGCCAGTCGTTCATCGTCATCCGCTCGGCCTCGGACGCCGGCGCCCTCTACGGCTCGGTCACCCCGCGTGACATCGCCGAGGTCGCCGCGGACGCCGGCTTCACCGTCGACCGCAAGCAGGTCGTGCTGGTCAAGCCGATCAAGGACCTGGGCCTGCATGACGTCACCGTCGTGCTGCATCCGGAAGTCACGTCGCACGTGACCGTCAACGTCGCGCGTTCGACCGAGGAAGCCGAACTGCAGGCCTCGGGCAAGTCGATCCAGGAACTGGCTGCGGAAGAAGAAGCCGCCGCCGAGTTCGAGATCTCGGAACTGTTCGACGACATCGGCGGCGCCGCCGGCGACGACGAGTGATCGATCTCCCGGTCGCGAGGCCGGGATCCTTCGACAGGCGGGGCCGCTCCGAAAGGGGCGGCCCTTGCAGTTTCGGTCGGGCGGTTTTGAACAGGGTCGGGGGGCCAGCGTGGCCCCCCGCGCCCCCCCGGCCCGGGTGCCCCTGCCGCATGGCCCGCGCGGACGACGGGGCTTGCTTCGGGGGCTTGCTTCGGGACCCGGTCGGGGGGAACATCAGCGCCGACAGGACGTTGCCCCGGTGGACCACGGGGAGAAACGCCTGATGACAGTGACCGGAACCGAAGCGCGCCGCGGCGCGGCCCTCGAGGCCGATATCGTGGCGCTGGAAAGGCTGGCGGCGGCGATGAAGGACGGCAAGGACGGCGACGCACGTACGGACGACGGCGCGATGCGGGCCGGCGACCCGCCGGCGCCCGCCCCGGGCGACCCGATCCCGCCCGATCCGGCACCGGCACCGCCGCTGCCCGAACCGCCGCCGCCCCCCACAGCGACCGCCGCCGAGATCGAGGCGGCCGAAGAGACGCTGTCGACCGCGCTGGCGGCCGAACTTGCGGGGATCGATGCGCTGCTGCACGAGATCGACGCGGCCCGGGCCGCCGCGGGGGTGCCGATGCCGCCCGACGCACCGCCCGGAGCGCCCCCGGGGGACCTTCCGCCGATGCCCCTGCCCGACCCGATGCCGGATCCGGGGCCCGGCCCGCTGCCCGGTCCGATGCCGGATCCCGGTCCCGATCAGACGCCGGGGCCAGCACTGGGGCCAGAGATGGAGCCGACGCTGGCGGCGCCTGATCCGAGCGTGCTCGAGGCCGAGCTTGCCGTGATCGCGGCCGAGGTCGCGGCGCTGAAGCTGCGGCTGGCGACCATGGCGACGGGGACGACCGCGGCGGCGGAGCCGCCGGCTGCCGCGCGGCGCGATCCGTTGGCAGAGATCGCCGCGATCACAGCTTGGGTCGAGGCGCTGGCCCATCACTGGCCCGCCCATCAGGAGCCGCCGAAAGCGCTGAAGACGCTGGTCTTCGGCGCCGGCCTCGTCCGCGGGATGCTGCCGCCCGACAGCCTGTCCGGAACCCATCCGACCGCCGCACCGCGGGCCGAGGGCGTCGGCGCGGGCGCGGTTCCCCCCGTCACCCCCACGGCCGCCGCCGCGGGTCGCGCCGCCGAGAGCCCGGCCGCGATCCCCGCCGGGGGCTGGAGACGCATCGCCGCCCGCACATGGGACCAGATCTGGGAGGACCGGGTGCTGGCGGTGGCCGCGGGCGTCGCCTTCTACGCCCTGTTGTCGCTGTTCCCGGCGATCACCGCGCTGGTGTCGGTCTTCGGACTGTTTGCCGACCGGGCCATCGTTCTGGCGAACCTAGCGCAGCTCGACTATCTGCTGCCCCCCTCCGCGATCGAGCTGATCCGCATCCAGCTGGACGCGCTGCTGGCCACCGACCCGGCGACGCTGACCTTCGCCACCGTCTTCGGCCTGGCGCTGGCGCTCTGGACGGCAAACGGCGGGATGAAGGCGATGATCGAGGCGCTGAACGTCGCCTATGGCGAGCGCGAGCGGCGCAGCTTCCTGCAGCTGAACGCCTGGTCGTTGACGATGACCATCGGCGGGATCGGCATGGTGATCCTGCTTCTGGGCCTGTCGGCGGCGCTGCCTTCGGTGCTGGCACGGCTGCCCACGACCTTCGCCACCGACCGGATCATGCTGGTGCTGCGCTGGCCAGCGATGCTGGGGCTGCTGCTGTTCGTGCTGAGCGTGCTCTACCGCTTCGGCCCGTCGCGCGAGGACGCCAAGTGGCGCTGGGTCTCGCCGGGGGCGCTGACCGCGGCGGCGCTGCTGATCGCGGCCTCGGCGGGGTTCTCGTTCTACACCGCGAATTTCGCGTCCTACGACGCCACCTATGGCTCGCTGGGCGCGGTGGTGGCGCTGATGATGTGGGCCTGGATCGCGGCAGCGGTGGTGCTGCTGGGGGCCGAGATCAATTCCGAGGCCGAGCGTCAGACCGCCCGCGACACCACCACCGGCAGGCCGCAGCCGATGGGCGCGCGCGGGGCGTTCTCGGCCGATACGCTGGGCGAGTAGGCGCGCCTGCGCCAGCTGAGGCGAAGGCCCCTCCAAGCCGTCGGGGTGCATCGCCCCGGACTTTCGGTGAAGCGTTTTCGCGCGCCGGCCGTTAGTCGACCTGCTGACTGCGCCGCCACCCTCCGGCGGCGCGGTACGCTTGCCGCAGGTTCGGCTATCCGTCAGTCCTGCCCCCTGTGCCCTCATCGCGTTGCCGCGCATCGACATCAGCGGCACCGACGAAGGGGGCTTCGGAGGTCATGCGCACCCTCGCCGGCCGACCCGCCCCCAGGTTCGTCGGCCTGCGCCGGCGTCTCGCGGCCCGGGCTGCGCATGGCCCCGGTCACCGGTGGCAATGACAGGGCAGGCTAAAGTCTGGCCGGCCAAAACGCCGGCAGCAGGCCGGTCCGTGCAGTGCAGGCTGGCAATGACTCGATCGCGTCGGGCGGCGGCTGGATCCCGGGTTTGTCGTCCTACCCGGGTGCGGACGCGACGCTGGACATCGCGCGCCGCGGGGCCGTGTTCTAGAGCCCCTTCAACCAAATCTGCTTCAATCCCCGGACCCGATGAAGTGGCTCCGGCGGCCTTGCCGGCCGGCGGGGCGAGGCTTGCCCGCGCGCTCGCCACGGCGGCGGTCGCGGGTCGCGGGCGCCGCCGGGCCGGGCCCCGCGCCGGCTGCCCCGCTCTGGCCAACCCGGCAAACGGAAACGGGCCGCCCCTTTCGGAGCGGCCCGCCTGTCCTGCGATCCCGAGGGGATCAGAGCTCGTCGAGGGCCTCGATGGCCTTCTGCAGCTCGTCCTTCGAGACTTCCTTCTCGGAGACCTTGGCGCCCGAGACGATGTGGTCGACGACCTTGTCCTCGAAGATCGGCGCGCGCAGCTGCTGCTGCATCTGCGGGTTCTTCTGGACGAACTCGAAGAAGGCGCGCTCCTGGCCCGGGTACTGGCGGGCCTGGGCGAGAACCGCCTGGGTCATCTCGGCATCGGTGACCTCGATCTCGGCCTTGCGGCCCATCTCGGCCAGCAGCAGGCCAAGGCGCACGCGACGCTCGGCCAGCTTCTTGTGCTCGTCCGAGACCTCGATGTTGCCATGGTCATGGCCGTGGACGTGGGGGTTTTCCTCGTGCCACAACTGGTGGGCGATCTGGTTGGCTTCCGCCTCGACCAGCGCTTCCGGCAGGTCGAACGAGACGAGCCCGTCGAGCTGGTCGAGCAGCGCCCGCTTCATCACCGCGCGCGAGGCACCGGCGTATTCCGATTCCAGACGGCCCGAGATCTGGCCCTTCAGGCCCTCGAGGTCGTCGGCGCCGAACTTCTTGGCCAGCTCGTCGTCGATCTCGGCCGGTTTCGGGGCCTTCACGTCCTTGACGGTGGTCTTGAACAGGGCTTCCTTGCCGGCGAGGTGGGCGGCGCCGTATTCCTCGGGGAAGGTCACCTTGACCTCGACCTCTTCACCGGCCTTGGCACCGGTCAGCTGGTCTTCGAAGCCCGGGATGAACGAGCCCGAGCCGAGCACGAGCGGGTAGTCCTCGCCCTTGCCGCCCTCGAAGGCCTCGCCGTCGACGAAGCCCTCGAAGTCGATGACGACCTGATCGCCGTCCTTCGACTTGGTGCCCTTCTTGCGGCTTTCGAAGTTCTGCGACGACTTCGCGAGGTTTTCCAGCGCCTCGGTCACCGCGGCCTCGTCGGCCTTGACCACCAGCTTCTCGAGCGTCACGGCCGAGGTGTCGACCTCGGGGATCTCGGGCAGCGCGTCATAGGTCAGGTTGACCACGACGTCGTCGCCTTCCTTCCAGGTCTCGCCGTCCTGCATCTCGACCTTCGGCTGAAGCGCCGGGCGGTCGCCGGTCTTCTCGAAATGGTCCTTCATCGCGCCGTCGATGGCGTCCTGCATGGCTTCGCCCAGGATGCGCTGACCGAACTGCTTCTTCAGCAGCGCCATCGGCACCTTGCCCTTGCGGAAGCCCTTCATCTCGATCTCGGGCTGGGCCTCGACGAGTTTCTCGTTGACCTTGGCTTCGAGCTCGGCGGCCGGCACCGTGATGGTGTAACCGCGCTTGAGGCCTTCTTTCAGGGTCTCGGTGACCTGCATTCTGTCGTCCTTTATCCTCTGGTGCGGGTGAAGGGACTCGAACCCCCACGCCTTGCGGCGCCAGAACCTAAATCTGGTGCGTCTACCAGTTCCGCCACACCCGCGCACATCCGCGGGGGCCCGGCGCCCGAAGCCGCCGCCCCCCGAAAATCCGCGCCGTTCTAGCAACACTCTGGCGGTGATGCGAGAGGAAAAAGCGCCCCCGAAAACTCTCGCGATTAGCCAATTCTTGCCACATTCTGCCGGAAAAAATCGAGGCAGCAGATTTCGAGGGCAGCACCATGACGCAGGACAGCCGCGCGCGACCCCTGGACCGTATCGGGACCGGGACGGACGGCGGGATCACGCTAGGCTCCGGCGTGCTGACGCTGGAGGGCGAGTTGCCGGTCGAATACCTGTCGCCGGGCGACAGGGTCATCACGCGATCGGGCGCCCGCGTGCTGCGCGCGGTCTCGTCGCGGCGGGTGACCTCGGGCCTTTACCGCGTGGTGCCGCACACCTTGGGCGGCGACCGCCCCGAGGCCGAGATCCGGCTGGCGGCCGGCACCGGCCTTCTGATCCGCGACTGGCGTGCGCAGGCACTTTACGGGGCCCCGTCCGCGGTGGTTCCGGTCGAGCGGCTGGCCGATGGCCTGGCCATCGCCCCGGTCGAGGGCGAGGCGACGGTCTTCACGCTGGAGTTCGACGGCGACGAGGTCGTCTATGTCGAAGGGCTGGAAGTGGCCTGCGCCCGCGCCCGGGTCGAGGCCTGAGGTTCATAGCGCGGCCAGAACCTTCGGCAGCATCTCTGGCAGATCCTCTGCGATCAGGCCCGGCCCGAAGGCGCGCGCGGCGGCGGCATGCAGCAGCGCCGCGGTCTCGGCCGCGGCGAAGGGCGCGAAGCCGCGCGCAAGCAGCCCCGCGGTGATCCCGGTCAGCACATCGCCCGCCCCCGCCGTCGCAAGCCAGGGCGCGGCATCCTCGTAGACCGCGGCCGCCACGACCACCTCGCCCGAGGGCGCGGCGATCACCGTGTCAGGCCCCTTCAGCAGCAGGACCGCGCCAAGCCGTGCCGAGGCCTGCGCCGCGGCCTCGACCCGCGACAGTTGCCCCGTCGTCAGCGCCTGCGGCAGATCCGGCACGAGCCGCGCGAATTCGCCGCCATGCGGGGTCAGCACGACCTGCGGTGTCAGCCGCGCGGCAAGCTGCGGCGCCTGCGCAAGCGCAGTCAGCGCGTCGGCATCGAGCACCATCGCGCGCCCGGCCCCCAGTGCCACCTGCAGCAGCGCCGAGGCGCGGTCGACCCCGAGCCCCGGCCCAAGGCACAGCGCAGAGATCCGCGGGTCGTCCAGAAGCGCGGCCAGCGCCGCCGGCTCGTCGTCTCCAAGCCCGCGCAGCATCACCGCGTCGAGCCGCGCCGCGTTTTCCGGCAGCGCGGCCTCGGGGCAGGCGATCGTCACCAGCCCCGCCCCGGTCCTGAGCGCCGCCCGCGCCGCAAGCCGCGCGGCGCCGCCCTGCGCGGGCGGGCCGCCCAGCACCAGCGCGTGGCCGTGGCTGAACTTGTGCCCCGACCGCTTCTGCAGGCCGGGGGCGAGCATCGCCAGCCGCGGCGCTTCGGGCGCGCCCGGCGCCTCGGGCAGGCCAATGTCGACGACCGCCAGCGCACCGCAGGCTTCGGGACCCTGCGCGATGTAGTGGCCCAGTTTCGGCGCGTGGAAGGTCACGGTCAGATGCGCGGCCATACCGGGCGCCGCCGCGCTGCCAGGCGCCCAGCCGGTATCGGCGGACAGGCCGCTGGGCAGATCGACCGCGACGACGCGCGGGCCGGTTTCGGAGGCCGCGCAGGCCGCAACGGCCGACTGCAGTTCGGGATACCCAGTGAAGGGCCGCGAGAGGCCGGTGCCGAAAAGCGCATCCACGATCAGATCGGGCAGATCGGGCAGATCGGGCAGATCGGGCAGATCGGGCAGATCGGGCGCGCCGTCGAGACTGTCCTGCAGCGCCAGCACCTGCCCGGTCCAGCGCGCGCGCATCGTTGCGGCGTCGCCCGACAGCCGATCAGGGTTGCCAAGCGCCCGCAGCGTCACCGCCCAGCCGCGCTCCGCCAGCAGCCGCGCGATGACATAGCCATCGCCGCCGTTGTTGCCCGGCCCGGCCAGCACCAGCGCCCGGGCACCGGCCCGGTCGAGATCCGGCCAGCGCGCCAGAACCGCCGCCACCACGCCCGCCCCTGCCCGCTCCATCAGCCGGTCGCCGGAGACCGCCCCCGAGGCGATCTCGCGCGCCTCGAGCGCCCGCATCCGGGCAGAGGTGAACAGCTCGGTCCGCATTTTCCGAATAGTTTTCACTTCGCCCATATTTTCACCGCATCGCCTATTTTCTGACATCGGCGACGGATTTCCGACTGCCGCATCGGGCCTTGTCACCCTAGCCAATTGTGGCACTGTGCCGAAAGTGGTCAGGGATGGCCGAAGGATTAAGACGGGGGAGTCGGGGCTGACATGAAAAAGATCGAAGCGATCATCAAGCCCTTCAAGCTCGACGAGGTGAAGGAAGCCCTGCAGGAAGCGGGGATCCAAGGGCTCTCGGTGATCGAGGTGAAGGGTTTCGGGCGCCAGAAGGGCCATACGGAACTCTACCGCGGCGCCGAATATGTCGTTGATTTCCTTCCGAAAGTGAAGATCGAGGTCGTGCTGTCCGACGATATGGTCGAGACCGCCGTGGATGCGATCATCTCGGCCGCGCGCACCGACAAGATCGGCGACGGCAAGATCTTCATCTCGCCCGTCGAACAGGCTATCCGCATCCGCACCGGCGAGACCGGCGACGACGCCGTCTGACCCGCCGACTGCATGAATTTTTCGGGCCGCTGCCGGCGCCAGAACGGACAAAGGCGCAGCCCCCACTGCTCAACCGAAAGGGTGGAACAGCAATGAGCATCAAGGACGCCATCAAGCTGATGAAGGACGAGGAGGTCGAGTATGTCGACATCCGCTTCACGGACCCGCGTGGCAAGCTGCAGCACGTGACGCTGGTCTCGGACCTCGTCGACGAGGACTTCTTCGAAGAAGGCTTCATGTTCGACGGTTCGTCGATCGCCGGCTGGAAGTCGATCGACCAGTCCGACATGAAGCTGATCCCGGATGCGGCCTCGGTCTACATCGACCCGTTCTACGCCGAAAAGACCATGTGCGTGCACTGCGTCGTCGTCGAGCCGGACACCAACGAGGCCTATGACCGCTGCCCGCGTCAGGTCGCGCTGAAAGCGGAAGCCTACCTGAAGTCCTCGGGGATCGGCGATGCCGCCTACTTCGGCCCCGAAGCCGAATTCTTCCTCTTCGACGACGTGCGCTATTCGGTGACGCCGGCGAAGGTCTCGTACCAGATCGACGCCGACGCGGCCGCCTGGAACACCGACAAGGAATACGAGATGGGCAACATGGCCCATCGCGCCGGCCACAAGGGCGGCTACTTCCCGGTGAACCCGGTCGACGAGGCCCAGGACATCCGTGGCGAGATGCTCTCGACCATGAAGCGCATGGGCATCCGCGTCGACAAGCACCACCACGAGGTCGCGACCTGCCAGCACGAGCTGGGCATGATCTTCGGCGGTCTGGTCGAGCAGGCCGACAACATCCAGAAGTACAAGTACGTCATCCACAACGTGGCCCATGCCTACGGCAAGACCGTCACGTTCATGCCGAAGCCCATGAAGGGCGACAACGGCTCGGGCATGCACGTCAACATGTCGATCTGGAAGGACGGCAAGCCGCTCTTCGCCGGTGACAAGTACGCCGACCTGAGCCAGGAAGCCCTGTACTTCATCGGTGGCATCCTGAAGCACGCCAAGGCGCTGAACGCCCTGACGAACCCGTCGACCAACTCGTACAAGCGCCTGATCCCCGGCTTCGAGGCCCCGGTTCTGCGCGCGTACTCGGCCCGCAACCGCTCGGGCTGCGTCCGTATTCCGTGGACCGAATCGCCGAAGGCGAAACGCGTCGAAGCCCGCTTCCCCGATCCGTCGGCGAACCCCTACCTGTGCTTCGCCGCGCTGATGATGGCCGGCCTCGACGGCATCAAGAACAAGATCGATCCGGGTCCGGCTTCGGACAAGGACCTCTACGATCTGCCGCCGGAAGAACTGGCCGAGATCCCGACCGTCTGCGGTTCGCTCCGCGAGGCGCTCGAGTCGCTCGAAGCCGACATGGACTTCCTGCTGGCCGGCGACGTGTTCACCAAGGACATGCTGGAAGGCTACATCGCCCTCAAGTGGGACGAAGTCTACGCCTACGAGCACACGCCGCACCCGATCGAGTACCAGATGTACTACTCCTGCTGATCGCGGGACGAGCTTTCGGAAAGGGCGCCTTCGGGCGCCCTTTTCATTTTCCGCAGGGTTGTTTCACGAAATGCGCATAGGCGGACCTTCGCGCAGCCGCAGTTTCGCCACATTCACGGCAAGGTGGTGTCCGATTCCACCCGCATAAATTGTTTAACCAAGACCAATGAACCAAGAGGCGGTCATGCAGAACCCTGCGCGTACCACCGTCGCCAGCTTCCACTACGCTGGCCCCCTGTACCCCGTGTTCCAGTCCCTCGCAGAAATCCTGCACAACGATCTTGCCCTGCGCGCCGAAGAGGACTTCGCCGCGATCTGGAGCACCGACCGCTTCGTCTGCTTCACCCTGGACGGCGCAGAGATCGCGCTGGCCTATCATCTGCGCGACAGCGCCGATGCCGGCGGGCACCTCGCCTCGATCACGCTTGGCGTCAGTTCCGAAGCGGCGCCCGGCGACGCCCAGAGCGCGGCCCCCCGCCGCGGCATCTGCGAGCTGCTGGCCCGGCGGATCGCCGGCGACGCCCCGGCCGGGGCCGAGATCTGGATCGAGACCGACGCGCTGACCCCCGAGACGCTTCCGGCGCTGCTCGACAGCCTGCATGGCGTCGATCCGGCGACCATCGCCGGCCCGGGGGCCACGGCCTCGCCCGTCGGGCGGCCCCTGTCCGAGATCGTCGGCGCCGCCCGGGCGCGGATGGCTACGCGCAGCGCACCGCCGCCGGCGCCCGAGGTGAAGACCACGGTCGCCAACGACCTGCCCGACCTGCCCTCGCCGCAGGTGCTGAAGGCCGCGCAGATCCGCGATGCGCTCTATCTCGAGGAAGAGCAGCGCCCGAACCGCGTGCAGCGCGTGGCGCTCTATTCGATGAACATCACGCTTTGCGCGGTGGCGACGCCGATCGGGGTGGCGCTGCTGACCTACAATGCGCTGGGGCGCGAGAACCTGAAGGTCACCGCGCGGGTGATGGCGCTGACCGGCAGCGCGATCCTTCTGGCGCAGGGCCTGGGCCTGCAGGGCCTGTCGCTGATCTGACCCTCAGGCGGCGTGGCGCAGCGGAAACTCCGCCAGCGCCGCGCTCTGGTCTGCATCCAGCGCCTCGGGGCGGACGATGTAGGTGTGGATCGAGAACAGTACCAGCCGCGTCACCGGCAGCCGCACGAGGCATTGCCGCTCGACCCGGATGAACGGCAGTTCGGCGTCGATCGCGCGGCCCATCGCCTCGGTCCGGGGATTGAAGAGCCGCGAGTTGGTGTGATGCGCCGTGCCGCGGCACAGCGGCCGCCCGGGCTGCACGCCGTCCATCAGCCGCTGCACGCGCTTGCCGACGTCCTCGGTGTATTTCTCGACCGGCCTGTGGATGCGCATCATCGGGCGGTCGAACTTCTCGGACAGGCTCCAGCCGGCCGGGAAGCAGAGCACGGCGCCGGCGAAGACATGCTCGCCCGCCTCGCCCTCGTCCATCAGCACGAGGTCCTCCTGCACCAGCCGCCCGAGCGTCGCCAGCGGCCGCGCCCTGTCGAGCGGCACCGTCACCCCGTCGGGACGGCGGACCGCATCGGGCCCTGTCTGGAACCCCAGCGCAGGCAGCAGCGGCAGCAGCATGTCCCACAGCTCTTCCGCCGCGGGGCGCGCCCGCTCGGCCAGCGCCAGCACGGCGTCCGGGCGCTCGGCGATCAGCCGGTCGCGCAGCGCCATCTGCGCGGCATAGGCATCGTCGATCTGGATCCAGTCGTCGCCGCCGACCGGGATCGTGCCCGGAAGCTTGCGCGTGCGCGGATCGACCCATGGCGCGAAGGGCAGCGCCGATTGCAGGATGACGGGAATCTCGAAGCTCATGGCCCATCTAAGCCGCGCTGCAGCGCGGACGAAAGCCGGTGGGCGACCGCCGATGTCGCTTTCGGCGATGCAGCGCCCCGCCGCGCGCCCGAGGCTGGCCCAATCCCAGCGCAGGAGGCAGCCCGTGACCGACCGGCCCTATCGCGAGATCCGCAAGATCGACCCCGGCCGCGGCAGCCATCTGGGCGACGGCACCCCCAACGACAACGACCGGATCGAGATCGGCCCGACGCAGCTGGCGTTCCGAGAATGGGAGGCGGCGGGGCTGGCCCTGCCCGACCTGCCGCGGATGCGCGGGTTCCGCTTCGACCGGCTGGTCGCGGCGATCACCGCGCGGGACTACGGCGGGCTGCTGCTCTTCGATCCGCTGAACATTCGCTATGCGACCGACGCGCCGAACATGCAGTTGTGGAACACCCACAACCCGTTCCGGGCGCTGCTGATCTGCGCCGACGGGCACATGGTGATCTGGGACTACCGCTCGACCGGGTTCCTGACCGCGCACAACCCGCTGGTGCGCGAGGTGCGCCATGGCGCGGACTTCTTCTATTTCGATGCCGGCGACGGTGCCGCGCGGATGGCGCGGCGCTTCGCGGCCGAGGTCGACGCGCTGATGCGCGCCCATGCCGGGACGAACCGGCGGCTGGCGGTCGACAAGATCATGCTGCACGGGCTGCGCGCGCTGGAGGCGCAGGGGTTCGAGATCCTCGAGGGCGAGGAGCTGACCGAGAAGGTCCGCGCGATCAAGGGCCCCGACGAGATCGCGGCGATGCGCTGCGCCCATCACGCCTGCGAGGCGGCGGTGGCGGCGATGGAGGCGGCCTGCCGCCCCGGCCTGTCCGAGAACGAGGTCTGGGCGGTGCTGCATGCCGAGAACATCCGACGCGGCGGCGAGTGGATCGAGACGCGGCTTCTGGCCTCGGGACCGCGGACCAATCCCTGGTTCCAGGAATGCGGACCGCGGATCCTCCAGCCCGACGAGATCGTCGCCTTCGACACCGACCTGATCGGCAGCTACGGGATCTGCATCGACATCTCGCGGACATGGTGGATCGGCGAGGGCCGCCCCACGAACGCGATGATCGCGGCGATGGCCCATGCGGTCGAGCACATCGAGACGAACACCCGGCTGCTGCGCCCCGGCACCGCGTTCCGCGAGCTGACCTTCGGCGGCCATCAGCTGGCGCCCGAGTACCAGCGCCAGAAATACGGCTGCCGGATGCATGGCGTGGGGCTCTGCGACGAGTGGCCGCTGATCGTCTATCCCGATGCCTGGGAAGAGGGCAGCTTCGACTATCACCTCGAACCCGGGATGGTCCTGTGCGTCGAGGCGCTGGTCAGCCCCGAGGGCGGCGACTTCTCGATCAAGCTCGAGAACCAGGTGCTGGTGACCGAGACCGGCCCCGAGGTGCTGACCACCTACCCCTTCGACGCCCGACTGCTGGGCGGCTGAACCTGTCGATTGACAGGGGGCAAGACGCCGGGTGAACTCGCCCCATTGGTTTTGTTCACCGAGTTTTTCCGATGGCATTCATCATCAAGACGCGCCCGATCCCCCTGGCTGCAGGCGCGACAGTCACCCTGACCGAAAAGCCCTTCTTCGGAGGGCGCGCGATCGGGCCGGACGACCCGATTTATATCTGGACATCCGAGACTCAAGGCGGACAAGGGCTTGCAGCCCGTGGGATGGTGGTCGCCGAACGCCCGACGGGCCAGTCGACGACGGTCGAGGTCCGGATCGAGGCCTGCTGCGGCCCGGTGCTGTCCTATGACGATATCAGGCCCTATCGCGACGCGGGCACCGGGTCGGCCATCGCCGCGCTGGCCCGCAAGTTGTGCAGGCACGCGCACAACAAGATCGCGCGCATCGGGCCGGAAGAGCGCGCGCTGCTCGACACGCGCGGCGGGTTCCGCACCGTGATCGAGGCATCCTGACGTGACGCTTCGGTGAAACCTGATCCGCACCGGCGCGAAGCGAGCCGGTGCGGGTTGATGCGCTGGCCGGTTCCGACTAGGCAGGGATCGGCGGCATCCCGCCAGAACGGCAACCGGACAGGCGGGACCCATGCGCATTCTTGTGACCAATGACGACGGCATCAACGCACCGGGCCTGGCCGTGCTGGAACGCATCGCGGCCGAGATCGCCGGCCCCGAGGGCGAGGTCTGGGTCGTCGCCCCCGCCTTCGAGCAATCGGGCGTCGGGCATTGCATCAGCTACACCCATCCCACGATGATCGCCGAGCTGGGGCCGCGCCGCTGGGCGGCCGAGGGCAGCCCCGCCGACTGCGTGATGGCAGGCGTCCACGACGTGCTGCCGGGCAAGCCCGATCTCGTGCTGTCGGGCGTCAACCGCGGCAACAACTCGGGCGAGAACGCGGTCTATTCCGGCACGCTGGGCGGCGCGATGGAGGCGGCGCTGCAGGGCGTGCCCGCGATCGCGCTGTCGCAGTTCATGGGCCCGGGCAACAACCGGCTCGAAGACCCGTTCGAAGCCTCGGCCGCGCATGGTGCGGCGATCGTGCAGATGCTGCTCGACAAGGGGATCTGGGGCGGCGAGGGCTACCAGATGTTCTACAACGTCAACTTCCCTGCGCTGCCCGCCGGCGAGGTCAAGGGACACCGCGTCGGCCGTCAGGGCCTGCGCCCGGCCTTCGGCTTCTCGGTCGAGGGGCAGGTCTCGCCCTCGGGGCGGCGCTTCCTGTGGGTCCGCGGCTCGGAACAGGCCGTCGACACCGGCCCGGGTACGGACGTGACCGCGAACCTCGCGGGCTACATCTCGATCACGCCGATGCGCGCCGACCTGACCGCGCATGACGTGCTGGACAACCTGACCGAACGGCTGGGCTGAGGCGCGGATGAGCGACGGGGACGAGGGCACCGAGGAGACCGAGGCCGAGCGCAAAATGCGCTTCCTCTACGCGCTGCGCTCGCGCGGGGTCACCGATGCCCGCGTGCTGGGCGCGATGGAGAAGGTCGACCGCGGCGCCTTCGTCACCGGGCTGTTCGCCGAACGCGCCTATGAGGACATGCCGCTGCCGATCGCCTGCGGCCAGACGATCAGCCAGCCCTCGATCGTCGGGCTGATGACGCTGGCACTGGACGTGCAGCCGCGGCACACCGTGCTCGAGGTCGGCACCGGCTCAGGCTATCAGGCGGCAGTGCTCAGCCATCTGGCGCGGCGGGTCTACACCGTCGACCGCCACCGCCGGCTGGTGCGCGAGGCCGAGGCGCTGTTCCGAAGGCTGGATCTGACCAACATCACCGCCATGGTCGGCGACGGCAGCTTCGGCCTGCCCGACCAGGCGCCCTTCGACCGCATCATCGTGACCGCCGCGGCAGAGGATCCGCCGGGCCCGCTCTTGGCCCAGCTGAGGCCGGGCGGTATCATGGTGCTGCCCGTGGGCCAGTCCGACACCGTGCAGAGCCTGATCAAGGTCACCCGCGGCGCCGAGGGCTACGATTACGAGGAATTGCGCCCCGTGCGCTTCGTGCCGCTGGTCGAGGGGCTGGGGCAGGATTGACAAGCCGAAGACGGGCCGCCAAGCCCGCATCACCGTTGACGGAACGAGGATCGAGCCGATGTCCGAGATGAGCCTGACCCTGCCCCGGCGCGCCCCTGCCGCGCGCCGTCCCGCCCTGCGGGCGCTGATGCTCTGCGGGGTCGCGGCGGTGCTGGCCGGGTGCCAGACGATGGACTACGACCTGCGCGGCTACGGCAACGGCGGCTTCTCGACCGCGGAGGCCGCGCGCAATGCGGTGACCAACCGCCCGCTGCCCGACAGCCGCGGCGTGATCTCCTATCCGAACTACCAGGTCGCCGTCGCCCAGCGCGGCGACACCGTGCGCACCGTCGCCGCCCGCGTCGGCATGGGCGCCGACCAGCTGGCGCAGTACAACGCCACCAGCCCGGACCAGCCGCTGGACCTGGGCGCGGTGCTGGCGCTGCCCGCCCGCGTGGATGCGCCGCAGATCGCCGGCGCGGCCGGCGCCGGCGCCCCGATCACCGGCGGCACCATCGACGTGACCTCGCTGGCATCGAGCGCGATCGACCGCGCGCAGACCTCCGGCGGCGTCTCGACCTCGGCCCTGCCCGCCCCGGTCACGACCGCGGCGGCCACGCCGGCGACGGCGCCGGGCGCCTCGGGTCCCGAGCCGGTGCGCCACCGCGTCGCGCGCGGCGAAAGCGCCTATACGATCGCGCGGGCCTACAATGTGCCGGTGAAGTCGCTGGCCGAATGGAACGGGCTTTCGGGCGACCTGACGGTGCGCGAGGGGCAGTACCTGCTGATCCCGGTCGCGATGGCCGGACAGGGCGGCGCGCAAAGCGCCACGACCTCGGCCCCCGGCGTCGGCTCGACCACGCCGCTGCCGCCCTCGGCCTCGCAGCCGCTGCCGCAGGAGGTGCCGGCGGCCGCCAGCGTGAACACCGCCCCCGCCGCGCAGGGGATGGGCAGCCAGCAGACCGCCGCCTCGGCCTCGGGCAAATTCGTGATGCCGGTGCAGGGCTCGATCATCCGCAGCTATTCGAAGGGCAAGAACGACGGCATCGACATTTCGGCCGCCGCGGGCGCGGCGGTGAAGGCCGCCGATGCCGGCACCGTCGCCGCGATCACCCGCGACACGGATCAGGTGCCGATCATGGTCATCCGCCATTCGAACAACCTGCTGACGGTCTATGCCAACATCGACGGGATCACCGTCGCCAAGGGCGCGACCGTCACCCGCGGGCAGACCATCGCCAAGGTCCGCGCCGGCGGCTCGCCCTTCATGCATTTCGAGGTGCGCGACGGCTACAATTCCGTCGACCCGATGCGCTATCTGCAGTGATCCCGCCCGGCGGGCGCGACAGGTGACGGAAGGTCGCAAGCCCTTCCGCATCTTTACACTTCCGGCCCTTGCCCCCAGTCTGGCGCCGGGCGCCGGAGGAGAGGCCCCGTCAGGGAGGACCACATGATCGCAACCCGTATCCCGGGCCCGGCCACGCGCGCCGAGCCCGCCCGCAAGAGCGCAAATCTCGCCGCCAGCCTTGCCGCCCTCGCGTTGGGGACGACGCTCGTCGCCGGCCCGGCGCTGGCGCAGACCGAGGTCAACGTCGGCTTCGCGCTGGCCGCCACCTCGCATTACGGGGTTGCGGGCGAGAAGTGGAAGGAAGTCGTCGATGCCGGCACCGACGGCCGCTACAGCCTGACGCTGCACCCGTCCTCGGCGCTTGGCGGCGAGCGGGACGTGATCGAGGGCCTGCAGATCGGCACCATCGAGGCCACCATCGTCTCGTCCGGGACGCTGTCGAGCTTCGTGCCCGAGGTCGGTGTCTTCGACATCCCCTTCCTGTTCCGCGACCTCAACCATGCCCGCGCCGTGCTCGACGGACCGATCGGCGAGGCGATGCTGGCGAAGTTCGAGGATCAGGGCCTGGTCGCGCTGGCCTGGGGCGAGCAGGGCTTCCGCCACATCACCAACAACCGCAACGCCATCGCGACGCCGGCCGACGTGAAGGGCCTGAAGATCCGCACGATGGAGAACCCGGTCCACATCACCGCCTTCCAGACGCTCGGCGCCGCGCCGACGCCGATGGCCTGGCCCGAGGTGATCGTCGGCCTGCAGCAGGGCACGATCGACGGGCAAGAGAACCCGCTGTCGGTCATCACCTCTGCGCATCTGAGCGAGACGCAGAAATACCTGACGCTGTCGGGCCATGTCTATTCGCCGGCGATGATCCTGGTGTCGAAGATGTTCTGGGACGGGCTGACCCCTGAGGACCAGGAGGTCTTCCGCAAGGGCGCGATCGAGGCCAAGGCCGCGATGCGCGCCTTCGTCGACGCGGCCGAGACCAACGGCGAGGCGCAGCTGAAGTCCGAGGGGATGGAAATCACCAAGCTGTCGGACGAGCAGAAGGCCGCCTTCCGCGAGGCGCTGAAGCCCGCCTATGCCGAATACGCCAAGAAATACGGTCAGGACCTGATCGACCAGATCATCGCGACCAAGTGAGCCTTCCCGCCGCGGCCTGCCCCCTGCCGGCCGCGGCATTCCTTCCGCCCCCGCGCCCCTGTCGGGCCGCTGTCGGGCCGCTGCCGGGGCGGATAGACCAACCGGGTCCCCGCCCCTTGTCGAGGCCCGATGACCCCGCCCTTCCGGATCCGCCCGATGCGACCCGACGACTGGCCCGCGCTGCAGCGCCTGTCGGTCGCGGCCCGGGCGCGCTATGCGGCGATCCCGGTGCTGGCCGCCGTGGCGGCGGGCCCGCCGGTGTCGCTCGCGCGCTTCGCGGCCGGCGGCGGCTGGGTCGCCGAGGATAAGACCGGGCCGCTCGGCCACGCGCTGACCCGCCCGCTGGATGGCCTGCTGTATCTCGACAACATCTCGACCCGCGGGGCGGGCACGGTACGCGGCATCGGCACGGCGCTGCTGTTGCGGGTGATCGCGGCGGCGCGGCAGGAGGGTTTCGCGCGGATCGCGCTGACCACCTTCCGCGACCCTGCCTGGAACGGCCCCTGGTTCCGCCGCTTCGGCTTCGTCCCGATGCCGGCGCGCGACCTCGGCCCCGGACTTGCGGCAGTGGTGGCGGCGCAGGCGCTGACCCTGGACCCCGCGCTGCGCGAGGTGCTGGAGCTGCGCCTGACCGGCGGTTGAGGTCTTCGGCGTCAGTGCGCCGCGGCCGCCTTGTCGCCGCCGCGCAGCCGCGCCACGAGGCCCGCGACCGGGATCAGCGCAAAGCCGACAGCCAGTCCGAGGATCCCGTCGAAGAAGGCGGTGACCACCCAATGTGCGGCCCCCGCGAACCCGCCGAGCCCATCAGAGGCGACTTCGGCCATGTGTTCGATCCAGTGGCCGGGCGCGGTCAGCCCGAAGCTTTCCAGACCGTGGACCACGATCGAGCCGCCCACCCAGATCATCGCCGCGGTTCCGACCACGGTCAGCACCCGCATGAAGGCCGGCATCCAGCGCACGATCCCGCGGCCGAGCCCGCGCACCGCGCCCGACCGCCCCTCGCGCGCGAGGTGCAGGCCAAGGTCGTCGGCCTTCACGATCAGCGCGACCGAGCCGTAGACCACCGTCGTGATCCCGATGCCGACGATGGCAAGGATCACCGCCTCCATCCAGATCGCCTCTTCGGGAATCGCCGACAGCGCGATGGTCATGATCTCGGCCGACAGGATGAAATCGGTCTTGATCGCGCCCGAGACCTTCTGCTCTTCCAGATGCTCGACCGACAGCTTCGGCCCGGTCGCGGTGGCGTGGCCCTTGGGCGGGAACAGCGCGTGATGCACCTTCTCGGCGCCCTCGAAGCACAGGTAACCGCCGCCCAGCATCAGAAGCGGCATGATCGCCCAGGGTGCGAAGGCCGACAGCAGCAGCGCGATCGGCAGAAGGATGATCAGCTTGTTGCGGATCGAGCCCAGCGCGATCTTGCCCACGATCGGCAGTTCCCGCGCCGCCGGCAGGCCCTGAACATATTTCGGGGTCACCGCCGCATCGTCGATCACCGCCCCCGCAGCCTTTGCCCCTGACTTCACCGCCTGCGCGCCGATGTCGTCGATCGAGGCTGCCGCCAGCTTGGCGATTCCCGCCACGTCGTCGAGAAGTGCCAGCAATCCGCTCATGTCCGCCCGTTCCTGCGCAACCCGTGTCGCGCCCAAGCGTAATCCGCAGGCAGCGCAGGGCAAGGGCACGGCGCCGCGTCGCCGCGTCGCGGCAATGTTGGCGCAAACATCGAATGTTTCCGCTAACATACTGATTTTGCCTGTTTATTCACAGGTCGGCGCTATGTATACCAACATCGACCGAAAATGTGCCGTCGGGCGAGGCTCCCCTCTGAGGTCCTGAGCCCCGTCCGACCAGAGCCTCAGGAGCGCTTCATGACCATCACTCTCGGGATCAACGGGTTCGGACGCATCGGGCGCTGCACGCTGGCACATATCGCCGAGGCCGCGCGCAACGACGTGCAGGTGGTGAAGATCAACGCCACCGGCCCGATCGAGACCAACGCCCACCTGCTGAAATACGACTCGGTCCACGGCCGCTTCCCCGGCCAGATCCGCGTCTCGGGCAACACGATGGACCTTGGCCACGGCCCGATCGAGGTGATGTCGACCTACGAGCCGAACGAGCTCGACTGGGACGGCGTCGACGTGGTGCTGGAATGCACCGGCAAGTTCAACGACGGTCTGAAATCGGCGATCCACCTCGAGCGCGGTGCGAAGCGCGTGCTGATCTCGGCCCCGGCGAAGAACGTCGACGCGACCATCGTCTACGGCGTGAACCACCGCGCGCTGACGCTGGACCACAAGATCGTCTCGAACGGGTCCTGCACCACCAACTGCCTCGCGCCGCTGGCGAAGGTGCTGAACGACACCATCGGCATCGAGCGCGGGATCATGACCACGATCCACAGCTACACCGGCGACCAGCCGACGCTGGACCGCCGCCACAAGGACCTGTATCGCGCCCGCGCCGCGGCGATGGCGATGATCCCGACCTCGACCGGCGCCGCGAAAGCCATTGGCGAGGTGCTGCCGGAACTGAAGGGCCGCCTTGACGGCTCGGCGATCCGCGTGCCGACCCCGAACGTCTCGGCCGTCGACCTGACCTTCGAGGCGAAGAAGGATGTCACCGTCGCCGACGTGAACGAGGTGATCCGCGAAGCCGCCGCCGGCCACATGGGCGCGGTGCTGGCCTATGATCCGGAGCCCAAGGTCTCGATCGACTTCAACCACACGCCCTACTCGTCTATCTTCGCCCCCGACCAGACCAAGGTGATCGGCGGCCGCACCGTGCGCGTCCTCGCCTGGTACGACAACGAATGGGGCTTCTCGTGCCGGATGGCCGACGTCTCGGCCGCGATGGGCCGGCTGCTTCTGAACTGATCCGGCGCGGCGCGCCGGTGACCGCCGGCGCCCGCCCATGACCGACCGAGTCGCGCTCTGGGTCGGTGCCGTCATCCTTGCGGTTTTCCTGATCGATGCCCTCGCCTTCGGCGGGGGTCTTCCCGTTCTGATCCTGCAATATCTGGCAAAGCTCATCGATTGGCTCGAATTCTGGCGCTGAGGGCCATACCTTTCCGTTGACCTTCCCGGCGCTTTCGCGATGTTAGCGCCAACAGTGACCGGCGAGGACCGGTCACCTGAGCCAGAGGAGAGAGGCATGACGGTCAAAGTGGCGATCAACGGCTTCGGGCGGATCGGGCGCAACGTGCTGCGCGCGATTGTGGAATCGGGACGCAAGGACATCGAGGTGGTCGCGATCAACGATCTCGGCCCGGTCGAGACGAACGCCCATCTCATCCGCTTCGACTCGGTCCACGGGCGCTTCCCCGGCGAGGTGAAGACCGGTGAGGACTGGATCGACGTCGGCCGCGGCCCGATCCGCGTGACCGCGCTGCGCAACCCCGCCGAGCTGCCCTGGGGCGATGTCGACATCGCGATGGAATGCACCGGCATCTTCACCGACCGCGAGAAGGCCGCCCTGCACCTGCAGAACGGCTCGAAGCGGGTGCTGGTCTCGGCCCCGGCGACGGGCGCGGACAAGACCATCGTCTTCGGCGTGAACCATGACACGCTGACCAAGGACGACCTCGTCGTGTCGAACGCCAGCTGCACCACCAACTGCCTGTCGCCGGTCGCCAAGGTGCTGAACGACGAGATCGGGATCGTGAAGGGCTTCATGACCACGATCCACAGCTACACCGGCGACCAGCCGACGCTGGACACGATGCACAAGGACCTGTACCGCGCCCGCGCCGCGGCGATGTCGATGATCCCGACCTCGACCGGCGCCGCCAAGGCCGTGGGCCTCGTGCTGCCGGAACTGAAGGGCAAGCTCGACGGCGTGTCGATCCGGGTGCCGACGCCGAACGTCTCGGTCGTCGACCTGACCTTCGAGGCGGCGCGCGCCACCTCGGCCGAAGAGGTCAACGCAGCGATCCGCAAGGCCGCCGACGGCCCGCTGAAGGGGATCCTGGGCTATACCGAGCGCCCGAACGTCTCGATCGACTTCAACCACGATCCGCATTCCTCGACCTTCGCCTTCGACCAGACCAAGGTGATGGAGGGCACCTTCGTGCGCATCCTGACCTGGTATGACAACGAATGGGGCTTCTCGAACCGGATGAGCGACACCGCCGTGGCGATGGGCAAGCTGATCTGAGACGCGGATCCCCGCCGAAATCCTGTGCGCCGCCCGTTTGGGCGGCGCTATGTTACCGAATGGTAACGTGAAATTATCGCCCCTGCCGTTCCCTTGACCGCTTGTGCGGTTTAGGTGTGAACGCATGGATCTTGCTCTCGTCGTCGCCCTGATTGCCCTTATGTTTCTCGTCATCGGCTTGTCGGAGCCCTTGGCGGAACGATTGGCCCTGCCCTACACCGTGATCCTCGCCGCGATGGGGATCCTGATCGGCGGCGGCGCGACCTTCCTGTGGCGCACCGACATCACCGATGCGTTCAACCCGATCGCGCTGACGATCCTGAACCTGCCGATCCGGTCGTCGATCTTCCTTTACATCTTCCTGCCGATGCTGGTGTTCCAGGTCTCGCTGGGGCTGAACATCCGCCGGCTTCTGGACGACTGGGTGCCGATCCTGGTGCTGGCCGTGCTGGCCGTGGTCGTGGCGATGCTGGCGATCGGGCTTGCGCTCTATCCCTTCGCCGGGCTGCCGCTGGCCGCCTGCCTGCTGATCGGGGCGATCGTGTCGACCACCGATCCCTCCGCCGTGGTCTCGATCTTCAAGTCGACGCCGGCGCCGCTCAGGCTCGCCCGCATTGTCGAGGGCGAAAGCCTGCTGAACGACGCCGCCGCCATCGCGCTGTTCTCGCTGCTGATCGGCTTCGTGACCATCGGCAACCAGGACCCCGACATCGTCGCGGGCCTTGCGCGCTTCCCCTGGATCGTCGGCATCGGTGCGGTGGTGGGCGCGCTGATCGGTCGCGCCACGGTCGAGATCATCGCCCGGATGCCCGCGCATCCGCTGGGGCAGATCTCGGTCTCGATCGCGCTGCCCTATCTGACCTACATCATCGCCGAACATCTCTCGGCCTCGGGCGTGGTCGCGGTCGTGGTCGCGGGGCTGGTGCTGAACCTGCACGGTCCCGGCCGCTTCGGGCCCGAGCTGAACGGCCAGCTGCGCGAGACCTGGGACCTGCTCGCGCATTGGGCGGGCTCGCTGATCTTCGTGCTGGCCGCGCTGCTGATCCCGCGGCTGCTCTCCAACACCGACCTGCGCGATCTGCTGCTGGTCGGCGTGGTGGTGCTGGCGGCCTTCGCGGCCCGCGCGGCGATCCTGTTCGGGGTGCTGCCGCTGCTGACGCTTCTGAGGCTTTCGCCGAAGGTCGAGACGCCCTATCGCACCGCGATCCTCTGGGGCGGCCTGCGTGGTGCCGTCACGCTGGCGCTGGCGCTGGCGGTGACCGAAAACCGCTTCGTGCCGCCCGACATCAAGCAGACCGTCGGCGTCGTCGCCACCGGCTTCACGCTGTTCACCCTGATCGTGCAGGGCGGCACCCTGCGCCGGGTGATCTCGTTCCTCGGGCTCGACCGGCTCTCGCCGCTGGACGCGGCGCTCGGCAACCAGGTGCTGGCCGTCGCGCTGCAGTCGGTGCGCGAGGAGGTGGCAGAGACCACGCGCGATTTCGGCCTTGCCCGCGAGGTGGTGCGCGACGAGGCGAAGCGCTTCGGCGAGCGTCTGGACACCGCGGTGTCGAAGGCCGACGAGGCCGAGGCGATCCTCGACCGCGACCGGATCACCCTTGGCCTCGTGGCGCTGGCGGGCCGTGAGCGCGACCTGATCCTCGAGGAATTCCGCGCGCAGGTGATCGCCCCCGACCTGGCCGAACGGCTTCTCGCGAATGCCGACCGGATCATCGAGGCGACGCGGGCCGGCGGCCGCACCGCCTATCGCGCGGCGGCGCGCAAGAACCTGTCCTCGGGCGGGGTGCACCGGCTGGCGGACTGGCTGCATGTGACGCTGGGCTACGGCCGGCCGCTGGCGCGGGTGACCGAGGAACGCTTCGAGGTCCTCGTGACGATCGCGATGATCCTGCCGCAGCTGCATGGCTTCATCGACGACCGGATCCGGCGCATCCACGGCCGCCGGGTGGGCGAGTTGCTGCACGAGCTGCTCGAGCGCCGCGCCGAAGAGGTGCAGAAGGAACTCGAGGGGCTGCGCCTGCAGTTCCCCGGCTATGCCGAAGAGATGGAGCGCCGCCTGATCCGCCGCACCACCCTGCAGCTGGAAGAGCGTGAATACGACGCGCTGACCGAGGACGGGCTGATCGGGCCGGAACTGCGCAAGACGCTGGGCGAAGAGATCGCCGCGCGTCGCGCGGCCAATGCACGCCGCCCCTCGCTGGACCTCAAGCTGCGCCGCTCGGACCTGGTGAAGGAATTCCCGCTCTTCGCCGATCTCGACGAGGGCAAGCGCAAGATGCTGGCGAAGCGGCTGCGCACGATCTACGCCCGTCCCGGCCAGGTGATCCTGCCGCGCGACAGCCAGCCGAAGCAGGTCTGGTTCATCGCCTCGGGCGCGGTCGAGGTGCAGACCGCGGTGCATCGCATAAGGCTTGGCCGCGGCGAGATGTTCGGCCAGCTCGCCCTATTGGCGCGGGCGCGGCGGCGCACCCAGGTGGTGGCGATCACCCATTGCACGCTGCTGGCGCTGGACGAGCTGCGGTTCCGCAAGCTTCTGAACGCCTCGGCCCCGATCCGGCAGGCGGTGATCGACGGTGCCGCCCGGCGCGGCGTGAAGCTCGACCCCGAGCTTTTCGGGACGGATGCCCAGGCCGCGGTCGAGGCCGCGCGCCGCGCGATGCAGACCGAGCCCAAGGTGGCGGCCGACCTGGCCGAGCGGCTGGCGGCCACGACCGCAGCGGCCCCTGCGGCGCCCCTCGCCGGGGCCGTCGTCGACGCAGCCCCGGGCCCCGATGCGGAGCCGGCCGCGGTGCCGCCCGGCGCGGCCGACGCGGTTGCGCCGCCGGCGGGGGCGGCGCCGGCCGAGCCAGCGCCGGGCCGGGCCCAGACATCCCCGGACAGCGAAACGCCCGCCGAAGCGGGCGTCGAGACGGACGGCAAGCCGAGCGGAGAGGTGGCGGAGGCGGAGGCGGGCCCGGTCAGGCCCTGAGCCTGGCCGCCAGCGCCTCGGCCACCGGCCCGGGCACGAAGCGGGTCACGTCGCCGCCCAGCCGGCAGATCTCCTTGACCAGCTTCGAGGCGATCGCCTGCCGGCGCGCGTCTGCCATCAGGAACACCGTCTCGATCGAGCTGTCGAGCGCGCGGTTCATGCCGACCATCTGGAATTCGTATTCGAAATCCGCCACCGCGCGCAGGCCGCGCACGATCACGCTGGCCCCCACGTCGCGGGCGCAGTCGATCAGCAGGTTCTCGAAAGGATGGACCAGGATCTCGGTCCCGGTCTCGGCGGCGATGCGCGCAATCTCGGCCTCAATCAGCGCCACGCGTTCCTCGAGCGTGAACAGCGGCCCCTTGTCGCGGTTGATCGCCACGCCGATCACCAGCCGGTCGACCAACCGCGCCGCCCGCTCGATGATGTCGATATGGCCGAGCGTGACCGGGTCGAAGGTTCCGGGGTAAAGTCCGATGCGCATAGACGTCCTCCGCAGGGGGCCGGCCCGGGAACCTCCCGCCCCCGCTGCCCCGACCCCGAGGCTGAACGCACGCAACATTATTGCGCCGCGGAATGCAAGCCCTTGGCTGCCGAGGCGGGGGCTCCGCCCCCGGCTGCTGCGCAGCCTCCCCCCGGAGTATTTGGGCCAACACGAAGCCATGTTCGGCTTGGTCCAAACACTCCGGGGGTGAATTGGCCGCGAGGCCAAGAGCGGGCAGCGCCCCCTCCTGCCCCCGGTCAGTTCCCCATGATCATGCCTTCGAGCGCCTCGCGCTCCATCGCAAGCTCGGCCAGGCGCGCCTTGACCACGTCGCCGATCGATATGAGGCCGATCATCTCTTCGCCCTCCATCACCGGCATGTGGCGAAAGCGGCCCTCGGTCATCTTCTCGAGCACCGCCACCGCATCGTCCGAGCAGGAACAGGTGACGAGCTTCTTCGTCATCGCCTGTTCGACCGGGTCGGTCAGGCAGATCGCGCCCCGCCGCCCGAGTTCACGCACGATGTCGCGCTCCGAGACGATGCCCATCGGCACCCGCCCGTCGCGGCTGACGATCACCGCGCCGATCTTGCGCGCCGACAGCACCTCGGCCACCGACGCGAGGTTCCAGCCCGGCGCCACCGTCACGACGCCGTCATCGGTCTTTCCCTTCAGAATCTGCTGCACCAGCATCGCGTCCTCCTCACGCTCTGCACTCCTCCGGGGTTGAGGTTCGACCCCAAGCCCCTGTCCTGTCAAGGATACCGAGACCAAAGCACGATCGGCGCTAACATCCGCTTACCCGCCTATTGCGCGGCGGCCAGCCCTTCGAGCCGCGCGACCTCGCGCCGGACGCCCTGAACCAGCGCCTCTGCGAAGCGGGTCATGCGGTGCGAGCGGCGGTCGTCGGCATGGCGGATCAGCCAGAAGGCGCGGCTCAGCGCCACGTCGGGGATCGGGATCCGCCGCAGCCCCGGCGCGAAGGGCATCGCGAAGTCATGGACCACGCCGATCCCGGCCCCTGCCCGCAGCCACATCAGCTGCACCGCGACCGAGTTCGAGGCCAGCGGCACCGCGCCGCCGCCGAACTCGGCCAGGTAATCCAGCTCCTTGTCGAAGATCATGTCGGGGATGTAGCCCACGACGCGATGGCCGGTCACATCGTCCAGCGTGCGGATCGGCGGGTGGCGCGCAAGGTAGCCCTCGTCGGCGACAAGGCTCAGCCGGTAATCGGCCAGCTTCTGCACCAACTGCCGCCCCCCCGTCGGCTGGCTGACCGCGATCGCCATGTCGGCCTCGCGCCGCGACAGGTTGAAGACCCGCGGCAGCGCCACGATCTGCACCTCGAGCCCCGGATTCGCATCGCAGATCGCCGCCGTCACCTGCGGCAGCAGGTAGTTGGCGCAGCCGTCGGGCGCGCCCAGCCGGATCTGGCCGGACAGGCCCGAGGCCTGCCCCGCCAGATCCTCGGCCCCCGCGGCCATCGCGCGCTCTGCCGCCTCGGCATGGGGCAGCAGCCGGGCGCCGGCCTCGGTCAGCCGGTAGCCCTGCGGCGATTTCAGGAACAGCGCCTGGCCGGTGCGTTCTTCCAGCCGGCCCACCCGCCGCGCCACCGTCGCGGCGTCAAGCCTTAGCCCGCGCCCCGCGCCCGACAGGCTCTCATTGCGCGCGACCGCCAGGAAGATCCGGACATCGTCCCAGTTCATCGCCGACCCCTTTGCATTTTTGCAGGACTGTTTTGGGCAATTGGCCCTAGCCGGCGCAAAAACGCAAGATTAGGGTCCGCTCAGCGATAACGACCCCGCGGATGCACGCGGGGGGACGACCGGAGGACGCGATGCAAGAACTGACCCACTGGATCAACGGCAAGCATGTGAAGGGCACCTCGGGCCGCTTCGCCGATGTCTTCAACCCCGCCACCGGCGAGGTTCAGGCCAAGGTGCCGCTGGCTTCGAAGGCCGAGCTTGACGCCGCGGTCGAGGCCGCCGCCGCCGCCCAGCCGAAATGGGGCGCCACCAACCCGCAGCGCCGCGCGCGGGTGATGATGGAAGTGGTGCGCCTGCTGAACCGCGACATGGACAAGCTGGCCGAGGCGCTGAGCCGCGAGCATGGCAAGACCATCCCCGACGCCAAGGGCGACGTGCAGCGCGGTCTGGAAGTGATCGAGTTCTGCATCGGCGCGCCGCATCTGCTGAAGGGCGACTTCACCGACAGCGCCGGCCCCGGCATCGACATGTATTCGATGCGCCAGCCGCTGGGCGTGGCCGCGGGCATCACGCCGTTCAACTTCCCCGCCATGATCCCGCTGTGGAAGATGGGCCCGGCCCTCGCCGCCGGCAACGCCTTCATCCTGAAGCCCTCGGAACGCGACCCCTCGGTGCCGCTGATGCTGGCCGAGATCTTCCAGGAAGCCGGCCTGCCCGACGGCGTTCTGCAGGTGGTCAACGGCGACAAGGAGTCGGTGGACGCGATCCTCGACAATCCGCTGATCGCCGCGGTGGGCTTCGTCGGCTCGACCCCGATCGCCGAGTACATCTATTCGCGCGGCTGCGCGAACGGGAAGCGCGTGCAGTGCTTCGGCGGCGCGAAGAACCACATGATCGTCATGCCGGATGCCGACATGGACCAGGCCGCCGACGCGCTGGTCGGCGCGGGCTACGGCGCGGCGGGCGAGCGCTGCATGGCGATCTCGGTCGCGGTGCCGGTCGGTGACGCCACCGCCGACAAGCTGATCGAGAAACTGATCCCGCGGATCGAGAAGCTGAAGGTCGGCCCCTATACCGCCGGCAACGACATCGACTACGGCCCCGTGGTCACCGGTGCCGCCAAGGCCAACATCCTGAAGCTGGTCGAGACCGGCGTGGCCCAGGGCGCGAAACTGGTCGTCGACGGGCGCAACTTCAGCCTGCAGGGCTACGAGGACGGCTTCTTCGTCGGGCCCCATCTCTTCGACAACGTGACGCCGGACATGGACATCTACCGCAAGGAGATTTTCGGGCCGGTGCTCTCGACCGTGCGCGCCAAGACCTACGAAGAGGCGCTGGGTCTGGCGATGGACCATGAGTACGGCAACGGCACCGCGATCTTCACCCGCGACGGCGACACCGCCCGCGACTTCGCGGCCCGCGTCAACGTCGGCATGATCGGGATCAACGTGCCGATCCCGGTGCCGCTGGCCTATCACACCTTCGGCGGCTGGAAGAAATCGGCCTTCGGCGACCTGAACCAGCACGGGCCGGACGCCTTCCGCTTCTATACCCGCACCAAGACCATCACCGCGCGCTGGCCCTCGGGCATCAAGGAAGGCGCGAGCCTGAACTTCCAGGCGATGGAATGAAGAAACGGGGCGGCCCTGGGGGGCCGCCCCGCCCGTATCGGCGCCGGGGACCTGGCGCCGGGAAGGCTCGACCGGGACCGGCCCGGTGCGGCTGCTGACCCAAGGCCTAGCGCCCCGTCCGGCAGCGATCCAGAAAGATCGCGCGGACCGCCGCGATCAGCCCCCGCCCGCGCCGCCACCGTCACCGCCCCGGAACCAGACCCCGCACCGCGCGACGACTGTTGGGCGCGCCGTGCAGCCGCAGCGCAAACCGGCGCGACTCACCCGTGTCGTCGCGGCCCGGACCCCGTGACGCAACGACGCGCGGCAGGGGCCATTGCGCGGTCCCGGCCAGCCCCTAGGCTCGGAGCCGCACGCCACTTGGGAGGGAGGCCCGAGCCATGGATTTCGCACTGGGAGAGGAACAGCAGGCGATCTTCGCCATGGCCCACGGCTTCGGGCAGGAGCGCATCGCCCCCCATGCCCGGCAGTGGGAGGACGAGGGCACGATCCCCCGCGACCTCTGGCCCGATCTGGCAGAACTGGGCCTGGGCGGGCTCTACGTCTCGGAAGAGGCGGGCGGCAGCGGGCTCGGCCGGCTCGACGGCACGCTGGTGTTCGAGGCGCTGTCGATGGCCTGCCCCGCCACCGCGGCGTTCCTGTCGATCCACAACATGTGCGCGGGCATGATCGACCGCTACGGCACCCCCGACCAGAAGGCCGAATGGCTGCCGAAGCTGTGCACGATGGAGACCGTGGCGTCCTACTGCCTGACCGAGCCCGGCTCAGGCTCCGACGCGGCCTCGCTGCGCACCCGGGCCGAGCGGACCAGCGAGGGCTTCACCCTGAACGGCACCAAGGCCTTCATCTCGGGCGGCGGCTATTCGGACCTCTACGTCACCATGGCGCGCACCGGCGGCGCGGGGCCGAAGGGCATCTCGACCCTGCTCGTGCCCTCGGACGCGCCGGGGCTCAGCTTCGGCGGGCTCGAAGACAAGATGGGCTGGCGCGCCCAGCCCACGCGTCAGGTGCAGTTCGACGACTGCCGGGTCGGGGCCGGGGCTTTGATGGGCGAAGAGGGCCGCGGCTTCAGCTATGCGATGGCCGGGCTCGACGGCGGGCGGCTGAACATTTCTGCCTGCGCGCTGGGCGCGGCACAGGCCGCCTTCGACGCGACGCTGGCCTATATGCGCGACCGGCAGGCCTTCGGCCAGAAGCTGACCGAGTTCCAGGCCCTGCAATTCCGCCTGGCCGAGATGGAGACCCGCCTGCAGGCCGCCCGCGTCTTCCTGCGCCAGGCCGCCTGGAAGGTCGACACCCGCGCGCCCGACGCCACCAAGGCCTGCGCGATGGCGAAGCTCTTCGTCACCGACGCCTGCTTCGACATCGCCAACCAGTGCCTGCAGCTGCACGGCGGCTACGGCTACCTCGCCGATTACGGGATCGAGAAGGTGGTTCGCGACCTGCGCGTCCACCAGATCCTCGAAGGCACCAACGAGATCATGCGGCTGATCATCAGCCGCGAGCTTCTGAAGGAGGCCGCGTGACCCAAGTGCAGACCGACGCCATCCTGACCCATGTCACCGGCCGCGCCGGTCGGGTGCATTTCAACCGGCCGAAGGCGCTGAACGCGCTCGATCACCCGATGGCGCTGAAGCTCGAGGCCGCGCTCGACGCCTTCGCCACCGACCCGGCGGTCGAGGTCGTGGTGATCACCGCCGAGGGCGAGCGCGCCTTCTGCGCCGGGGGCGATGTCGCCTCGCTCTACCACGCGGGGCGCGCGGGCGACCTGAAGATGCCGCAGGACTTCTGGCGCGACGAATACCGGCTGAACGCGAAGATCGCCGAATTCCGGAAACCGGTCGTGGCCTTCATGCAGGGCTTCGTGATGGGCGGCGGCGTCGGCGTCGGCGGCCATGCCACCTGCCGGGTGGTGGGCGCGACCACGCAGATCGCCATGCCGGAAACCGGGATCGGCCTCGTGCCCGATGTCGGCGGCTCGCTGCTGCTGGCAGAGGCGCCGGGGGCGCTTGGCGAATATTACGGTCTGACCGGCGCGCGGATGTCGGGGCCGGACGCGATCCTGACCGGTTTCGCCGATCTCTTCCTTCCCGAAGCCGACTGGCCGGCGCTGGTCGCGGGGATCGAGGCCTCGGGCCGGCTCGACGCGCTGCGCGCCGCGGCCGCGCCGCCGCCGCCCGCGCCAATCGCGGCCGAGCGGGCGATGATCGACCGCGTCTTCGCCGCGCCGACCCTGCCCGGGATCCTTGCGGCGCTGGCCGAGGAACCGGGCGAGTTCGCCGCCGCCACGCTGAAGACGCTGCGCCGCCAGTCGCCCCTGTCGATGGTGACGACGCTGGCGCTGCTGCGGCAGGTGCGCGGCACCGACATCCGCACCGCGCTCGACGCCGAGTTCCGCGTCACCTCGCGCGCGGTGGCGCAGGCCGACTTCCTGGAAGGCGTGCGCGCGCAGCTGATCGACAAGGACCGCACCCCGCGCTGGCGCCATCCCGGGCCAGAGGCGGTGACGGCGGCAGAGGTTGCGGCGCTGCTTGCGCCGCTCGAGGTGGCGCCGATCGACTTCGGCGCTCCGGCAAGGGTTGCGGCCTGACGGGCCGAAGGGAGAGGACGACATGAAGATCGCATTCATCGGGCTGGGCAACATGGGCGCGCCGATGGCCGCCAACCTGGCCGCCGCCGGGCACGAGGTCACGGGCTTCGACCCGGTGACCGCCCCGCCCGAGGGCGTGACCGCCGCCGCCAGCGGCCCCGCCGCCGTCGAGGGCGCCGAGGTGGTGATCACCATGCTGCCGAACGGCGCGATCCTGCGCGACGTGGCCGCGGGGCTGATCCCGGCGATGGCGCCGGGCGCGGTGCTGTGCGACTGCTCGACCGTCGACGTGGACAGCGCCCGCGCGGTGTCGGCGCAGGCCGAGGCCGCGGGCCTGTCGGCGCTTGACGCGCCGGTGTCGGGCGGGATCGGCGGCGCGGCGGCCGGCACGCTGACCTTCATGGTCGGCGGCCCCGACCCGGCCTTCGAACGGGTGAAGCCGCTCTTCGACATCATGGGTCAGAAGGCCGTGCATTGCGGCGCCGCCGGCGCCGGCCAGTCGGCGAAGATCTGCAACAACATGATCCTCGGCGTCACGATGATCGCCACCTGCGAGGCCTTCGCGCTGGCCGACAAGCTGGGCCTCGACCGCCAGAAGATGTTCGACGTGGTGTCGACCTCGTCGGGCTATTCCTGGTCGATGAATGCCTATTGCCCCGCCCCCGGCGTGGGTCCAAAGAGCCCGGCCGACAACGGCTACAAGCCCGGCTTCGCGTCAGAGCTGATGCTGAAGGACCTGCGCCTGTCTCAGCAGGCGGCGCAGGGCTCGGATGCCGACACGCCGATGGGGGCGCTGGCCACGATGCTTTACGAAACCTTCGTCGAGCAGGAAGACGGCCGCGGCACCGACTTCTCGGCGATGCTGCCGCGGTTCGAGAAGCGTCACCGCGGCTAAGCCCTTGATCGGCGGCCGTGTGCCGCCACAGGCGGAACCCCGCCCGTCGGGGTTCCACCGCAGGCTGACCCCTCTGGCGGCGGGAACGAAAGCGTGGTGAATGACGTTGATCTCGCAAGAAGCGAAGGAGACGCACCATGAAACGCAACATCTTTGCCGTTCCGATGCTGTCGATCGCACTCGCCACCGCCACTCTCGCTGGCGGGGCCGCGATCGTCGCCCCGACCGCCGCCGCAGCCAAGGACGGCTGCCCGCCGGGCCTGGCCAAGAAGCACAACGGCTGCCGCCCGCCGGGCCATGCCTGGAAACAGGAGGTCCGTCGCGAGTACCACCGCGACTACCGCCGCGATCGTGACAGCTATGCCCGCCGGGACAGCTATCGCGACACCTACCGCGACGGCTACAGCGAGGGCTACCGCGAAGCCCAGCGCGACAACTACTACGAAAACCGCCGTCAGGGCAGCGATCTCGACACCGCCGCGCGCGTTCTGTCGAACATCCTGAACTGACACGGCGATCCGAATCGGACGGCCGGAGGGCTTCGTCGGCCCCACCGGCTTCCCTCTGAAAGTCCGTGGCGCGTCGGCCTTCTGGTCGGCGCGTCTCTTATTGTCCGACGCCCGTGGCGGCCGCCGCCCCCGGCCTCAGAGCGGACGGATCCGCAGCTTGGCCAGACGGTTGTCGATCCGCTTCACCACCTGGAAGCGGAAGCCGTGGAAGCTGAACACCTGCCCCTCGGCCGGGATCGTCTGCGCCTCGTGGATCACCAGCCCCGCGACGGTGTTCGCCTCGTCATCGGGCAGCGACCAGTCCATCGCGCGGTTCAGGTCGCGGATCGTCATCACCCCGTCGACCAGATAGTCACCCTCTGGCGTGGGCTTCACCGGATGCTCGACCGTCGGGTCGAACTCGTCCGAGATCTCGCCCACGATCTCCTCGATGATGTCCTCGAGCGTGATCAGCCCCTGCAGATCTCCGTATTCGTCCACCACCAGCGCGAAATGGCTGCGCCGCTTCAGGAAGGCGCGCATCTGCTCGTCCAGCGTCGTCGTCTCGGGCACGAAATAGGCCGGCATCGCCACAGCGGTGATGTCCAGTTCCCTGAGCTTCGCCATCCCGCTCTGCGGGTCGCGCACCTTCTCGACCGCGCGCAGCAGGTCCTTCGAATGCAGCACGCCCACGATGTTCTCGCGCTCGCCCCGATACAGCGGCAGCCGGGTGTGGGGCGAGTTGATCACCGCCGACAGGATCGCGGCTGGCGTCGCGTCGGCGTCGATCATCTTGATCTGGCTGCGGTGCAGCATGATCTCTTCCACGGTGCGGTCGCTCAGGTCCAGCGCTCCCAGCAGCCGGTCGCGGTCCTCTTTCTCGACCACGCCCTCGCTGTGGCCGATCGCCAGCGCGCCCGCGATCTCGTCGCGGATCGACAGCATGTGGCCGGGGTCGGTGCGCACGCCGAACAGATAGAGGATGCCGCGCACGATCACCCGCACCACCGACACGATCGGCGACAGCACCACGACGAAGATCTTCACCGGCCGTGCGACGCGGGCCGCAAGGCTTTCGGGCTGGGTGATCGCATAGGTCTTCGGCAGCACTTCCGAGAAGATCAGCACCAGCGCCGTCATCACCAGCGTCGCCAGCGCCACGCCGGACTGCCCGAACACCCGGGTCAGCAGCGCCGTCGCCAGCGAGGTCGACAGGATGTTGACCACGTTGTTTCCCAGCAGGATCGACCCGATCAGCCGCTCGCTGTCCTCGGTCACCTCGAGCGCCGCGGCGGCACCGCTTTCGCCCTTGTCGGCGCGCGAGCGCAGCTTGCCGCGTGACGCGGCGGTCAGCGCGGTCTCCGAGCCGGAGAAGAAGGCCGAGGCGGCCAGAAGCACCAGGATGACGGCGGCGGTGGCCCAGAAGGCGAAGTCGAGAACGGTGTCGGTCATGGGTCCGGGATCGGGATGGGTCGCCCCGTTTATCGGGCATCGGGCCTGCCTTCCGCAAGGGCGCGGCGGCCGGTTTTCCGGTCAGCGACCGATCACCGGCGGCGCCGACTTCTTTACCATTTTTTTACCGACAGTCCTTTTCGGCGGGCGCGGCACGCGGCGCTGGATCGCGGCGGGCGGCGGCGGTACGAGGCGCGGCAGGGGCAGAAAGTGAAAATTCGATGAAGCGATGGCGGCTCGATGCCATCGGTCCGGTGCGGCGCGCGGCTGCACTGGGGCTGATCCTCTGCGCCCTGGCACTGCCCGCAACCGCGGGCCCCCAGTCCGTGGCACCTCGGACCGAGGCCCCCGGCGACGGCTGGCTCGGCTTCGGGCGGCTGCTCAGCGACGACGTCCTCGCCGGGCCGCATGACCGCTGGCGCACCGGCGCCTACCAGCTGTCGGCGGTCTTCGGCCCGCGCTGGGACGGGCGTCTGCCCGCTTCCCCCGGCACGGTGATCGAGCTGCGCCTGCGCGCCGAGGCGCTGGCCCCCGCGCGCCTCGCCTTCCCCGCGCCCGGCGACCGGCGCTATGCCGGGGTGCTGTCGCTGGGCCTGCACACGCCCTGGGCCATCGGCCGGTCCGAGGCAGAAGCGGGGCTCGACCTCGTGGCCGTCGGGCCGCAGACGGGGATCGACAGCCTGCAGGACGCGATCCACTGCGGCTTCGGCAAGCCGCTGCTGGGCGCGGACGTGCTGGCAGCCCAGCTTGGCAACCGGCTGATCCCCAGCCTGTCGGCCGAGATCGCGCGCCCCCTCGCGCTCGGTCGCAATGCCCGGCTGCGCCCCTACCTGGAAGCGCGCGCCGGCGACGAGACGCTGCTGCGCGCGGGGGTGGACCTGGATCTGGGTCGGCTGGAACCGGGCGCGCTCTGGTCGCGCGACACCGGCACCGGGTGGCGCTACCTGACGGTCAAGGGACCGCCCGCGCCGGGGATCAGCCTGACGCTGGGCGCCGATGTCGCCCATGTCTGGGACAGCGCCTTCCTGCCACCGGATGGTCCGGCCGCACGCGACACGCGGGTCCGCCTGCGCGCGGGAGTTTCAACGCGATCCCGGCATCTTGGCGTCTTCTATGGCCTTACCTGGCTCGGCCCGGAATTCGAGGGCCAGCCCGAGGGCCAGCTGACCGGTGCCCTGCGCCTGACGCTGGAGTTCTGAACCGTCAGGCCAGCGCCTTGGTGGCGGCGGTGATCCCCTCGAGCGTCAGGGGATACATCCGCCCGTCGAAGATCCGCCGGATGATCTCGGTCGACTGGGTATAGCGCCAGTGCTCCTCGCGCACCGGGTTCAGCCAGGCATGATAGGGCCAGGCGGCGCGCAGCCGCTCCAGCCAGACCTGCCCCGCCTCGGGGTTCCAGTGCTCGTTGGCGCCGCCCGGATGCAGGATCTCGTAGGGCGACATCGCCGCGTCGCCCACCACCACCAGCCGCCAGTCCGGGCCATAGGTGTTCAGCACCTCCAGCGTCGGGGTCTGCTGGTCCCAGCGCCGGGCATTGTCGCGCCAGAGCCCCTCGTAGGGGCAGTTGTGGAAATAGAACTGCTCGAGGTGCCGGAACTCGGTCTTCGCGGCGCTGAAGAGTTCCGACACCAGCCGGACGTGATCGTCCATCGAGCCGCCGACATCCAGCAGCAGCAGGATCTTCACCGCGTTCTGCCGCTCGGGCCGCGTCTTCACATCCAGAAACCCGTGCTCGGCGGTGGCGCGGATCGTGCCGGGCAGGTCCAGCTCTTCCCGCGCCCCCTCGCGCGCCCAGCGGCGCAGGCGCTTCAGCGCGACCTTGATATTGCGGGTTCCCAGCGCGACCTGATCGTCGAAATCGCGGAATTCGCGGCGGTCCCAGACCTTCACCGCCCGCCGGTGACGGCTTTCGTCCTGCCCGATCCGCACGCCTTCGGGGTTGTAGCCATAGGCCCCAAAGGGCGAGGTCCCGGCGGTGCCGATCCATTTCGAGCCGCCCTGATGACGGCCCTTCTGCTCGGCCAGCCGCTCCTTAAGCGTCTCCATCAGCTTGTCGAAGCCGCCGAGCGCCTCGATCTGGGCCTTCTCCTCGTCGGTCAGCGTCTTCTCGGCCAGCTTCCTCAGCCAGTCCTCGGGCAGGTCCAGCGCCTCGACCAGCGCCGCCGGGTCGATCGCGTCGAGCCCGCCGAAGCTTTCCGCGAAGGCGCGGTCGAAGCGGTCGATGGCGCGCTCGTCCTTCACCAGTGTCGCGCGGGCGAGGTAATAGAACCCCTCGGCGTCATAGGTGACCAGATGCGCCTGCATCGCTTCCAGAAAGGACAGATATTCCCGCAGGCTGACGGGGCATCCGTTCCGGCGCAGGCTTGCGAGGAACGGGCGGAACATCGGCTCAGCCCGCGCGCAGCACGACGATCGAGACGAACAGCCCGACCATCCCCAGGATCAGCCCGTGCGCCGCGGCATATTGCGCCACGTCGAAGCCCGAGCCGCCGCGCCGCTTCGCGCGGACGCCGCCCCAGAGCGCGCCGATCACCAGGCCCGCGATGCTCAGCATGTCCCCTCCCTTCGGTCCCGCCGCGTCCGAATGCCCGCCTCAGCCCTGCGCCGCCACCGCGGCGGCGGCCCGGTTCAGCTGCGCCGCGGGCGACAGCGCGCGGATCTCGGCCAGACGCCGCCAGACCTCGTCATCCGAGCCGAAGCCATAGCGCGCCCAGCCCAGACCGTCCAGCCGCACCGCCGCGGCGGCAGCCTTCTGGCCCTTCAGCTCCAGCGCCTCGGCCCGCACGAACAGAAGCGTCGCCAGCAGTGCAGCATTCTGCGCCTTGCGCGCCGCCGGGATCGCCCGGTCCGCGAAGATCAGCGTGTCCTCCGCCTGCCCCGCCGACAGCGCGAAGGCTGCCAGTTGCATGTCGACATGGGCGGCCTGGATCTCCATCCCCGGGTGCGAGCGGAAGATCAGCGCCGCGCGCAGGAAGCTGGTGAAGGCGGTTTCCAGATCGCCGTTCAGGCTGAGCCGCCCGAGGATGAACCACGAAAATCCCGCCCGCCCGTCGCGCCAGTGCTGGCGTTCGGCGATCTCGACCGCCCGACGCGCCGCCGACCGCCGCCCGGTGGCGGAAACCCCCGGCCCCAGCGCGGTCTCGACCGCCCGGACCCACTCGCGCGGGGTCTCGTCCGCCGGCGCGCTCTGGCGGACCTTCCCGCCGGCGGGGTTCACCCGTTCCAGCACCTTCGGCAGCAGCGCCGCGACCTCGGCCCGGGTCATGCCCGAATGCAGTTCCGGCGCGTTGTAGGTGCGCAGCATCACCATGTCGAAGCCGCTCAGAGCCGAGACGAAGTTGTCGTCGTTGAAGACGGTGTCATGCAGCGAATACAGGTCGTTCAGCGGCCCCATCGCCTGCGCCACCTCTTCGTGCAGGCAGTCGCGCACCTCCTGCGGCGAGGTATCGGCAGGGATGAAGACCGCCGCGCGTTCGCGCGTGGCCAGCGTGCCCCAGTCCATGGCCTTCGTCCGCCGCACATTGCGGTATTCGGCCCAGCTCGAGATCCGCGGCACCACGAAACAGGCCGCCTCGGGCACCAGCTTGTGCATCTCTGCCCGCGGCAGGAACTCGACGCTGACCAGCCCCTCGGCCGGATGCGGCGGGTTGGCGCCATCGGCCAGACGCACCGGAATCCGCGCCTCGCTCCGCAGCCGGCCGACCAGCGCCTGCGCCTCGGCCACCGCGGTCGGCGGCACCGCGCCACCCAGCCGCACCGCGATCGGCCCCTCGAACCGCGACAGCGTCGGCAGCGCCCGCCCGCTTTCCATCAGGAACGACAGGTCGAGGAAATCCCGCGCCAGCTCGGCATTGGCCCGGCGCGAGGGCGTGTCGGGGCGGCCGGTGAAGCGCTTCATCGGCGGCAGCGGCGGATGCGCGATCGCCACGGGGGCCGGGCCGGCCCGGCTGGCCTCGGGCCCGGCGGCACAGTTGGCAAGCAGGATCGACAGGCCAACCCCGGCGAGAAGACGGCCAAGGCGGCGGGTACGGGGGGCCGGTTGAGTCGCGACGGTCAAGGGAGGTCCGATCGGTGATATCCTTCCGGCTTAGCGCCGATCGCGCCGCCGGTCACCCGGCTTTTCGCCGCTTCCGCGGGAAGATGCCGGTAGCGTGATCGCCGCGGGCCAAACCGCTTCGCGCACAGCGAAAAGGGGCCCCGAAGGGCCCCTTCCCGTTCCGCCGCAAGCGGAAAGGCGGTCAGTTCACGACGCGCACGACAGTGCGGTTCGAGCTGTCGACGAGGACCGGCTGGCCGTCGACATAGATGTACGAATACTGCTTGGCTTCCGGCACCGGGGTCAGGGTGACGGTGTCCGGCACCACGACGCCGGTGCGCACGCCGCCGTCGATCACCACCGGGGGAACCGGGTTCGACTGAACGTAGGTGGTTACCTCGCGCGAGGGCGTGGCAAGCGAGCCGCCGACAGCGCCGACAACCGCGCCGATGCCCGCACCGACCGGACCGCCGACGGCCGCACCCGTGGCAGCGCCGCCAACGAAGCCGGCAGCGGCACCGGTTTCCTTGGCCGAGTTGTCGGTGGTGGTGGTGACGGTGGTCTGGGCGAAGGCGCCGGTGGCGGCGATGACGGCGGCACCGGTCAGGGCGAAGAGCTTCTTGTTCAGCATTGTCTTTACCTCATGTGCTATGGACGATGTCTCGTCCTGCGATGGTCAGACAACACCGATGCCCCGATTTCGGATCCACGGGATTTCGCAGATCGTGGCGGAAGATCGCCCGCCGGGCTCACGCCGGCGGGGCGGCCACCGGCACAAGCGACAGCCAAGCGTCTGATCAGACGGCCTTTTCCGTGCGATCACCAAGTGTTTCAACGCTGTCGGAATCCGTTTCCGCCGCGGCGGCCTCGGCCTCGATCGCTGCCGCCTTCTGCTCGACCAACTCGACGATGTGGTCGATCATCTGCTCGTTCGACAGCTTGTGGGCCTGCTTTCCGGCCAGATAGACCATGCCCGACCCCGCCCCGCCGCCGGTGAAACCGATGTCGGTCATCAGCGCCTCGCCCGGGCCGTTCACCACGCAGCCGATGATCGACAGCGACATCGAGGTGGTGACATGCGCCAGCCGCTCTTCCAGCTTGCCCACGGTGTCGATCACGTTGAACCCCTGCCGCGCACAGCTGGGGCACGAGATGATCGTCACGCCGCGGTGGCGCAGGCCCAGCGACTTCAGGATCTCGTAGCCGACCTTCACCTCTTCCTCGGGATCGGTGGACAGCGACACCCGCAGCGTGTCGCCGATGCCCATCCACAGAAGATTGCCCAGCCCGATCGCGGATTTCACCGTGCCCGAGACCCGGCCCCCCGCCTCGGTGATCCCGAGGTGGATCGGCGCATCCGTCGCCTCGGCCAGCGCCTGATAGGCGGCGGCGGCCAGGAACACGTCCGAGGCCTTCACCGAGATCTTGAACTCGTGGAAGTCGTTGTCCTGCAGAAGCTTGATATGGTCCATGCCGCTTTCGACCATCGCGTCGGGGCACGGCTCGCCGTATTTCTCCAGCAGGTGCCGTTCGAGCGAGCCGGCGTTGACCCCGATCCGGATCGAGCAGCCGTGGTCCTTCGCGGCCCGCACCACCTCGGCCACGCGTTTCGCGTCACCGATGTTGCCGGGGTTGATCCGCAGGCAGGCGGCGCCGGCCTCGGCGGCCTCGATGGCGCGCTTGTAGTGGAAATGGATGTCGGCGACGATCGGCACCGGGCTTTCGCGGCAGATCTCGCGCAGCGCCTGGGTCGAGGACTCATCAGGCGTCGAGATCCGGACGATATCGGCCCCGACATCGGCGCAGCGGATCACCTGCGCCAGCGTCGCCTTCACGTCCGAGCTGTCGGTGTTGGTCATCGTCTGCACCGAGATCGGCGCATCGCCCCCGACCGCGACCTTGCCCACCATGATCTGGCGCGACTTGCGGCGGTAGATGTTCTTCCAGGGGCGGACGTGGTTAAGCGACATGAGGGCCTCTCCTGATCGCGGCTGGGGCAGACGCGCCCTAGATACGCGCGCCCCGACGCAGCCGCAACCGCAGCCGCTTTCGCATTGGATCAAATATCCCGGGGGGAGGCCCGTCACGGGCCCGGGGGGCAGAGCCCCCCGCCTTGCTCGCCGCGGGCAGAGCCCCCAGCCTTGGTCGGTTTGGGCAGTCCCCATCCCGACCTCAGGCGGCGCGGATCAGGCTCAGCGGCTCGCCGGCGCGATCTGCGCCTCGGCGACATTGGTCGCCTTCACCAGATCGGGGTCCTGGTTCAGGTCGGCCAGCGCATAGCGCCCGGTCAGCGCATCGGCGGTCAGCGCGACGCTCTTCACCACCTGCGCGCCCGGCGCGGCGGGGCCGTAGGTCTGGCCGTTGACCGCGAAATAGACCGAGCCGGAGTTGCCGGCGCGCAGGGTCGGCGCCTCTTCCATCTTCGGAACGGAATAGCGCTCGCCGGCGGCGAGGATCTTCTCGAGCAGCACGGTGCCGTCCGCGGCAGAGACGCGCACCCAGCTCGGGCGCACCGCCACAACCTCGACGCCCGCGCCCGGCTGAGCCAGCGTGCGCACGGTGCCGGCCGCCAGCTGCTGGGTCTCGGGCTGCTGCGCGGCCTCGGCCGGCTGCACGCCAAGCGCCTCGGCCAGCGCGGCATCGATGCCGCCCCGCTGCCCCGGCATCTCTTCGGTCGTGCCGGCCATCCCGGCCAGCGCGCCGACGGTGCGCGGGTCGATCGAGGCGATCGGCCCGTCGCGCGGCACCATCACCGGCACGTCCAGCGTCTCGGGCCGCCAGACGCGGTCCTGCACCTCGGGGCGCGGCAGGTTCAGGCCGGCGGTCTGCACCGGATCGGTGTCGCCGCCCAGCGTGCGGGCCCCGTCGAGCGGGTCGATGTCGGCGACGATCGGCGCGGTCTCGACCGGGCCCAGCGTCACCTTCTGCATCTGCTGCAGCACCATCCAGCCGCCGTAGCCAAGGCCACCGGCCAGCGCCGCCAGCACGAGGATCGAGCCCACGGCGCCGGGGCGCACCTGCGCGAAGGCCGAGCGGCCGCGCGGCACGAAAAGCGCGTTCGGGTTGGCAAGCGGATCGCCCTCATGGGCGCGGCGGGCCTTGGCCGGGCGCGCGACGACTGCGGGCTTCGGGCCCGAGGCGGCGGCGGCAAGGCCATGCGCGGGCTCGAAACCGGCCTCGGCGCAGAAGCGACCGAAGGCCCATTCCGGGTCCATGCCGAGGTAGCGGGCATAGGACCGGACGTAGCCGGCGATGAAGCCCGGGGTCTCGAAGGCGCCGATATCGGCGTTCTCGATGGCGGCGATGTAGCTGGCCTTGATCTTCAGCTCGCGCTGGACGTCGAGGAGCGACTTGGAGAGCGTCGCCCGCTCTCCGCGCATCACGTCCCCGAGCCGCAGTTCGAACTCGTCGAAGCCCTTCGGCTTGTCGAGTTCCTGCGTCGAAGGAGCACTCCTCCGTCCGATCATGCGCCTGCCCCTACTGTCCCCAACGGTCGACGATTCGTCTTTTGCCAGTCTCGCTCGACCTATTGAGATTCCCTTAGCACAGGGCAAGGGGTCATGCATCCGCAGATGATCTCAGGCAGAAAGCTCGGCACGATTCAGCGCACAATGTGCCCACAGATTGTCCATCGCCGAGACCAGACGCGATATCTGGTTTCCGTCATGCACGGGCGACGGGGTAAAGCGCAGACGCTCGGTTCCGCGGGGAACTGTCGGGAAGTTTATCGGCTGCACGTAGATCCCGAACTGCGACAGCAGCATGTCCGAGATCAGCTTGCAGTGCACCGGGTCGCCGACATGCACCGGCACGATATGGCTGCCGTGGTCGTCGATCGGCAGGCCCAGCCCCTTCAGCCGCATCTTCAGCGTCCGGGCATTGGCCTGCTGGGCGTCGCGCAGCGCCTGCCCGCCCGCGGTCTTCAGGAAGGCGATCGAGGCCGCGGCCCCCGCGGCAACGGCCGGCGGCAGCGAGGTGGTGAAGATGAAGCCCGGCGCATAGGACCGGATCGCGTCGACCATCTTCGCCGAGGCCGCGACATAGCCGCCGAAGACCCCGAAGGCCTTGCCCAGCGTACCGTTGATCATGTCGATCCGGCCCGCCAGCCCGTCGCGCTCGCTGACCCCGCCGCCGCGCGGCCCGTACATGCCCACGGCATGGACCTCGTCGATGTAGCTCAGCGCGCCGAATTCCTCGGCCAGATCGAGGATCGCCTCGATCTTCCCGAAGTCGCCGTCCATCGAATAGATCGACTCGAAGGCGATCAGCTTCGGCGCCGCCGGGTCGTCGGCCTCCAGCAGCGCGCGCAGGTGACCCAGATCGTTGTGCCGGAACACGCGCTTGGGCGCGCCCGAGCGCTTGATGCCCTCGATCATGCTCGCGTGGTTCAGCGCGTCGGAATAGATGATCAGCCCGGGGAACAGCTTCGGCAGCGTCGAAAGCGTCGCGTCATTGGCGATATAGGCCGACGAGAAGACCAGCGCCGCCTCTTTCCCGTGCAGGTCCGCCAGCTCGGCCTCGAGCCGCTTGTGATAGACCGTGGTGCCCGAGATGTTGCGCGTCCCGCCCGAGCCCGCGCCGGTCGCGTCCAGCGCCTCGTGCATCGCCGCCAGCACCGCCGGATGCTGCCCCATGCCCAGATAGTCGTTGCCGCACCAGATCGTCACCTCGGAAGAGCTGCCGTCCGCATGGCTCCAGACGGCGGTCGGATAGGCCCCCTTGCGACGCTCGAGATCGATGAAGGTGCGATAGCGCCCCTCGTCGTGCAGCGTCTGAAGAGCGGTATCGAGAGCCTTGTCGTAATCCATCGTCATCTCCTGGCCGTCTGGCTTGGGCCGGTCCGCACACGCCCGCGGACAGTCCCCTGTCCACGGTTTGCCGTGCCGGATCTAGGGCCGTTTCCGGCCCCGGACCTTGATACCGATCAAATCATGAGTTTTCGACCGCGCAAATTGCCGCAAAAGTAGCATTTTCGGGAAACGCCCCCGCGACATGGCGTCACGGCGGCCCCGGATCACCGCTCCGGCGCCATCCGGTAGAGCACGCCGTCGTTCACCGACAGGAACCAGATCGCCCCGTCCGGCCCTTCGCGGATGTCGCGCACGCGGCCGGTCTCGGGCGCCTCGATCCGCTCTTCCTCCCATGTCGCGGGGTCCAGCCGGGCGATGTAGTCGAACTTCAACGAGCCTACGAAGTGATCGCCCGCCCAGTCGGGAATGCCCGCGCCGCGCAGCACCATGTGCCCCGAGGGCGCGATCGAGGGATCCCAGTAATGCGCGGGCGGCTCGACATCGGCGCGGGTGGCGCCGCCCGGGAAGGGCGTGCCGTCGTAGTTGGTGCCATGGGACACCTCGGGCCAGCCGTAATTCGCGCCCTCGCGGATCAGGTTTACCTCGTCGCCGCCGCGCGCCCCGTGCTCGGACAGCCAGAGCTGCCCCCCGGCGTCGAAGGCCAGCCCCTGCGGGTTGCGATGGCCATGACTGACGACGGTGCCGCCGCCGCCCTCCCGCGGGATGCGGATCACCGCGCCGATCCCGCTGCCTGCGTCCTGCGCCGGGGCGCCTAGGCCGCGCTCGCCGGTGGTCAGGTAGATCGCACCGTCCGGCCCCTCGGCGAGGCGCCCGCCGTAATGGCGCGTGGTGCTGCCGCCGTCCCGCATCTGCCAGAGCACCCGCAGGTCACGCAGCACCGTGCCGTCAAGCCGCGCGACCGCGACCGTGGTGCCGATGCCGTCGCCGGTCTCGGCGGCGTAGGAGATCAGGATCTCGCCCGCTGCCGCGAAATCGGCCGGCACCAGCACGTCGAAGAGCCCGCCCTGCCCGCCCGTCCGCACCTCCGGAAGGCCCGAGACCTCGGCCCCCGCGCCGCCCGTCGCCGGATGGCGGGTCAGCCGCCCGTCGCGCTCGGTCACCAGGATTTCGCCGCCGGGCAGGAAGGCCAGCGCCCAGGGCTCGTCCAGTTCCTCGACCACCGGCGCGATCCGCATCACCCCGGCCGAGGTCCGCACCTCGGAGGCCAGGGCAAGCGTCGGCAGCAGCGCCAACACCAGCCCGGCCATGCCCGCCCGCACCGCAATCACCGGCCTCGCGGCCCCCGGTTGCCCTGTCGTCATGGTCGCTCTCCCTCTCTGGATCGTCGGTTCCGGACCTTACGCGCGGCAGGCCCCTTTCCAAGGTGGGGACGCGCGCGGGCCAGGGAAGATGACGCGGCTGTCCTGCCAAGGCAGGACGCTTCACAACAGGGTCAACGCGCCGTAACCTCTTCGCAGGACAACGTTCCGCACAGGGAGTAATTCGATGAAAAAGCTTCTTCTGGCCAGCACCGCCGTGGCCCTGATGGCCGGCGCCGCAGGGGCCGAAGAGATCAAGCTCGGCGTTTCGCTGGGCTTCACCGGGCCGCTGGAATCCATGTCGCCCGACATGGAGAAGGGCGCGATGCTGGCGATGAAAGAGGTCTCGGACTCGGGCAAGCTGCTGGACGGTTCGACCGTCAGCGCCGTCCGCGCCGACTCGACCTGCATCGACGCCGCCGCCGCCACCGCCGCCGTGACCCGGATCATCACCCAGGACAAGGTGAAGGGCATCGTCGGCGGCATGTGCTCGGGCGAGACCATCGCCAGCCTGCAGAACGTCGCCATGCCGAACGGGATCGTGATGATCTCGCCCTCGGCCACCTCGCCCGCGCTCTCGACGCTGGAAGACAACGGCCTGTTCTTCCGCACCTCGCCCTCTGACGCGCGTCAGGGCGTGGTGATGACCGAGATCATCAAGGAGCACGGCATCAATTCGGTCGCCGTGACCTACACCAACAACGACTATGGCAAGGGCCTGGCCGAAAGCTTCGAGGCGGCCTTCAAGGAAGCCGGGGGCACGGTGACGATCAACGCGCCGCACGAGGACGGCAAGGCCGACTATTCGGCGGAAGTCGGCGCGCTGGCCTCGGCCGGCGGCGAGGCGCTGGTGATCGCGGGCTACATCGACCAGGGCGGCGCAGGCATCCTGCGCGCCGCGCTCGACACCGCGGCGTTCCAGACCTTCGTCTTCCCCGACGGGATGATCGGCGCGACGCTGGAAACCCAGTTCGGCAAGGAGATCGAAGGGTCCTTCGGCCAGAACCCGGCCTCGGCCGGCGCAGGCCGCGACGCCTTCCTGAAGATGGCGACCGACGGCGGCTTCGACGGCACGACCTCGTTCGCGGCGGAAAGCTATGACGCGGCGGCGCTGATCCTGCTGGCGATGGCCAAGGCGGGCTCGTCGGATCCGGCGAAGTACAAGGACGCGGTGATGGACGTGGCCAACGCCCCGGGCGAGCCGATCCTGCCGGGCGAGTTGGGCAAGGCGCTGGACCTGATCGCCGCCGGCAAGGACGTGGACTATGTCGGCGCGACCTCGGTCGAGCTGATCGGGTCGGGCGAAAGCTCGGGCTCGTACCGCGAGTTGGCCTTCAAGGACGGCAAGATGACCGAAGTCGGCTACCGCTGATCTTCCGGCCCGGGCGAGCAATCGCCCGGGCCGTTTCGCTTCCAGAACAGCCGATAACGGCGCGGACCTCGTGCATCGCATGAGGATCAGGGGGTAAGATATTGATCCAGGTTGAAAACCTGCACCGCCATTTCGGCGGCTTCCGGGCCGTGGACGGCGCGAGCCTGACGATCGCCAAGGGCTCGATCACCGGGCTGATCGGCCCGAACGGCGCCGGAAAATCGACGCTCTTCAACGTGATAGCGGGCGTCCTTCCGCCAACGTCCGGCCGCGTGCTGATGGATGGCGAGGACATCACCGGCCTGCCGCCGCACGACCTGTTCCACAAGGGCCTGCTGCGCACCTTCCAGATCGCGCATGAATTCCCGACGATGACGGTGCGCGAGAACCTGATGATGGTGCCCGGCGCACAGACCGGCGAGTCGATCCTGTCGGCATGGTTCGCGCGCAGCCGCATCCGCGACGAGGAGCGCGCGCTCAGGGCGAAGGCGGACGAGGTGCTCGACTTCCTCACCATCCCGCATCTGGCCGAGGAGAAGGCGGGGAACCTGTCCGGCGGGCAGAAGAAGCTCTTGGAACTGGGCCGCACGATGATGGTCGAGGCGAAGATCGTCTTTCTCGACGAGGTCGGTGCCGGTGTGAACCGCACGCTGCTGAACACGATCGGCGATGCCATCGTCCGGCTGAACCGCGACCGCGGCTATACCTTCTGCGTCATCGAGCATGACATGGATTTCATCGGCCGCCTCTGCGACCCGGTCATCGTCATGGCCGAGGGCAAGGTGCTGGCCGAGGGGCCGGCCGCCCATATCATGGAGAACGAGGCGGTGATCGAGGCCTATCTGGGCACCGGCCTGAAGAACAAGGTGACTGGGGGTGACCGTTGAACGGGCGGTTGACCGCAGGCCTGTTGCTGATCGCCGCCCATCCGGTCGGCGCGATGGCAAAGGTAATCGATTTCGAGTGTCACTTCGTTCGTACCTGCAGCGAAGCCAATGAATGTGGCCAGACCGATTTTAACCTCCAGTTCAAATACGATACGTCGACCTCCAAGGCCTTTATCATCGGCAATGCAGGCCTTTCGGAGGTCGAAGCCTACGGAGAGGGGCCGGGGCTTTCGTTCCTCGAACGACTGTCCAGTGGTGCCATACAGTCGACCACGATCAACCTCGCAGATCAGCGCGCCGTGCATTCCCGCCACACGATCATCGCTGAACAGGCGGCCTATTCGCAGTTCTATGGTAGGTGCAAGATACATGTCTAATGGCACAGAACCCTTCTTGCTCGCCAAGGAGATGACCGGCGGCTATGGCGCGGCCGACATCCTGCATTCCTGCACGCTGGCCGTCGAGAAGGGCCGGATCGCGGTGATCGTCGGCCCGAACGGCGCGGGCAAGTCCACCGCGATGAAGGCCGTCTTCGGGATGCTGCCGCTGCGCGCGGGCAGCGTCACGCTGGACGGGCGCGACATCACCGCCCTCTCGCCGCAGGCCCGCGTCGCCGCCGGCATGGGCTTCGTGCCGCAGGTCAGGAACGTCTTCCCCTCGATGAGCGTGGAAGAGAACCTGGAAATGGGGGCCTTCCTGCGCCGCGACGACATCGCCGACACCATCGCCGAGGTCTATGACCTTTTCCCGATCCTGAAGACCAAGCGCCGCCAGCCGGCGGGCGAGCTGTCGGGCGGCCAGCGCCAGCAGGTCGCCGTGGGCCGCGCGCTGATGACGCGGCCGAAGCTTCTGATGCTGGACGAACCCACCGCCGGCGTCTCGCCCATCGTCATGGACGAGCTCTTCGACCGGATCATCGAGGTCGCCCGCACCGGCATCTCGATCCTGATGGTCGAGCAGAACGCCCGACAGGCGCTGGAGATCGCCGATCAGGGCTATGTGCTCGTGCAGGGCGCCAACCGCTTCACCGACACCGGGGCCGCGCTGATGGCCGACCCCGAGGTGCGGCGCACCTTCCTGGGGGGCTGAGATGCGGCTGTTCCTGACACTCGCCGCCCTCGCCCTGCCGCTTCCCGCCGCGGCCGAGGGCGCGCGGATCGTGCTCGACTGCACGACGCAGACCCGATGCGACCCGCAGGGCGGCTGCGCGTCCGCCACCGGCAGCGCCCGCTTCACGCTGGCCCCGGTGACGACCGATGCCGGCGGCGCGGGCAGCTACAGCCTCTCGCTGGGCGATGGCGCGGCGCTGGAGGCGAAAGCCCCGTCGCGCACCGGGCCCTGGGTCTGGCTGCAGGGGGGCGAGGTGCTGATGACGCTGGCGCTGAGCGGCGAGACCTCGGCGGTCTGGATCCGCCAGAGCCTTGCGGGGGGCGGCAGCGCCCCCGCCACGATCGACCTGATGACCTGCGAGGTGACGGCGTGACCGACCTGCTGAACGCCGTCGTGGCGCTTCTGAACTTCGTGGTGATCCCCGCCACCGCCTATGGCGCGCAGCTGAGCCTGGGCGCGCTGGGGGTGACGATCATCTATGGCATCCTGCGCTTCTCGAACTTCGCGCATGGCGACACCATGGCCTTCGGCACCGCCTGCGTGATCCTTGTCACATGGCTGTTCCAGTCCTGGGGCCTGTCGATCGCGCCGCTGCCGACGGCGCTTCTGGCCCTGCCCTTCGGCATCCTCGCCTGCGTGGCGCTGGTGCTGGGCACCGACCGCGTCGTCTACCGCTTCTACCGGCGGGTGAAGGCCGCGCCGGCGATCCTCGTCATCGTCTCGCTGGGGGTGATGTTCGTGATGAACGGCGTGACCCGCCTGCTGATCGGCGTCGACAGCATCACCTTCGCCGATGGCACCCGCTTCGTGATCAACGCCCGCGACTTCATGACCGCGACCGGCCTGCAGGAGCCGCTGGCGCTGCGCGCGACGCAGGTGATCACCGTGGTCACCGCGGTGATCGTGGTGGCCTGGCTCTTCTGGTTCCTGAACCACACCCGCACCGGCAAGTCGATGCGGGCGTTTTCCGACAACGAGGACCTGGCGCTGCTGTCGGGCATCAACCCCGACCGGGTGGTGCGGGTGGCCTGGATCATCGCCGCGGGCCTCGCGACGATCGCGGGCACGCTTTATGGCCTCGACAAGGCGTTCCGCGCCTTCGACTACTTCCAGCTGCTGCTGCCGATCTTCGCCGCGGCCATCGTCGGCGGCCTCGGCAATCCGCTGGGCGCGATCGCCGGCGGCTTCGTCATCGCCTATTCCGAGGTGGCGGTGACCTATGCCTGGAAGAAGGTGGCGGGCTATGTCCTGCCCGAGATGCTGCAGCCCGAGGGGCTGGGGCAGCTGCTGTCGACCGAATACAAGTTCGCGGTCAGCTTCCTGATCCTGATCGCCGTCCTGCTGGTGAAGCCCACCGGCCTCTTCAAGGGGAAATCGGTATGAGCGGCCATGTCGGAACCCGCCCCGCCCAGCCCTGGCGCGCGCCCGCAATGTTCGCGGGGCTGGCGGCGCTGCTGATCCTGGAAGGCGTCACCGGGTCTTGGAACTCGGCGCTGGGGATCCTGAACATGGGTCTGATCTCGGCGGTGATGGCGCTGGGGCTGAACATGCAGTGGGGCTATGCCGGGCTGTTCAACACCGGCGTCGTCGGCATGGTGGCGATCGGGGGGCTGGCGCCCGTGCTGATCGCGATGCCGCCGGTGGGCGCGGCCTGGGCGGGCGGCGGACTGCGCATGGCGCTGGCGCTGCTGGTCGCGGCGGCGGTGGTGGGCCTTGCCATCGGCGTGGCGCGGCGGATGGCGAAGGGCCTGCCGCGGACGCTCGCCGTGATCGCGGTGCTGGTCGGGGGCTTCTTCCTGTACCGCGCGCTCTTCGATCCGGCGGTGGCCGCGATCGAGGGCGTGAACCCGGCGTCGGAAGGCTATCTGGGCGGGCTCGGCCTGCCGGTGTTGCTGGCCTGGCCGGTGGGCGGCCTGCTGGCTGCCGGCGCGTCCTGGATGGTGGCGAAGACCGCGCTGGGGCTGCGCTCGGACTACCTTGCCATCGCGACGCTGGGGATCGGCGAGATCATTGTCTCGGTCCTGAAGAACGAGGACTGGCTGGCGCGCGGCGTGAAGAACGTGACGGGCATCCCCCGCCCGGTGCCCTACGAGGTCGCGCTGCAGCAGGACCCGGGCTTCGTCGCGCAGGCGGCGCGGGTCGGGCTCGCGCCGGTCCAGGCCTCGACGCTCTGGGTGCAGCTTTGCTGGTCCGGGCTGTTCCTGGTGGTGCTGCTGGTCCTGATCTTCCTGATGGAGCGGGCGCTCAACTCGCCCTGGGGCCGGATGATGCGGGCGATCCGCGACAACGAAACGGCGGCCGAGGCGATGGGCAAGGATGTGAAGCGTCGCCACCTGCAGATCTTCGTGCTGGGCGGCGCGGTGATCGGCCTTGCGGGGGCGATGATGATCACGCTCGACGGGCAGATGACGCCGGGCAGCTACACGCCGCTGCGCTTCACCTTCGTGGTCTGGCTGATGGTGATCCTGGGCGGATCGGGCTCGAACTGGGGGGCGGTGCTGGGCGGCGTGCTGGTCTGGTACCTGTGGGTGAAGGTCGAGCCCTGGGGCAACTGGCTGATGGGCTGGCTCGCCGCGCCGCTGCCCGAGGGCGCGCTGAAGGCGCATCTGATCGGCTCGGCCGCGCATATGCGGCTGCTGACTATGGGCCTGATCCTGCTGGTGGTGCTGCGCTTCTCGCCGCGCGGGCTTTTGCCCGAGAAGTGACGCCCGCCAGGGGCGCCCGAGCGCAGGGGGGCGCGGGGGGAGGCCGCGCCTCCCCCCGACCTGTTTCTCTGTAAACGACATCAACCTGTCGCTCTCTGACATGAGGTTGCGGCCCTCTCGCGTTCGGATGCCCCGGACGGCAGCAGGGAGCAGTCCAATGAAATCGCATGTGCGCGTGGTGGTGATCGGTGGCGGGGTCGTGGGCTGCTCGGTGCTCTACCACCTCACGAAGCTCGGCTGGTCGGACGTGATGCTGATCGAGCGGTCCGAGCTGACTTCGGGCTCGACCTGGCACGCGGCGGGCGGCTTCCACACGCTGAACGGCGACACCAACATGGCGGCGCTGCAGGGCTACACGATCCGGCTCTACAAGGAGCTGGAGGCGCTGACCGGCCTGTCCTGTGGCCTGCACCATGTCGGCGGCATCACGCTGGCCGACACGCCGCAGCGCTTCGAACAGCTGAAGGCCGAACGCGCCAAGCACCGCTACATGGGGCTCGAGACCGAGATCCTCGGCCCGCAGGAGGTGCTGAAGTTCACCGAGGGCCTCGTGAACCTCGAGGGCATCATCGGCGCGCTCTACGACCCGCTCGACGGGCACCTCGACCCCTCGGGCACCACGATGGCTTACGCGAAGGCCGCGCGGATGGGCGGGGCCGAGATCGTGCTGCACAACCGCGTGCTGGAGACGAACCCCCGCCCCGACGGATCGTGGGAGGTCGTCACCGAAAAGGGCACCGTCATCGCCGAGCATGTGGTGAACGCCGCCGGCCTCTGGGCGCGCGAGGTGGGCGCGATGGCGGGCGTCTACCTGCCGCTTCTGCCGATGGCGCACCAGTATCTGGTCACCGACGACGTGCCCGAGATCATGGAGATCCTCGCCCAGGGCCGCGAATTCCCGCATGTCATGGACCCGGGCGGCGAAAGCTACCTGCGGCAGGAGGGCCGCGGCTTCTGCATCGGCTTCTACGAAAAACCCTGCGAGCCCTGGTCGCTGAACGGCACGCCCTGGACCTTCGGCCATGAACTCTTGAACGAGGATTTCGACAAGATCGAGGACTCGGTCACCTTCGCCTACCGCCGCTTCCCGGTGCTGGAACGCTCGGGCGTCAAGCGGGTGATCCACGGCCCCTTCACCTTCGCCCCCGACGGCAACCCGCTGTTGGGTCCGGTGCCGGGGCTGCGCAACTACTGGTCGGCCTGCGCGGTGATGGCGGGGTTCAGCCAGGGCGGCGGCATGGGTCTGGCCCTTGCCCAGTGGATGATCGAGGGCGAGGTCGAACGCGACCCGCGCGGCTTCGACGTCGCCCGCTTCGGCCAATGGACGACGCCCGGCTACACCGTTCCGAAGGTGATCGAAAACTACCAGACCCGCTTCTCGGTCAGCTATCCGAACGAGGAAAAGCCCGCGGCGCGGCCGTTCCGCACCACGCCGATGTACGACATCTTCAGTGGCATGGGCGCGGTCTGGGGCCAGCAATACGGGCTCGAGGTGGTGAACTACCACGCGCTTCCGGGCGAGCCTCTGTATGAAACCCCGTCCTTCCGCCGCTCGAACGCCTTCGCCGCAACCGCGGCCGAGGTGAAGGCCGTGCGCGAGGCCGTGGGCATCAACGAAATCCAGAACTTCGGCAAATACCGCGTGACAGGCCCGAAGGCGCGCGCCTGGCTCGACCACCTGCTGGCCGGCCGGATCCCGAAGCCGGGGCGCATCGCGCTGAACCCGATGCTGAGCCCCAAGGGCCGGATCATCGGCGATTTCACCGTCACCTGCCTGTCCGAGACCGAGTTCCAGGTCACCGGCTCCTACGGCGCGCAGGGCCAGCACATGCGCTGGTTCGAACAGAACCTGTCCGAGGGCGTCAGCGTCGAGAATGTCTCGGACCGGCTGACCGGCTTCCAGATCGCGGGGCCGATGGCACGGCGCGTGCTGGAAAAGGTGACATCCGCCGATGTCTCGGGCGAGGCTCTGCGGTTCATGGACGCGAAGCGCATGGTGATCGGCATGACCGACTGCCTCGTGCAGCGCGTCAGCTACACCGGCGATCTGGGCTACGAGATCTATTGCGACGCCATGTGCCAGCGGCAGCTCTGGCACACGCTCTGGGCCGCGGGCGAGGAATTCGGCATGCGCCCCTTCGGCATGCGGGCGATGATGTCGCTGCGTCTGGACAAGTTCTTCGGCAGCTGGGGGCGCGAGTTCAGCCCCGACTACATGCCCGCCGAGACCGGCATCGACCGCTTCATCACCTGGGACAAGGACTTTATCGGCAAGGTCCCCGCGCAGGCCGAGAAGCCGACCCGCAAGCTCGCGGCCTTCGTGGTCGACGTGCCGCAGGCTGCGGACAGCGCCGATGTGGTGGCCTATGAACCGATCTGGATCGACGGCACCGTGCAGGGCTTCTGCACCTCGGGCGGCTACAGCCATGGCACCGGCAAATCGGTCGCGATGGGCTTCGTGCCGGTCGAAAAGCTTGCCCCCGGCCTGATCGCCGAGATCGAGATCCTGGGCGAACGTTATCCCGCCACCCTCGTCACCGAACCGCTCTGGGACGCCGACGGCGCGCGGATGCGCAAAGGCTGAAAGGCCGGGGGGATGCATCCCCCCGGACCCCCGCGTGCACGGGCAGCCAGATGGCGACCCCCGCTTTCTGTTTTGGCCGGTTAACAGGGCCCGCAAGGGCCCCCGGCCGACCGCCCCCTCGGGCGACCGCTTTGCAACCTCGGCGCGGGGCGCAGCGTCGGCAGACTGTGTCACCATGAGGCGCCCGGCTGTCACCCTCGGCCGGCCACCCGGCGGTCCGCCGCTGGCCTCTCGTCGCGCAAGATCCCGCAGGGGGTCGCCATCGGTCCGCCATCGGTCCGAGGACCGCTGGCGACGGGAGCCGCGGCTCCCCCGGCCTTCCCCTTGACTGTCTGCCTGCCCCCGGATAGCGCGAGGGCATGGCACGCGCACCCCTCCTCCAGCTTTCCGGCATCTCGCTCACCCATGGTGGCAACCCGATCTTCGACGGTCTCGACCTTGTCGTGCAGCCCGGCGACCGTGTCGCGCTCGTGGGCCGCAACGGATCCGGCAAGTCGACGCTGATGAAGGTCATGGCGGGCCTCGTCGAAGCCGACAAGGGTTCGAAGGTGATCCCCGCCGGCGTCACGGTCGGCTACATGGAGCAGGAGCCGAGCCTCGAGGGCTACGCCACCCTGCGCGACTTCGCCTGCGAGGGGCTGGAGCATGGCGAGGAATGGAAGATCGAGGCGGTGGCCGAGGGGCTGAAGCTGCGCCTCGACGCCGATCCCGCGGCGGCCTCGGGCGGCGAGCGGCGGCGCGCGGCGCTGGCCAAACTGCTGGCGCGCGAGCCGGAGCTGATGCTTCTGGACGAGCCGACGAACCATCTCGACATCCAGGCGATCGGCTGGCTGGAAGAGCATCTGAAGGACACCCGCGCAGCCTATGTGCTGATCTCGCACGACCGCGCGTTCCTGAAGGCGCTGACCCGCGCCACGCTCTGGATCGACCGCGGCGAGGTGCGCCGGCAGGAGCGCGGCTTCGAAGGCTTCGAGGACTGGCGCGAGGCGACCTGGGCCGCCGAGGACGACGCCCGCCACAAGCTCGACCGCAAGATCAAGGCGGAAGCCAAATGGGCCGTCGAGGGGATCTCGGCCCGGCGCAAGCGCAACATGGGCCGGGTGCGGGCGCTGGCGGACCTGCGGGCCGAGCGTGCGGGCCAGATCCGCCGGCAGGGCACCGCGGCGATGGAGCTGGAAAGCGGGCCGACGTCGGGCAAACGGGTGATGGAGGTCAAGGGCATCTCGAAGACCTTCGGCGACCGGGTGATCGTCAAGGATTTCGACCTGCGCGTGCTGCGCGGCGACCGGGTGGCCTTCGTGGGCCCGAACGGCGTCGGCAAGACGACGCTGCTGAAGATGCTCACCGGCGAGATCGCCCCCGACGAGGGCACGGTCACGCAGGGCACCAACCTCGACATCGCGGTCTTCGACCAGGCGCGGGCGACGCTCGACTTCACCATGTCGCTCTGGGACGGGCTGGTGAACGACCCCGAGATGCGGGTCTCGGGCCGCTCGGATCAGGTGATGGTCCGCGGCACGCCCAAGCATGTCGTGGCCTATCTCAAGGACTTCCTCTTCGACGAGGCACAGGCGCGGGCGCCGATCGGCTCGCTCTCGGGCGGCGAACGCGCCCGGCTGCTGCTGGCGCGGATCATGGCGCGGCCCTCGAACCTGCTGATCCTCGACGAACCGACCAACGATCTGGATGTCGAGACGCTGGACCTGCTGCAGGACATTCTCGGCGAATACGACGGCACGGTGCTGCTGGTCAGCCACGACCGCGACTTCATCGACCGGGTCGCGACGACGACGATCGCGATGGAGGGCGACGGCCGCGCCACCGCCTATCCGGGCGGCTGGAGCGACTACCAGGCGCAGCGCGGCGAGACCGCCACCGCCGCGACGCCCGCACCAAGGCCTGCGTCTGCCGCGCTTCCCGACGACGGGAAGCCTGGGTCCCCCGCGCCGCAACCGGCGAAACCCGCGGCCGCCGGGCTCAGCTATACTGAGCGGCACCGGCTGGACGAGCTCCCGAAGGTGATCTCGCGGCTCGAGGCCGAGATCGCGAAGCTGACCGAGTTCCTCGCCGATCCCGAGCTTTTCACCAAGGCACCGGCGAAGTTCCAGAAGGCCTCGGACGGCCTCGTCGAGCGGCAGGCGGCACTGGCGCAGGCCGAGGAAGAATGGCTCGATCTCGAGGAACGCGCGGGCAGCTGAGGCAAAGAGGGGGCGCTGCCCCCTCGGGCTTCGCCCTCACCCCCGGAGTATTTCGACAAAGTCGAAGCCGCGCGGCGGTCACGCCATCCTGAGCGCGCCGTCGAGACGGATCACCTCGCCGTTCAGGTAGCCGCAGGTCAGGATGAAGGCCGCGAGATCGGCGAATTCCGCCGGATCGCCGAGGCGTTTCGGGAAGGTGACCGAGGCCGCGAGGCCGGCCTGCACCTCTTCTGTGAAGCCCGACATCATCGGCGTCGCGAAGATGCCCGGCGCGATCGCGCAGACCCGGATGCCCTGTTTCGCAAGATCGCGTGCCAGCGGCAGCGTCAGCCCGGCGATCCCCGCCTTCGAGGCCGCATAGGCCGCCTGCCCCGCCTGACCGTCCATCGCCGCGACCGAGGCGGTGTTGATCACCACGCCGCGCTCGGGCCCCTCGTTCGCCGCCATCACCTCGGCCGCGAGGCGCAGCACGTTGAACGAGCCCACCAGGTTGATGTCCACGGTGCGCCGGAAGCTGGCCAGCGCATGCGGGCCCGACCGGCCCAGCACCCGCTCGCCGATCACCACGCCCGCGCAGTTCACCAGCGCGTCGATCCCGCCCATCCGCGCGACCGCCTGCGCGATCCCGGCCGCGACCGAGCCCTCGTCGGTCACGTCGACCTCGGCGAAATCCGCGCCATGCAGCGCGCGCGCCGCGGGGTCGCGGTCGAAGACCACCACCTGCGCGCCGCGCGCCCGCCAGCCCTCGGCCACCGCCCGGCCAAGGCCCGAGGCCCCGCCCGTCACCACCACCCGCGCGCCCTCGATCCGCATCGCGATCCTCCCTGTTGCGGGAAGGCTAGCAGCGCGGGCCGCGCCCGGAACCCGGACGTCACGTCAGGAGCGGAGGCGTCAGGAGAAGTCCCGCTTGGCCTCGACCATCAAGCAAAGCTCCTCGAACAGCAGGGTTGCCCCCAGCCAGGCGGTGTTGCCGCCCTGGTCGAAGGGCGGCGAGACCTCGACGAGGTCGGCCGCGACCACGTTCACGCCCCGCGCCAGCCGCAGCACCTCGATCGCCTCGCGTGCGATCGGCCCGCCCCATTCCGGCGTGCCGGTGCCCGGGGCGACCGACGGATCCACGAAGTCGATGTCATAGCTGAGATAGGTCTCGCCCTGCCCGAGGATCTCGCGCGCCTCGGCCATCACATCCGCGAGGCCGCGGGCGAACAGCTCTTCGGCGCGCACGATGCGGATGCCGTGGGCCTTGGCGAAATCGGTGTCGGCATGGTCGTAGGTGGTGCCGCGGATCCCGATCTGGATCATCCGCTTCGGGTCCAGCAGGCCTTCCTCGACCGCGACGCGGAACGGGTTGCCATGGGTCAGGGTGCGTCCGCCGAAATAGACCGGGTAAAGGTCGGTGTGGCTGTCGAAATGCAGAAGGCCCAGGGCCGCGCGCCCCTTCACGAGTCCGCGCAGCACCGGCAGCGTGCAGAGGTGGTCGCCGCCGGCGGTGAGCGGACGGATGCCCTCGGCCGCGAGGCCGGCATAAGCCGCCTCGAACCGGTCGAGCGTGTCCATCACGTCGACCGGGTTCGGGCCGACATCGCCCAGATCGGCGCAGGCGAAGGTCTCGAACGGGCGCAGGCCGGTCGCCCCGTTCTGGGCGCGCAGCATGGTCGAGGCATCGCGCAGCGCCCGCGGGCCGTGGCGGGTGCCCGGGCGGTTCGACACGGCCGAATCGAAGGGCAGTCCGAGGATGCCGATCTGGACCTCGTCCCGGCGCGGGGCGCCGACCGGCAGGTAGGGCAGCCGCATGAAGCTGGGCAAGCCCGCGAAGCGCGGCATCTCCATGCCGGAGACAGGGTGGAAGAAGGGATCGGTCGCCATCTGGTCTATCCTTCGGCCGTGGAACGCTTTTCGGAACGCTTTCCGCGGCCGGAGCGTTGCAGGGGAAAGCCCGGCCCGCAAGAGGGCCCGGGCAGACCGAAGGAGTTCCCATGGACCTGATCCGCATCATCTTCGCCATCCTGCTGCCGCCCCTGGGCGTGTTCCTGCAGGTGGGCCTGCGCGGGGCCTTCTGGCTGAACATCCTGCTGACGCTGCTGGGCTACATCCCGGGCATCGTCCACGCTGTGTGGATCATCGCCCGGCGCTGAGCCCCGCCGTCAATGCTTCTGCGCCGCCTGGGAGTGATCCCGGGAGGCGTTAATATTTCTTTAACCTCTCATTAATGCTCATCCACCAGCTTCGTCCCGTGATCGCATTTCGATCGCGCCCCCGAGTGATAGCCCGGCGGGCAACGGGGATTTCATCTGGATGAGGGCGTTTCATGTCTTGGATTTCCGATACCGTTTCATTTGCCGAGCGGAACATCGACCGCAGTCGTCTGAACGGCGCGCTGTCCGGGGCGAAGAACACCACGATGCGCAGCCTGATTGGCGAACCCTGCGCGCGCTACAGCGACCAATGCGCGATGCCCACCAATCCGCATGTCTCAGCGCTGATGGCGACCCAGGACGTCGGGCCGTTCCGGGCCACCGGGATGAAACTCGCACTCGCAGCGCTGCGCGAGATCTTCGCCGAAGTGAAGGCCGAGCATCCGGAGATCCACGCGGCGCTCGGCTCGGCCGGGATGCTGTGCTGCCGGTATGTCCGCGGCTCGCAATCGGCGGTGTCGAACCACAGCTGGGGTGCGGCGATCGACGTGACCCTGGAAGGCAAGCTCGACAAACGCGGCGACGGGCGCACGCAGCGCGGCCTGCTGACGATCGCGCCGATCTTCAACCGCCACAAGTTCTTCTGGGGCGCGGCCTTCCCGACCGAGGACGCGATGCATTTCGAGGCCTCGGACCAGTTGATCCGGGACTGGGCAGCGGCCGGGGCGTTCGGGGCCGGTGCCAAGACGGTGATCGCCGCGCAGGAGCCGGCGCAGCTGAGCTTCGGGGACCGCGGGATGGACGTCGAAGAGCTGCAGCGCGGGCTGGCGCTCGCCCTGGCGATGGACATCGCCATCGACGGCATCTTCGGCCGCGACACACGCGCCGCAGTGCTGGAGTTGCAACGACGCGAGGGGCTGAAGATGGATGGCATCGCCGGGCCGAAGACCCTGGCCGCGCTGGGTGCCAGAAGCGTGACGCTGGCCGCGGCTGAGTGAGGCGGCGGCGCATGGCCCGGCAGGAAGCGGCCGAGGGCGCGCCATCATCGCGCCTCGAGGCCTGGCTCGGTTTCGGGAAGGTCTTCTTCGGAACCGGGTTCGCGGCCGCCGTGGCCGCGGCCTTCCCCTATCTCACGCGGCAGGCCGAGCTGGGCTACCGCGCGCAGGAGATCGCGCTGGAGCATGACGCGCAGCTGCGGGAGTTCCTGTACCAGATGGGCAGCGAGGGTCGCAGTGGGGATATCGACGTCAGGATCCGGCTGGCCGAGTTCTACAGCTTCGTGTCGACCGACCCCGCCGAGGTGAAACGTTGGATGGAATTTCTGGCGTATCTGAAGACCCTTCTCAGGGAACAGACCGACAAGCGCGAAGCCGCACTGCGGGTGAAATACGATCCCACGTCAACGCCGCTGGAGCTTGCCTTGGCAGAGGAGAACATATTCGACGTCTCGCAACGTCTGACGCCGTCGCGGCTCCCATCGACGGGCTGGTCTGCGACGGCCCCGCTTGATCGACGCGAGGTCGAGGCGATGAATGGCTTCATCGAACCGGCGCGGAGCGCGCGGCTCGTCGAGCTGTTCGGCGATCCCGGCGCGACGGGCGACAAATGCGGCCCGCCCGGGGCGCAGCTGGCGGCTCGGATGGGGACGGAGGACGTCGGTCCGTTCACCGTCACGCTGCAGGCGCCCGCCCTCGCATCGCTGCGCGCGATCTTTGGCGAGATCCGCGCGACCGACCCCGATCTCTATGCTGCGATCGGCTCGGCGGATGGGCTGTGCGTGCGCTATATCCGCGGAACCACAACTCAGCTGTCGAACCACAGCTTTGGGACAAGTATCGATCTGACCATCGACGGCCAAGTCGGCCCGTGGGGAGATGGACGAACGCTGACCGGCTTGGCCGAACTCGCCCCTTATTTCACCCGTCATGGCTGGTACTGGGGCGCGGGCTTCAACAGGACGGAGCCCGGGCATTTCGAGGCGGGCCGGGTCCTTGTCGAGAGCTGGGCGGCCGCGCCGGCGGCGACCGACACGGTCGCGCCGGTCATCGAGGATTAGGCACGGGACCAGCCCGGCTCACGCTTCCAGCTCGGCGTCCCAGTAGAGGAAGTCGACCCAGCTGGCGTGCAGGTAGTTCGGCGGGAAGCGGCGGCCGATGTTGCGCATGTCTTCCGAGGTCGGCTGGCGCGCGGGCTTGCGCAGCTGCATGCCGGTCTGCTTCAGCAGCTTGTTCGCCTTCTTCAGGTTGCAGGGCGAACAGGCGGCGACCACGTTTTCCCAGCTGGTGATCCCCCCGCGCGAGCGCGGCAGGACGTGATCGAAGGTCAGGTCCCCGCGCGAGCCGCAGTACTGGCAGCAGAATTCGTCCCTCAGAAAAAGATTGAAGCGCGTGAAGGCCACGCGCTTCTGGGGTTTGACGAAATCTTTCAGGACCACGACCGAGGGTATCCGTATCTCGGCCCGCTGGCTGCGCACCACCTCGTCGTATTCGGCGAGGATCTGCACCCGGTCGAGGAACACCGCCTTGATCGCCTCTTGCCAGGGCCAGAGCGACAGCGGGTAGTAGCTGAGCGGTCGGTAGTCGGCGTTGAGCACCAGCGCCGGATGATGTTTCAGCGCCGAGGGTTCGCGGACGAAGCTCGTCCGGAAGTCCGCCGTCTCGCCGATGTCTTCCCTGTGATCGAGCATCGTCACTCTCGTCCCTGACTTCATCGCCGGCCCGGACCTGCTGGCCGGGCGGAGACGTCTTTCGCGGTCCGCGGACGGGGCGGGGAAACCGACCCGACCTAAGGTCAACTATATCTGGCGTCACGAGGCTGGCAAGCCCCGCGATCTCGCGATGGACGCCCAGAACAGGGGTATCGCGACAAGGTGACAGGGCGGTGACGGAAAAAGCGGCAGAGCGAAAACGCAAACGCCCGGGACGGGCCCGGGCGGTCGGTTCATCTCGTCTGTGCCGCCGTGCGGCGCGGCCTCAGCGGCGGGGCTGGCCCGGACGGCGCTTGCGGTCGGACTCGACCGGGATCGGCTTCAGTTCCGGGGTCGGGCGCAGGCGCTGTACCACGAGCGAGGCCACCTGCACGATCACGAGGATCGCTGCGGTCATCAGGGCGGCATTCACGGCGTGGGACATAGCGACCTCTCCTCGACTGCTACCCTATGAATGTAGCCCCGATTCCCGGACCATCAAGGGGTTTCACGCGGGAAGGTTCTGCCGCAGGAAATAAAGTGCCGAAGATAGACCATCTGGCGCAATTCCGTGGCCGGTGCCGCGCATCACATGGGCAAAGACCTCGAACCCAGCCCCCGAAAGCGCGTTTCCGGCCGCCTCGAGCGAGGCGAAGGGCACGACCTCGTCGGCGTCACCGTGCAGGAGCAGAATCGGTGGCGTGGCACGCTTTTCGGCCGCCAGCCGCTCGGGCGCGATCAGCCGGCCCGAGAAGCCGACCACGCAGGCGATCTGCGCGTCCCGCCGCGGCGCGACTTCCAGCGACATCATCGTGCCCTGCGAGAAGCCGACCAGCGCCAGCGCCGCATCGGGCAGCCCGGCCTCGGCCAGCCGCTCGTCGAGGAAGGCCTGCAGATCAGCGGCGGACTGCGCCAGCCCCTCGGCCGCGGCGCTTTCCGGCGAGCCGTCGAGCCAGGGGATCGGGAACCACTGCCGGCCGAAGGGATTGCCGCGGCAGGGCTCTGGCGCATCGGGGGCGATGAACAGCGTGTCGGGAAGATGCGGGGCCAGCGGATCGGCCAGGCCCAGAAGGTCGGCCCCGTCGGCGCCGTAGCCGTGCAGGAAGACGACGATCGACTTCACCGTGCCCGACTGCGGGCCCTTGGTGTTGTAATCCAGCTTGCGCGTCATCGGATCCCCTCGCGTCCCCTGATCTGGCGGTAGTAGACCCAGAGCGCCCGCGCCGCAACCGAGCCCCAGGGCGACCACGCCGCGGCCCGCGCCCTGAGCGACCGCTCGTCGGGGCGCGCGGGCAGCTCGAAAAGCACGCGCGCGGCCTCTTGCAGGGCGAGGTCGCCAGCGGGGAAGGCATCGGCATGGCCAAGGCAGGACAGCGCGTAGATCTCGGCCGTCCAGCGCCCGATGCCGGGCAGCGCCACCAGCCGCGCCACCGCCTCGGCCACCGGCAGATCCTGCAGCGCGGCGTAGTCCAGCCCCGAGCGGGCCAGCGCCGAGACATAGCGCACCTTCGGGCGCGACAGGCCACAGGCGCGCAGTTCGTCCTCGGTCGCCGCGGCGGCGCGGGCCGGATCGTTCAGCCCCGCCGCCACCAGCCGCGCGGTGATCGCGGCGGCCGAGGCGGTCGAGACCTGCTGCCCGACGATCGCCTCGAGCAGTGCCGCGAAGCCCGCGGGTTTCAGGCGCGGGGGCAGCGGCTCGGCCAGGGCGGGGGCGAAGCGGGGCTCGGCCCGCAGCAGCCAGGCGGCGCCCTCGGCCAGGCAGGCGGGGCCGAGGATGCGGCGGGCGGAGGGGTCCTGGGGCATGGCTTGGGTCCGGGATGGCACGGGAAGGGGGCGCTGCCCCCTCGCGGGCTGCGCCCGCTCACTCCCGGGATATTTGTCCCAGTGCGAAAGGAAAAGGGGCTGACGGGGCGTCGGGCTTTCTTCGGGGCGGCGGGCGGGCTAGGCAGGCGGCAGGAGATCCGGGATGGCAGAGATGACGAGCGAGACGGCGGTGCCGGGGGCGAGCCTGTCGCGGGCGCGGCGCAACGTGGCGGTGCTGGTGCTGGCGCAGGCGGTGCTGGGCGCCCAGATGCCGATGATCTTCACCGTCGGCGGGCTGGCCGGACAGGGACTGGCGCCGAACCCCTGCCTTGCGACGCTGCCGCTGTCGGTCATCATTCTGGGCAATGCGCTGGCCTCGACCCGGCTGTCGGGCTTCATGGCCACGCACGGGCGGCGCGCCGGCTTCGCGCTGGCCACCGGCGCGGGCGCGCTGGGCGCGGCGCTGGCGGCGCTGGGGTTGTGGAGCGGCAGCTTCTGGCTGTTCCTCGCCGGCGGGCTCTTCACCGGGATCTACATGAGCGCGCAGGGTTTCTACCGCTTCGCCGCCACCGATGCCGCGCCGCGCGACTACCAGCCGCGGGCGATCTCCTATGTCATGGCCGGCGGGCTGGTCGCGGCGGTGCTGGGGCCGCAGCTGGTGAAGCTGACCGCCGAGGCGATGGTGATCCCGTTCCTGGCCACCTATCTGGCCGCGATCGCGCTGAACCTGCTGGGGCCGCTGCTGTTCTGGTGGCTCGACGCCCCTGCCCCGCCGGCGGCGACCGGCCCGGCGCCGGCGGCGCGGCCGCTGCGCGAGATCCTCGCTCAGCCCGAGGTTCGGGTGGCGATGATCTGCGGCATGGTCAGCTATGCGCTGATGAACCTGGTGATGACCTCGACCCCGCTTGCCGTCGTCGGCTGCGGGTTCAGCCGCGCGGACGCTGCCGACGTGGTGTCATCGCATGTGCTGGCGATGTATGTGCCCTCGTTCTTCACCGGGGCGCTGATCCAGCGCTTCGGGGCACGGGCGATCGTGGGAACCGGTCTGTCGATCCTGGCCGTAGCCGGGCTGGTCGCGCTGTCGGGCATCGAGCTTGGCCATTTCTTCGCGACGCTGGTGCTGCTGGGGCTGGGCTGGAACTTCGGCTTCATCGGCGCTACGGCGATGCTGACCCGGGCGCAGCGACCGGAAGAGCGCGCGCGGCTGCAGGGTCTGAACGACCGGGTGGTGTTCGGGGGGGTGTTCCTCGCCTCGCTGTCCTCGGGCGGGCTGATGAACTGCGCCGGCGGCTCGGTCGTCGCGGGCTGGCACGCGGTCAACCTCGCGATGATCCCGTTCCTGGCGCTGGCCGGGGCGGCGCTGATCTGGCTGTGGCTGCGCCCCGCCGCGGAGGGCGCGGCGCGGACGCGCTGACGCCTCAGACGATCGCGCGCTCCAGGAAAGGCTCGCCCGCCAGCACCCGCTCGATCCCGAAGGGGGTCAGGTCGATGCTGCGATAGGCGCCGGTCAGGATCAGCTCGGCCAGGCCGCGGCCCGCGGCAGGGGCCTGTTGCAGCCCGTGGCCCGAGAAGCCGTTGATCAGGTAGAGGTTGGCCAGCCGCGGGTCGCGGCCGATGATCGCGTTCTGGTCGAAGGCGTTGAATTCGTAATGCCCCGCCCAGAGCCGCAGCACCTTGGCCGCGTCGAAGCCCGGGACGCGGTTCCAGATCCGCTCCCAGATCAGCTCTTCGAACTCGCCGGCGTTGGGCTCGAAATCGTCGGGGTCGCAGGGGCCGTCGATGTCGGGAACGGTCGCGGTGATCCAGGCCTCGCCCTCGGGGCGCATCCAGTAGCCGGCCGGGTCGATCATCAGGGGCGCGTCGGGATGGCGGGCGTTCGGAGCATCGACCATGAACACCGTGCGCTTGCGCGGCTCGACCGGCAGGTCCTCGCCCATCATCCGCAGCAGTTCGCCCGCGCGCGGCCCGGCGGCCGAGACGAAGCGCTCCGCTGCGATCCGCCCGCCCGAGGCGAGCCGCGCGGCGACGAGGCGGTCGCCGTCCCGCTCGAAGCCGGTGACGCGATCGGTGACGAAGCGCGCGCCCTGCGCCCGCGCGGCGGCGCGCAGGCCGTTGACCAGCCCCATGTTGTCGAACCAGCCCTCCTGGCTCGGGCCGAAGCTGCCGGCGCTGAGGGCCTCGGTCGACAGCCAGGGGAAGCGGGTCGACAGCTCGGCCGGGGACAGCACCTGCGTCTCGGCCCCGAGGCCGCGCTGCATCGCCGCCAGCTCTTCAAGCAGGGCCGCGCCCTCGGCGGTTTCCGACAGGAACAGGTAGCCGTTCTCGCGCAGGCCGAGCGAGCCCGCGCCGACGTCGCGCCCGAGATGGCTCTGGAAGTCGCGCAGGAAGTCGATGCCGAAGCGCGAGATCTCGACATTGACGGGGTTCGAGAACTGCTGGCGCACCGAGGCCGCCGACAGCGCCGAGGACGAGCGCGCGAAGCTCGGGTCCATCTCGACCACAGTCACCGAAAGCGTGGGGTCCATCCGGGTCAGCCAGAAGGCGGTCGAGGCCCCCATCACCGCCCCGCCGATCACCAGAATATCGGTGCCCGCAGCCTTGTCGTCGCCCGTCATCTCTCGCCCCGTCGCCTGTCGTGGTCCTGCCATCGGCGAAGTGCTAGCGCGGCCCGAGGGTGGGCGGAAGCCCCCCTCGCGCGGGGCGACGGGACGGCGGGTGCGAGGGATCGCTCGTCGCCGATGCCGGGCCGGCGGACGGGCCCGCGGGCGCGATTCGAAACGGCATCACGGGCGGCGCGGCGAACCGGGACGGGCCATGCAACCAAAAATTGAGTTTGCCCAACTGCTAGGCGAGATCATGCCAGTTGCAGGATCATTTCTGATCGAATGATCAGAACTTTGTCGGGGTTGCCTTCACCTTGCCGCCCGCTCACGGCATTATGAGATCGTTCCGTGAGTGGTGGCTTTGGCCAGGAACATTTCCGTTCGGACTGTGCCCGTCGACTTAAGGCGGGGGTCCGGACGGGTCCGGGAAACCGGTCGGCTGCGGCACGTTTCCGTGTCACCAGTCCAGATCGCACGGCCGGCCTTCCCCAAGCCGGTACTTAAGAGTGTGACGGCGTGACCCCTGGTCGCGCCGTCGTTTCTTTTGGGGTTCCGCAGCGCCGCCGCCCGCAGGGTGCTCTGACATGAAAGCCGTCTCGCCGCGGACGGTGGCGCAAAGAAAAGGGGCCGGCACCCTGCGGCCCGGCCCCTTCCGATCTGCGATGCGCCGCTCTCAGGCGCCGCGGGTCTTCGCGACTTCGGCGGCGAAGTCCTCTTTCTCTTTCTCGATGCCTTCGCCGACCATCACGCGGGCGAAGCCGGTGATCTCGACGCCGGCCTCTTTCGCGGCCTGCTCGACCGTCAGGTCGGGGTTCACGACGAAGGCCTGGCCCAGCAGCGTGACTTCCGCGAGGAACTTCTTCATCCGGCCCGGGATGATGTTGTTCTGGATCACGGCTTCGGGCTTCGGCTTGGCCGAGGCGGCGTTCTCTTCGAGCGCCTTCGAGGTCTGCACGGCCAGCTCGCGCTCGACCACGACCGGGTCAAGCTGGGCTTCCGACAGGGCCAGCGGCGAGGTCGCGGCGATGTGCATCGCCAGCTGTTTGCCGATGCCGTTGTCGGCGCCCTTCAGCGCGACCAGCACGCCGATCTTGCCCATGCCCTCGGTCGCGGCGTTGTGGACGTACGAGACGACGGTCTCGCCTTCCACGACTTCCATCCGGCGCAGGGTCATGTTCTCGCCGATCACGGCGATGGCTTCGGTCAGCACGGTCTCGACCGGCTTGCCGTCGACCGTCGCGGCCTTCAGCGCCTCGAGGTCGGACACGCCGAGGGCGGCGGCGGTGATGCCGCGGACCAGCGCCTGGAAGTCGGCGTTCTTGGCGACGAAGTCGGTTTCCGAGTTCACCTCGACGGCGACACCCTTGCCGCCGGCCACGGCGACGCCGACGAGACCTTCGGCCGCGACGCGGTCCGCCTTCTTGGCGGCCTTGGCGAGACCCTTGGTGCGCAGCCAGTCGACCGCCGCTTCCATGTCGCCGTTGGTTTCGGTCAGCGCTTTCTTGGCATCCATCATGCCGGCGCCGGTCGATTCGCGCAGTTCCTTCACCATCTGTGCGGTGACAGCCATGTCGGGCTCCTTCGATCTCGAAATGTCATGGGGCGCGCAGGGGATGATCCCGGGCCCAGTCGTCAGTCAGGCGGGGAGTATCCCCGCCTGATGAAAGTTCCTTGACGAAGCGCGAGGGGCGCGGCCGCGAACCGGCGCGCCGCCCCGGGCCGGATCAGGCTTCGGCGCCGTCTTCCAGCTCTTCGGCCGGAGCGACTTCCAGCTCGCCGAGGTCGACGCCGGCGGCGCCCATCTGGGCGGTCATGCCGTCGATGGCGGCACGGGCCACGAGGTCGCAGTAGAGCGAGATCGCGCGGGCGGCGTCATCGTTGCCCGGGATCACGTAGTCAACGCCCTTGGGCGAGCAGTTGGTGTCGACGATCGCGACGACCGGGATGCCCAGCTTCTGGGCTTCGAGGATCGCGAGGTCTTCCTTGTTGACGTCGATGACGAACAGCAGGTCCGGCAGACCGCCCATTTCACGGATGCCGCCCAGCGAGGCCTGAAGCTTGGCCTGCTCGCGCTCCATGTTCAGGCGCTCTTTCTTGGTCAGGCCTTCGGCGCCCGAACCCATGATCTCGTCGATGGCCTTGAGGCGCGCGATCGACTGGGAAACGGTCTTCCAGTTGGTCAGCGTGCCACCGAGCCAGCGGTGGTTCATGTAATACTGGGCCGATTTCTCGGCGGCTTCGGCGATGGCCTTGGCGGCCTGACGCTTGGTGCCGACGAAGAGGATGCGGCCGCCCTTGGCGACGGTGTCGCGGATGACGGTCAGCGCCTGGTCCAGCATCGGGACGGTCTGGGTCAGGTCGATGATGTGGATGCCGTTGCGGTCGCCGTAGATGTACTCGGCCATCCGCGGGTTCCAGCGTTGCGTCTGGTGACCGTAGTGAACGCCAGCTTCGAGCAGCTGACGCATCGAGAAGTCGGGAAGCGCCATATCCATGTCCTTTCCGGTTTTGCGCCTGAGCAGGGGATTTCAGGCTTTCGCCCAACCGGCGGACCCATCGGGGGATGTCTCTCCCGCGGGCCCAGCCCCTGCCTGTGAAGTGCGGTGCGCTTAGCCGATCCCCGGCCCCACGGCAAGGGCGAAACGCCCGCAGCCGGCGCGCGCGGGCTCAGGCCCCGCCGAAATGGCTGAACTTGGTGGGCGAGACCCCGTATTTGCGCCGGAAGCTGCGGGCGAAATGCGCGGCCGAGGAGAAGCCGCAGGACAGCGCGATCTCGAGGACCGAGAGATTGGTCTCGGCCAGCAGTCCCCGGCCCTTCCGCAGCCTGAGCGTGGTCAGGTATTCCTTGGGCGTCATGCCCAGCTTCTCGCGGAACAGCCGTTGCAGCTGGCGGCTCGTGACGCCGATGTGCTCGGCACACTCAGCGACCTGCACCTCTTCCTCGAGCCGGCTCTCGATATAGACCGCGGCGGCGAGGATGTGGGGGTTGCGCGTCCCCAGCCGCGAGGCGAGCGAGGCGACCTGGTCATCCTCGGCCCGGCGGTTCTGCGTGAGCAGGCACATGTCCATCACCGCCTGCGCCACCACCGGCCCGACATGGTCCGAGATGATCTTCAGCACCATCTCGGCCCCCGCGACGCCCCCCGCGCAGGTGACGATGCGGTCGTCCATGCAATAGAGCCGGCGCAGCGGTTCGAGCTGCGGATAGACTTGGCAGAAGCCCGCGATGTTTTCCCAGTGAAGGGTGAAGCGCCGCCCGCCGAGGATGCCCGCCCGCGCCAGCGTGTAGGCGCCGCTGCACAGGCTGCCGACGGTGCGCCCGCGCCGCCATTGCGAGCGGATCCAGTCGGCCAGCGCCTGCGAGGTGTTGGTGTCGGGTTCGACGCCGCCGCAGATCAGCACGTAGCCGGGCTGGGTGTCCTTCGGGATCGGCCCGTCGACGATCACCGACAGCCCGTTCGACCCGGTCACGGGCGTGCCGCCCTCGGACCAGACATGCCATTCGAAGAGCCGCCGGCCGGTGAGCTGGTTGGCGACCCGCAGCGGTTCGACCGCCGAGGTGAAGGCCAGCATGGTGAAGCCCGGTGTCAGCACGAAGGACAGCACGACCGGCGCCGCCGGCGCGGTTGCGTCCACCTGCGCCACGCCGCGGGCGACATAGCGGCGGCTGCGGTCTTCCTCGGTCGCGTCGCTCACCCTGCGTCTCCGGTCCCTGGCATCGATTCGCGGTGATACATCTTCCGCGCCGTCACGCAAACGGGATGCATGCGCCGCCCGGCTTGCGCGGGCGCCTGCGCAGGCGGATAGTCGCGCGACAGGAGACCCGACGTGCCCCCCGAACCCGCCCCTTCCGCCCCGATCCTGTGCATCGGCGCGCTGAACCGCGACCTGATCGCCCGCCACGACGGCCCCCTGCCCGCCGGTGCCGACCGTCCGGGGCGGATCGAGGCGCGGGCCGGCGGCGTCGCCTTCAACGTCGCGCGGGCGCTTGCGCGCGAGGGTCTGGCGGTGGCGCTTCTGGCCGCGCTCGGCAGCGATGCCGAGGGCGCGGCGCTGGCGACCGAGGCCGCGGCCGAGGGGATCGACACTGCGGGACTGATCCGGATGCCGGGCCGCGCCTCGGACCGCTACCTGGCGATCGAGGCCGGGGGCCGGCTGCATGCCGCCATCGCCGACACCGCCACGCTCGAGGCCGCGGGCCCGCGGATCCTCGCCGCCGTGGGGGCGTGGCCCGCCGGGCCGGCCGCACTGACGGTGATCGACGGCAACCTGCCGGTGCCGGTGCTCGAGGCGCTGGCCCGCGCGCCGCGGCTGGGCGCGGTGGCGCTGGTCTCGGCCGGCGACGGCAAGGCCGCGCGGCTCGCGGGCTTCTTCCACCGCCCGGCGACGCGCTTCCACCTGAACCGGACCGAGGCCGAGGCGCTGCTGGCCCGCCCGCTCGCCGATGCCGCCACGGCCGCCAGGGCGCTGCGGGACGCCGGCGCGCACGAGGCGCTGGTGACGGACGGGGCCGCAACGCTTGCCTGGGCCGCGCCAGAGGGCACGCTGCGGCGCGATCCGCCCCCGGCCCGCGCGCGCCAGGCCACCGGTGCCGGCGACAGGCTGCTTGCCTCGCTGATCGCCGCACTCTATCGCGGTGCCGACCGCGCGGCGGCGCTCGACGCCGCCCTTGCCGCCGCCCGCGCCCATGTCGAGGGAGAGACCGCATGACCCCCATTCCCAACACCGCCCCGCTCAACCCCTCGCCCGAGGTGCGCGCGGCGCTGGCCGAGGGCCGCCCGGTCGTCGCGCTGGAATCGACGATCATCACCCATGGCATGCCCTGGCCGCAGAACCTGCAGACCGCCCGCGCGGTCGAGGACGAGGTCCGCGCCGCCGGCGCCGTGCCCGCGACCATCGCGCTGATGGGCGGCGAGATCCGCGTCGGCCTCGAGGGGGCGGCGCTGGAACAACTGGCGCAGAGCCGCGACGCGATGAAGGTCAGCCGCGCCGACATGGCGGTGGCGCTGGCGCGCGGCGCGACCGGGGCCACGACGGTGGCCGCGACGATGATCGCGGCACGGCTGGCCGGGATCGAAGTCTTCGCGACCGGCGGCATCGGCGGCGTGCACCGCGGGGCCGAGCAGACCATGGACATCTCTGCCGACCTGCGCGAGCTGGCCGAGACCCGGGTGACGGTGGTGGCGGCGGGGCCGAAGGCGATCCTCGACCTGCCGAAGACGCTCGAGGTGCTGGAAACGCTGGGGGTGCCGGTGATCGCCTTCGGGCAGGACGAACTGCCGGCCTTCTGGTCGCGCCGCTCGGGCCTCGCCGCGCCGCTGCGGATGGACGACCCGGCCGAGATCGCCGCCGCGCACCGGATGCGGGCGCGGCTGGGGCTGCCGGGCGGCCAGCTGGTCGCGAACCCGGTGCCGGGCGATGCCGAGATCCCGATCGACGAGATCACGCCGGTGATCGAGGCGGCGCTGGCCGAGGCCGAGGGCGCAGGCATCGCGGCCAAGGCGGTGACGCCCTTCCTGCTGGGCCGGATGCTCGACCGCACCGCCGGGCGTTCGCTGACCACGAACATCGCGCTGGTGAAGAACAACGCCCGCCTCGCCGCCCGGATCGCGACCGCGCTCGCCCGGCCCTGAACACTCGCCCTGACCGCCTGTCCTGACCGCGGGCAGGCGCACCCGCGCGCAGGGGGGCGGGGGGGG
>NZ_JBAWKD010000004.1:152562-178305 GCF_037095735.1 Frigidibacter sp. MR17.14 | reverse complement strand
GAGGCGCGCCTCCCCCCGCACCTGCCTTCGGCCCCCTCGCCCGGCGGCCCCGCTTGGCCATTGTGCGGGGCCGGCGGTCATCCTAAGGTCCGGCGGCCAGGCGATTTCCGCGACCTCCCAAAGCGATGACCGAAGACAAGCCCCAGATCCCGCCCCTCATCCCGCCCCCGCATCCGCCGCGCCGCCACGGCTTCTTCGGCGCGCTGCGGGCGTCGTTCCTGGCGGGCCTGGTGGTGATCCTGCCGATCGCACTGACGATCTGGCTGATCTGGTCGGTCACCGGCTGGATCGACGGCTGGGTGCTGCCGCTGGTGCCCTACCGCTTCCGGCCCGAACACTACATCGGCATCGACCTGCGCGGGGTCGGCGTCATCTTTTTCCTGCTGTTCACCATCATCATCGGCTTCTTCGCCAAGGGCTTCTTCGGCCGTTCGCTGATCCGGCAGGCCGAGGCGCTGGTGGACCGCATGCCGATCGTCCGCTCGGTCTATTCCGGGATCAAGCAGATCGCCGAGACGATCTTCGCCCAGAACGAGACCTCGTTCGACAAGGCCTGCCTCGTCGAATATCCGCGCACCGGGGTCTGGGCGCTCGGCTTCGTCTCGACCGTCGCCAAGGGCGAGATCGCCGCGCGCTCGGCACCGGGCGACCCGCTGATCTCGGTCTTCGTGCCGACGACCCCGAACCCGACCTCTGGCTTCCTGCTCTATGTGCCGGAAAGCCAGGTGAGCTACCTCGACATGTCGATCGAGGATGCGGCGAAACTCATCATCTCGGCGGGTCTCGTCTACCCGCCGCCGCGCCCGGCCCCGGGCAGCGACCCTTCCAAGGAGACCGACCCAAGATGACACCGATCCGCATCGCAGCCCTTCTCGGCGCGGGCCTTGCCCTGACCGCCTGCAACGGCCCCATCGGCGGCGTCGGCGCCTTCGGCAACAGCGCGCCCGCGCCGGCCTACACCACCCCCGCGCCCAGCGCGCCGGTCTTCACCCCCGACGTGATGCCGACGCAGGAGTCGATCTCGACCACCTCGCTCGGCTGAGCGCCCGCTCAGCCGAACATCTTCACGATGTCGACCGAGGCCGTCTCGCCGATCAGGCGGGCGTCCTTCTTCAGGAAGGCCTCGGCAGCCTCGCGCCCCGCGGCCTTCAGCTGTGCAAGCAGGGTCGGCGTCGGCAGCAGCTTGGTCATCGCCGACAGAGACTGCATCAGCGCGTCGTCGGCGATCATGTGCACCCGCACGTCCTTCATCGCGCCCTTGGCGACGATGCCCTCGGCGATCAGGCGCTTGACGAAGCCGATGGCGCGAAGTTCACGCAGAAGCGACGCATTGAACGATATCTCGTTGACCCGGTTCGAGATTTCCTGCGCCGTCACCGGGATGTCCTCGCGCACCAGCGGGTTGATGTTCACGATCACCACGTCGTCGGGCAGGTCGCGGTCGTAAAGCGGGAACAGCGCCGGGTTGCCGGCATAGCCGCCGTCCCAATAGGCCTCGGTCCGGCCGGTGACCGCGTCCGGGATCTCGATCGCCTTGAACAGCGTCGGCAGGCAGGCCGAGGCGAGGATCACCTGGGTATCGACCTCGCCATCGGTGAAGACCCGGATCTTGCCGGTGCGGACGTTGGTGGCCGAGACGAAGAAGCGCGGGCCGTCCTTGGCGCAGACCTTGTCCCAGGCGAAGGCGTCGACGACCTTCTCCAGCGGGTTCTGCCACATCGGCAGGTCGTAGGGGCTGACCGCCGTCGTCATCGCCTCGAAGATCGGGAAGGGGAACATCGCTTCCAGCATCTTGGCGGTCATCGCCGGGCCCGGCAGGAAGGTCATCATCCAGTGGCCGACCGACAGGTCGGGGATCGCGCCCATCTGCTCCCAGAGCCAGTCGAGCGTCGCCCGCGCGCCCTCGCGACCGCCGGTCGCCCAGCCCGATTTCAGCGCCGCGCCGTTCAGCGCCCCGGCAGAACAGCCCGAGATCGCCGCGATCTCCAGGCTTTCCTCTTCCAGCAGCCGGTCGAGCACCCCCCAGGTGAAGGCGCCATGCGCGCCCCCGCCCTGAAGGGCCAGGCTGATGCGCCGCGGCCCGTCCGCGAACAGCGGCGCGGGCCTTCCGGCATTGGCCATCGCCTCGGCCCCCTCGGGGGTGACCGGGCTGCCCGAGGCGCCGCCGCCCTGCCCCTCGCCGGTCAGCACCTTCGCCGCGCGCTTCGACGCGGCCTTCGGGGCTGGCTTGGCGCCTGCTGCCGCAGCGCGCGGCTTGCGAGGCGGCTTCGCGGCTGCGGGCGCCGCCGCCTTGCGGGGACGGCGTGCGGGTTTGTCGCCGGATTTGTCCTCGGGCGTGTCCTCGGCCATCAGAGCGCGGTCCAGCCGCCGTCGACCGAGATCGTGGTCCCGGTGATCTGGTCGGCCGCGGCCGAGCACAGGAAGACGGCGGTGCCGCCCATCTGTTCGACGGTGGCGAACTGCTTCGAGGGCTGGCGGTCGAGCATCACCTTCTCGATCACCTCGTCGCGGCCCATGTTGTTGGCCTTCATCTGGTCGGGGATCTGCGCCTCGACCAGCGGCGTCAGCACGTAGCCCGGGCAGATGGCGTTGCAGGTGATCGGCTCGCGCGCGGTTTCCAGCGCGACGGTCTTGGTGAAGCCGACGATGCCGTGCTTGGCCGCGACATAGGCCGACTTGAAGGGCGAGGCGGTCAGGCCGTGGGCGGAGGCCACGTTGATCACCCGCCCCCAGCCCGCCTTGCGCATCACCGGCAGCGCGGCGGCGGTGGTGTGGAAGGCCGAGGTCAGGTTGATCGCGATGATCGCGTCCCATTTCTCGACCGGGAACTGGTCGACGGGGGCGACGTGCTGGATGCCGGCGTTGTTCACCAGGATGTCGCAGGCGCCCGCCTTTTCGATCAGCGCGCGGCATTCGTCGCCCTTCGACATGTCGGCCTTGATGTAGCGCACGGTGACGCCGAATTCCGCCGCCAGCTCTTCGGCCAGCTTGTGATCCTCGTCGCGGTCGGTGAACGAGTTCAGCACGAGATTGGCGCCGGCCTTGCCCAGTTCGCGCGCAACCCCGAGCCCGATGCCCGAGTTCGATCCGGTGACGATGGCGGTCTTCCCTTGCAGCGACATGGCATCCTCCTGCGTGTCGGTTCGAGCGAAGGATAGATGCCGCAGGCGCGAAGAACAGGGCAAAGTCGCACAGGCCCGCGGTCCGCGCCGCACCGCGGCGTCCCGCCGGTGGACCGGGCGGCAGACCCGGCGACGCCCAGCCGGCGACGGCACGGCGCAGCCCCGCGACGCCAGGGGCCGGGCCGGCTCCCTCACCGAAGGGTGATGACGCTCTCTAGGGGAGATTCTCTGCCGCTTGGCAAGGCACGGACGCGCCCCAGCCGCACCCTGTCGCGGCCCTTGCGAACAAGGCAAAAAAAAGCGCCCGCCGAAGCGAGCGCCAAGTCGTTGAGGCAGGTTTCATACAGGCAAGAAACCTATCGAGCAGTGGGGCCGTTATACCGCTATCCTCCGGCGGGTCAAAGCTAAAAGTTTGAAACCCAACGGTGCGGGGGGTAGCCTGCCCCGAAACAGAAGATGGCAGGCTGGGACTGTTCCCGAAATGAAACCAATGACTTTTCACGCTCACCAAGGCGTGATTCTCCGTGCGCAATCGCGGTTTGCGGCCTTCGGGGCCGCGCTGATCCTGTCGGTGCTGCCGGCGCTGGCCGAACCCACCCACGGGATCGCGATGTACGGCGCTCCGGCCCTGCCTGCGGACTTCGATCATTTGCCCTACGCGAATCCCGACGCCCCGAAGGGCGGGCGCATCGTCTATGGCGAATCGGGCAGCTTCGATTCCCTCAACCCCTGGATCCTAAAGGGCCGCGCGCCCTGGGGCATGGGCCTGCACGTCGCCGAGACGCTGATGATGCGCTCGATCGACGAGCCCTTCACGCTCTACGGTCTGCTGGCGGAAAGCGTCGAGACCGACGAGGCGCGCAGCTGGGTCGAGTTCACCCTGCGCCCCGAGGCCCGGTTCTCGGACGGCTCGCCGGTCACGGTCGAGGACGTGATCTGGAGCTACCAGACGCTGGGGACAGAGGGGCATCCGCGCTATCGCACCGCCTGGACGCGGGTGAAGTCGATCACCTCGCCCGGCCCCGGCAGGATCCGGATCGAGTTCACCGAGCCCGACCGCGAGCTGGCGCTGCTGATGGGAATGCGGCCCGTGCTGAAGAAGTCGCAGTGGGAGGGGCGCGATTTCGCGGCCTCGGGCATGGAGGTGCCGATCGGCTCGGGCCCCTATGTCGTGGCGGCGGTCGATCCCGGGCGCTCGATCACCTTCCGCAGGAACCCCGACTGGTGGGCGAAGGACCTGCCCCTGACCCGCGGCCTGCAGAACCTCGACGAGATCCGCTATGACTACTTCGGCGACGGCGGCGTGGTCTTCGAAGCGTTCAAGGCCGGCGCGGTCGATGTCTGGCGCGAGACCAACGCGGCGAAATGGGCGCGCGAGTACGACCTGCCGGCCGTGGCCTCGGGCGAGGTGGTGAAGGAAGAGATCCCGCACCGCCGCCCCTCGGGCATCACCGGGCTTGCGTTCAACACCCGGCTGCCGGTGTTCCGCGACTGGCGGGTGCGCGAGGCGCTGACGCTGGCCTTCAACTACGGCTTCATCAACCGCACGGTGAACGCGGGCGACGCGCCGCGGATCGCGTCCTATTTCTCGAACTCCGAACTGGCCGCGGCCGCGGGGCCCGCGACGGGCCGGGTGGCAGAGCTTCTGGCCCCCTTCGCCGCCGATCTGCCGCCCGGCACGCTGGAGGGCGAGCCCCTGCCCGCCGGCAGCGACGAGCCGGTGAACCGCGCCGACATGCGCCGGGCGATCAAGCTGCTGCAAGAGGCGGGCTGGACGGTGCAGGACGGGGTGCTGAAGGATGCCGCCGGCACGCCGTTCCGCTTCGAGATCCTGCTGGCGCAGGGCGCGGCCGAGACCGGGCAGGTCGTCGACATCTACCTGCAGTCGCTGGCGCGGCTGGGGATCGTGCCGACCGTCTCGACCGTGGATGCCGCGCAATACGTGCTGCGCACGGACAGCTACGATTTCGGCATGGCCTGGTACACCCGCGCGCTGTCGCTGTCGCCGGGCAACGAGCAGCGGCTGTACTGGGGATCGGGCGTGGCGGATCAGCCGGGAAGCCGGAACTGGATGGGGATCGCCTCGCCGGCGGTGGACGGGCTGATCGCGCATATGGGCGAGGCGACGGACCCGGGCGAGTTCACCGCGACGGTGCAGGCGCTGGACCGGGTGCTGACCGCCGGGCGCTGGGTGATCCCGGTCTGGTATTCGCCGGTCGACCGCATCGCCCACAAGGCGCGGCTGCACCACCCGGAGACGGTGCCGCTTTACGGCGACTGGCCGGGGTTCCTGCCCGAGGTCTGGTGGTCGGAGTGAGGGCACCGGCGGGACGGCAGCGAGGGGGGCTCTGCCCCCGTCCCTTCGGGACTCCCCCGGGATATTTGGACCAATGCGAAAGCGGGCAGAGGGGGCTCCGCCCCCGCCCGTTCCGGGCTCCCCCGGAGTATTTTCGCCAAGCCGGAAAGGGACGATCAGCCCTTGCGGCGGGTCCAGCCCCAGAGGCAGATGAGTTCGAGCGCGACATGGGCGCCGGCGATGGCGGTGGCGCCGGAGGGGTCGAAGGGCGGCGAGACCTCGACCACGTCGCCGCCCAGCAGGTTGATGCCCGCAAGGTCTCGCAGGATCGCGGCCACCTGCCAGCTGGCGAGCCCGCCCCAGACCGGTGTGCCGGTGCCGGGCGCGAAGGCGGGGTCGAGCGCGTCGATGTCGAAGGTCAGATAGCAGGGACGGTCGCCGACGATGGCCTTGATCCGTTCGGCCACGCGGGCGGCGCCCTGTTCATGCACCTCGCGCGCGGGGATCTGCGCGATGCCCAGCGTGTCGGGATTGTCGGTGCGGATGCCGACCTGCACCGATCGGGCCGCGTCGACGACGCCGGTCTTCACCGCCTTGTAGAACATCGTGCCGTGGTCGATCCGGGTCAGGTCGTCATCGGCCCAGGTGTCGGAATGGGCGTCGAAATGGATCAGCGGGATGGGCCCGTGCGTCTCGGCATAGGCCTTGAGGATCGGGTAGGTGATGTAGTGATCGCCGCCGAGCGTGATCGTGCCTGCGCCCTGCGCGAGGATGCCCCGGATATGGGCGGTGAGCGTGTCCGGGAAATCGGCGACCTTGGCATAGTCGAAGGCGAGGTCGCCCGCATCGGCGATGGCGAATTCGGTGAGCGGGTCGTAGCCCCAGCCGAAGGGCGCGTCGAAGGCCATCAGCGTCGAGGCCTCGCGCACCGCGCGCGGCCCGAAGCGGGTGCCGGCGCGATGGGTCACCGCCTGGTCGAAGGGCACGCCGGTGATCGCGAGGTCGATGCCCGCGAGGTCCTTGGTGTAGCGGCGGCGCAGGAAGCTGGTGGCGCCGCCGAAGGCATTCTCGAAGGCGAGCCCGCGCGGATCGGGGCGGGTGAAGGCCATGTCGACCTGCGTTTTCGCATCTTCCAGTGCCATCCGTCTGCTCCCTCTGGCGGTCCGCTTCCTGCCTAGGCGAGGGCCGCGCGCCCCGCAAGCCGCAGCTTGCCCCGCCGCTTGCACCGGCCGGGTCGCGGCGCGACAAAGGCGCATGAAGCGCCTGCATGCCCCGCCCGCCTATGACCCCGCCTTCCCGGCCAGCCACTGGGCGCGCTCGGTCGCGCTCACCGCCGATGCGCCGCTGGCGGGCGCGGCGCGCTGCGAGGTCGCGGTGATCGGCGCGGGCTATGCCGGGCTGAATGCCGCGCTGGCGCTGGCCCGCGATCATGGCAGGGGCGTGCGTGTGCTGGAGGCGGCCGAGACCGGTTGGGGCGCTTCGGGGCGCAATGGCGGGTTCTGCTGCATCGGCGGCGCGAAGCTGTCGGGGGCGCAGGTCGCGGCGCGGGTCGGGGCCGCAGGCGCCGCGGACTGGGCGCGCTGGCAGCGCGCCGCCATCGACCATGTCGCGGGGCTGATCGACGCCGCTGGGATCCCGGCCCGGCAGGGGCCCGAGGGCGAAGTGCTGCTGGCCCATTCTCCGCGCGCCTGGAACGCCTTCGTTGCCGAGGGCGAGGGCGAGCTGGTGCCCCGCGCGGCGCTCGCCGAGCGGGGTCTCGCGGGGCCCGCCTTCTTCGGCGCGAAGATCACGCCCGAGGGCTTCCCCCTCGACCCGATGACCTACCTGCAGGGGCTGGCGCGGCTCGCGCGCGCCGCCGATGTCGTGCTGCATGGGCAAAGCCCGGTGACGGGCCTCGCGCCCTGCCGCGACGGCTGGCGGCTGACGACGCCCGGCGGCGCGCTGGTCGCAGGGCAGGTTCTGATCGCGACCAACGGCTATTCCTCCGAGGACCTGCCGGGCTGGATGGCCGGGCGCTACATGCCCGCCTTCTCGGCGGTGATGGTGACGCGGCCGCTGAGCGGGCCCGAACGCAGGGCGCAGGGGTTCACCACGCCGCTGATGTCCTATGACAGCCGGGTCCTTCTGCATTACTTCCGCCACCTGCCCGACGGGCGGTTCCTGTTCGGCATGCGCGGAGGGCTCTCGGCCCGCGCCGTGCCCGAGGCGCGCACCCATGCCCGCGTCGCGCGCCATTTCGCCACGCTGTTCCCGGCCTGGGCGGGGGTCGAGGTCGAAAGCCGCTGGTCGGGCCTCGTCTGCCTGACCGGCAGCCTTGCCCCCTATGTCGGGCCGGTGCCGGGGGCCGAGGGGCTCTACGCGGCCTTCGGCTGGCACGGGAACGGCGTGGCGGCAGGATCCTACGGCGGACTGCAGGCGGCGCGGCTGATGGCGGGCGCCGCGTCGGACCGACCGGCGCTGATCGCCGCCCCGCCCGCGCGCCTGCCCGGGCCGGGGCGGCTGCGGCGCGCGGGGCTGGCGGCGAGCTATCTTGGCTATGCGCTGAAGGACGGGCCGCTGCCGGCACGGGGCTGACAGGCCATCCGGGCGCACCCGCGTCAAACGCTCGCGTGAGCCGCGCGCATTCCGGATGACGCGCCGGGGCGGTTCGGCTATGGCAGGGCCATGTTCGGGATCGACCTCATCGACGCCTCCTTCCTGCCTGCCGCGCTGGTCGCGCTGCTGGGCGGCGTGCTCTCGTTCCTCAGCCCCTGCGTGCTGCCGATCGTGCCGCCCTACCTTGCCTACATGGGCGGGGTCGGCATGACCGAGATGCAGGGCGGTCGCAGCCGTCGCCCGCTGGCCGCCGCGGCCTTCTTCGTGCTGGGCCTCTCGACGGTCTTCCTGTTCCTGGGCTTCACCGCCTCGGCCTTCGGGCGGTTCTTCCTGCTGAACCAGGACTGGTTCAACACGCTGGCGGGCCTTCTGGTCATGGCCTTCGGCCTGCATTTCCTGGGCATCGTCCGCATCGGCATCCTCGCGCGCGAGGCGCGGATCGACGCGGGCGACCGTGGCGGCTCGGCCTTCGGGGCCTATGTTCTGGGCCTGGCTTTCGCCTTCGGCTGGACCCCCTGCATCGGCCCGCAGCTGGGCATGATCCTGTCGCTGGCCGCGCAGGACGCGAGCCTTGGCCGCGGGGCCGCGCTGCTGGCGATCTATGCGCTGGGCCTTGGCATCCCCTTCCTGCTGGTTGCGGCCTTCTTCCCGCAGATGGGCCCGGTGCTGGCCTTCATGAAGCGCCACATGGAACGGATCGAGCGGATCATGGGCCTGCTGCTGTGGACCATCGGCCTGATGATGCTGACCGGCGGCTTTTCGCAATTCTCGTTCTGGCTGCTCGAGACGTTCCCGGGCCTCGCCCAGCTTGGCTGACACTGGTTAACGCCCCGGTCACCAAGCCCTTACAATTTTTCCGAAATTAAGCCGGTCGCAAGCATCGCGGCGCTATCCCGTTCCCAAGCCGGGGCACTTCCGCCCCCCCCCTTGGAACCGGAGACCGCCATGACCCTGCACAGCTTCCGCCTGCCCGCCATCGCGCTGCCCGCGATCGAGATGCCCTCGATCGAGATGCCGGTGCTCGAGATGCCCGTCCTTGCCCTGCCCGAATGGCGCCTGCCCCGCCTTGCCCGCCGCCGGCTGATGCTGGGCCTGGCGCTGGGGCTGGCGACGCTGGTCCATGCCCCTGCCCCGGCCCGCGCCGCCGAGGCCGCGAGCGAAACCGCGCTGCGCGCCGCGGTGACCGAAACGATCGCGCCCTGGGCGCAGGACAAGATCATCCTGTCCGCCCTCGCCGCCGCCAACACCCAGCGCGAAAGCCTGACCCCGGCCGCCATCGAGGGGCTCGACGCCACCTGGGCCGCCGAGACCAAGGCCAGCACCCATCCGACCATCGACGCCGTGATTGCCAATCCGGTGGCCGACTTCCTGCGCGAGCATCAGCACGCCGCGCAGGGCCGCATCGTCGAGGTGATCCTGATGGACAATCACGGGCTCAATGTCGCGGCGACCGACGTCACCTCTGACATGTGGCAGGGCGACGAGGCGAAATTCACCGAAACTTTCCCGAAAGGAGTCGGTGCCATGCATTTCGGCGAGGTGGACTTCGACGACTCGACAGGCCTGCTGGTCGTGCAGGTCTCGTTGACCATCGTCGACCCCGCGACGAACCAGCCCCTGGGCGCGATGACTGTCGGCTTCGACGCATCAAGCCTCTGACCCGGAAACGAGAGCGCCGATGTCCCCAGACCAGCGCCTGCAGAAACGCCCGTTCTTCCATTCCGTGCTCGCCCGGGCGGGCATGCTGATCACCGGCTGCTGTCTGGCGATCATGCTGGTGGCCGCCTGGCACGATGCCTCCAGCACGGGCGGCACCGCCCGCGACTTCACGGAGAACCGCGGGCATCTGGTCAGCGAGCTGGTGGCGGCGGATGCCGGCGCGGCGCTGCATTTCGGCAAGCCCGAGGCGTTGGACGAGATGATCCATACGCTCTTGTCGAAAAGTGACGGGATCATCACCGGCATCGGGCTCTACGGGGTCGACGGCAAGGCCATCGCCACCCGCGGCACATCGGTCCCGGCCATGGCAGAGGCGGCGCGCAGGGCCCTGGCCGACACGGCCGACGTCATCGAGGATAAGGACAACCAGCTGCATGCCCGCGCGGCCTTCTTCGGCAAGGACCGTTCGGTCGCCGGGGCGGTGGTGATCCTGACCAGCATGGATGCCACCATGGCCGCGATCCGCGGCGCGCAGATATTCGCCTTCGTCAGCGGCGGGGTGATGCTGCTGGTGACCCTGGCCGTCACCATCCCGATCTTCCGGCTGATGATCTCGAAGCCGCTGCTGCAGGTCGATGCCGCGATGCGCCGCGTGGCCTCTGGCGACCTCGCCTCGGAAGTGCCGCACCGCAGCCGGCGGGACGAGATCGGGGCGATCGCCGGGTCGCTCGAGCGGTTCCGCCAGTCCCTGTCCGAGGCCGAGGTCGGCATCCGCGACGGGCGCTACAAGGGCGCGGCCTTCGAATCGAGTGCCGCGGCGATGATGCTTTGCGCGCCGGACCTGTCGGTGCGCTATGCCAACGCCGCCGCGGCGACGCTGCTGGGCCAGCTGGCCGAGGCGATCCGGTCGCGCATGCCCGGCTTCGATGCCCGCGCCCTGGCGAACACCCAGCTCGACCAGCTGCTGGCCGTCGGCGGCGGCGGTGCCCTGCGCCCCGAGCAGATGCGCTTCCCGGCACGGATCGAGCTGCGGTTCGGCCCTTCCCATGTCGAGATCGAGATGAACCAGGTCAGCGATGCCGACGGGGCGCTGATCGGCTATGTCGCCGAATGGCGCGACATCACCGAGCAGATGCGCTCGGCCGCGGTGCTGGCCGGGATCGACAGCGCGCAGCTGCGTGCCGAGTTCGATGCCGAGGGTCGGCTGCATGCCGCGAACGAACGCTTCGCGACCGCTTTGGGCCAAGGTCTCGAGGCGCTGCGGGGCCAGACCTTCGCAGACCGGATCAGCACGGTCGGTGGCAGCCCGGGCACGCTGATGCAGCAGTTGCGCGACGGGCGAACGGTCAGCGGCGAGCTGTCGCTGCGCCGGCAGGACGGACGCCAGACGGTGGTCTCCGGCAGCTTCTCGGGCGTGCGCAACGCGGCGGGGCAGCTGCGGTCGCTGGTTCTGATCGGCTCGGACGTGACCGAGGCCCTGGCCCAGCGGGCCGAGGCGGACAGCCGGCGCACGGCGATGGAGACCTCGCAGCGGCACGTGGTGGAAGAGCTGCGCCAGGGGCTCGAACGGCTGGCGCGTGGCGATCTGTCCACCAAGATCGACAGCGCCTTCGACGCCGACTACGAGGCGCTGCGCGGCTATTTCAACTCGGCCACCGAGCAGCTTTCGAGCGCGATCCAAGGGGTCGTCGACAATGCCGAGGCGATCCGCAGCGAGGCGCGGGAGATCTCGTCGGCGGCGGACGACCTCAGCCGCCGCACCGAACAGCAGGCGGCCACGCTGGAAGAAACCGCCGCGGCACTGGACCAGCTGACCTCCTCCGTGCGCTCTGCCGCGGATGTCGCGGGCCAGGCAAACCGGATGGTCGAACAGGCGAAGGGCAATGCCGAGACCTCGGGCAAGGTCGTGCGCGAGGCGGTCGTCGCCATGAGCGAGATCGAGGAAAGCTCGGGCAAGATCAGCCGGATCACGGGCGTGATCGACGAAATCGCATTCCAGACCAACCTTCTGGCGCTGAACGCCGGGGTCGAGGCCGCACGCGCCGGTGAAGCGGGTCGGGGCTTCGCGGTCGTCGCCTCGGAGGTCCGCGCGCTGGCGCAGCGCTCCTCGGAAGCGGCGCGCGAGATCGCCGGGCTGATCTCCGCCTCGTCGCATCAGGTCAAGCGTGGCGTCGATCTGGTGGGTCAGGCCGGTGAGGCACTGACCGGGATCGAGACCTCGGTGACCGAGATCTACAGCTGCGTTGCCGACATCGCCGCCTCGGCCCGCGAGCAGTCCGCCGGGCTGGGCGAGATCAACACGGCGGTGAACCAGCTCGACCAGGTCACCCAGCAGAACGCCGCGATGTTCGAAGAGACCACGGCGGCGAGCCATTCGCTGAACCGCGAGGCGGAAACCCTGACGACGACGATGGCGCAATTCTCGACTGGCCGCGCCGCTGCGCAGATCGCCCGCGCAGCGCCCGCGGTTCCGCCCCGGCCGGCAGCATCGAAGCCGGCCCCCGCGCGGCGCCTGACCTCTCTTGCCGTCAAGTCTGAACCCGCCACCGGGGACTGGGAGGAGTTCTGATACCGTCGGGCACGGCCTTGGCCCCCGGTGGCGCAGCGAACCTTGCGCAGCACGCGCCTCCTCGCTGCGCAGCAATTCCACCCGTTCAACCGGTTGGCCGGCGCTCTGGCGAAATGCGGCTTTGCAGCATGGGCCGCGCAGCGCGCGTGCGAGGCTCAGGCGTCCGCGATTGAGGCGCGGATCGCGGCCGCGACCAGCGCCGGCGCCGCGGCGGCAAGACCGAGCGCCGGCAGGCAGATTCCCGGGAAGCCGGCCTCGGTCAGGGCCTTCGGCAGGTCATCCTCGACATGGCCGCCGCTCGCGGCAAAGAACGGCAGGCAGAGGCTTTGGGCCGGCCAGCCGCGCGCCTCGGCGATGCGGGGCGATTGGTCGATGAAGGCCGGTGCCGCCGCGGCAAGGCCGAGCCGGCCAGCCAGGTCGGCCGCGAACCGAGCAGCGATCTCTGCCGGCGCGGCCGACTTGAACGAGCCATGCGCCGCGAGCAGCAGATGGCTTTCCCCGGCCGCCCATCCGGCGGCGCCCAAAGCCTGCGTCAGCAACTCGACCGCCAGATCCGGAAGCGCGTCCAGAATACCGAAGGGCGGCAGGATCCGCACCGCCTCGGGACCCAGCCCCGCTTCGAGCAGACGGGCCGGAAGCGCCGTGCGCGTGAACCAGCCCGGGGCCATGAACATCGGGAAGACACGGACCGGCCCTGCCCCGTCGCCCAGCGCCGCCGCCGCCCGCTCCAGCCCATCGGCCTCCGCGAGCGTGGCCGAGGCGACACGGGTACCGGCGGGCAGGCCCTCCGCCACCCGCGCGGCGAAGCGCGCCAGCGCCGCCGCGGCCGGCGCCGGATCGGAGGGCTGTCCATGGGCAACGATCATCACGCGGGCGGGCATCACGCTGGAGGGCATCGGGTCCTCGGGCACTGCAACGGTTCACGCCCTGATATGCGCCGCGCCGCGCCGCCATCAACCCCTTGGCGCGCCTACAAAGAGATCGGCGCCCCCATCACGAAGCTCTCCAGCGCCTCGGTCTCGATCGGCTTGTACAGAATTTCGACCCCCGCCGCCGCGCAGGCCTTCGCGACCTCGGTCGAGCGGTTGGCGGTGACGATCCGCACCGGCCGCGGCCCATAGCGCGCATGCAAGAGCCGCACCGTCTCGATCCCCGAAAGCCCCTCGCCCAGCTGCTGGTCGACCAGCATCACGTCGGGCACGATGCCGATCTCTTCCAGCAGCTCCAGCGCCTCTTCCCCGGACGAGACGTTCAGCACCGCCACCCCCCATTTCTCGAGCAAGAGCGCCATCGCCCGCTGCAGCTCGGCATCGTTCTCGACCAGCAGCGCGATCCGTTCGCCGGGGCCGAAATCCTCGGCCGGTTCCGGCAGGTCCAGCCCCGCAACCGGCGCATCGCGCCGCGCCACCGTCTGCGTCAGCCCGAGCGAAAAGCAGGTGCCGCGCCCCGGGGTCGAACGCAGATCGAGCGGGTGGCCCAGAAGCGCGCAGGCCCGCTCGACGATGGCGAGGCCCAGCCCCATCCCTTCGGAGGCAGAGGCACGGGCATTCAGCCGGTGGAACTCGCGGAAGATCGCTTCCTGCTCATGTTCGGGGATGCCCGGGCCGGTGTCGTGCACCTCGATCCGCAGGCCGCCGCCGCGCCGCCGGGCGCCGACCAGCACCCGGCCGCTCTGGGTATAGCGCACCGCGTTGCCGATCAGGTTCTGCAGGATCCGCCGCAGGTAGGTCGCATCCGACGAGACCGTCGCCGAACAGGGCAGCACGTCGATGCGGATGCCCTTCTTCGCGGCCAGCGGCGTGAATTCGTCGCGCAGCTGCGCCAGCATCGGGCCCAGCCGGACCGGCCCGACCTCGACCGCCGCCTTGCCCGATTCCAGTTTCGAGATGTCGAGCAGCGCGCCGAGAATCCCCTCGACTGAGATCAGCGCGTTCTGCGCCTTCTCCAGCGTGGTGCGCGCCTTCGGACTTTCGACGTCATCGGCGACCGAGGCCACGAACAGCTTCGCCGCCGACAGCGGCTGCAGCAGGTCATGGCTGGCGGCGGCGACGAAGCGCGACCGGGCGGCATTGGCGCGCTCGGCATTGGCCAGCGCGTCCTCAAGATCCAGCGTCCGCTCCATCACCCGGGCTTCCAGCGTCTCGTTGGCGCGGGCCATGGCCAGGATCGCCTCGCGCTCGCGGGTGATGTCGGTGAAGGACATCACGAAACCGCGGTCCGGCATTTCCTGCGCCGAGACGTCGATGATCATCTCGGTGCCGCGGCGGATCTCGAACCCCAGACTCGGGCGCGGGCTTTCGCGGCGCACCCAGTTTTCCAGCACCGCCGCATCCGCCCCGGCGCCGAAGACGAATTCCGACCGGGCGCGGTCCAGCAGCATGTCGAACCCGACCCCGACCCGCAGGCGGTTCAGCGGGATCGCCAGCAGATGCGCCAGCCGCTGGTTCCAGCCCACCAGCCGCAGGTCGCCGTCGAAGATGCAGACCCCCTGGCTGATGTGGTCGAGCGTCGCGCGCACGATCCGTGCCTGGTCGTCCAGCAGCTTGCCACGCTCGTGCCGCTCCATCCGGATGATGTCGGTCACGTCGGTCTGCAGGATCACCGTGCCGCCGTCGCGGGTGCGGTGTTCTGACACCTGCACCCAGCGGTCCCAGATCATGCGGACGTTGAAGATCACATGGCGGTCGTGATGGCGCTTCATCCGCCGCTCGCCCCAGGCCTCGGGCCCCTCGCCCTCGGGCAGTTCGAGGAAGCGCGAGCGGCTGACCATCTCGATATACTGCTCGAACCGCAGGCCGGGGCGCAGCCGCTCGCGGATATCGAGCATGTGCATCCCGAAGCGGGAGTTGCACATCACCAGCACATCCTCGGCATCGAAAAGCGCAAAGCCCTCCTGGATGGTCTCGATAGCATTGGCCAGCGACTGGCGCGCGGTCTCGGTCGCCCGGCTGGCGGCAGCAAGGCGCGCGTTCGATTCGTTCAGCAGGTCCAGCGCGCGTTCCAGATCGCGCGTGCGCTCGCGCACCTGATCTTCGAGGATCGCGGCGCGCTGGAACTGCGCATAGGCCGCCCCCTGGCTGTCGGACGCCTGCTCGACCTGCCGCATCAGCACGTTGCAGATCTGCAGCAGCTTTTCGGTCCGCCGTTCGGGCGGGTCGGCCGGGTTGATCAGCCCCTCGCTCAGCATCGTCATTCCGCCTTCCCGCCTCCCGGAGGATAGAAGGCGATGCCGGTGAAGGTCTGGTTGACATGCATCGCGCCGCGCTGCTCGCCATAGGTCGAGAAGCCGCGGACGTTGAAGCGCCGGAACAGCTCGGACAGCTTGCCGTTCATCTGCTTCTGCTCGGCCTCGAGCCGGCGCAGGATGCAGTCGCAGCCAAGGATCGCCTCCGGCGCGCCGGGCTCGCAAAGCGCCGCCAGCTCGCCCGCCAGATGGTCGGCCATGTCCGAAGGCTCGGCCACGGTCAGCACCAGCCCTTCGTCGATGGCGGCGAAGAACACGAGATCGCCGTTCTCGGCCACCTGCTGGATCGCGCGCACATGGTGGCGACCGCCGACGCGCACCACCAGCGGGTGGGCCGCGAAGGTGAAGGGGGTCAGCTGGTCAGGGTCCTTGCCAAGGATGCGGGCATATTCCCGCGCCGCGGGCTCGGCATTGATCTGGCGCACGATGCGCCGGGCGGGGTCCGCCTCTGTCACCACCATGCGCAGTTCGGTGGGCACGAGGTGGTCGAGGTTGAAGACCCGGATCGGGCAGTCGGTGCGCACCAGCGACAGGACGGCGGCATTCTTCAGAAGCTGGCCGCCCTGCAGGATCAGCGTCTCGCGGAAGCGGGTGCCGTCGCCGGCCGAGCCGCCGAACAGGGGCACCGGCCCCAACCCCTGCGCCAGCGCGGCCGCCAGTTCGTCCTCCTTCACCGACAGCCCGTCGACCAGCAGGAAGGCGAATTCATGGGTGAACCCGCGCGAGCGGCGGGCCAGCGACTGGCGGGTGCGGACAAGGCCGGTGGCAAGGTCCTGCGGGTCGAAATCGTCCAGATCCGGGATCGGCACGGTTTCCGCCGCGAAATGCGCGGTGGGCAGGCCGACGGCGACGATCGTGCCCTCGTCATAGCCGCGCTCCGAGATCTCGCCGGCGGTGGTGCATCCGACGATGCGCACACCAGGCATCGCCTGCGCAAGGCTGGCGCGCAGGCGCGAGAAATCCGTTTCGGGCGAAAGGAACAGCAGCACCAGCGCGAAGGGGCCCGGTCCCAGCCGCTCGGCGATCAGCCGCCCGGCATCGGGCCGGAACGCCGGCACGTCGGCGCTGCGGATCAGGTCGGTCACGGCGGGCGGCAGCGCCGCCTGCGCATGTGCTGTCATCGGGTCCCTCCCCCCAAGGTCACCCCGGGAACCAGATCGCGGCGCCGTCCCCTCCCCGGTCGGGCACCCTCGGTCGAACGACCATCGGCGGTTTTCAATCCTCGGGCAAGAGGTTCGCGAAGCTGGCTTCCTGTGCCAGAAGCACCGCCTGCGTGCGGCTCTGGACGCCCAGCTTGCGCATGATCGCAGTGACATGCGCCTTCACCGTGGTCTCGGCGATCTGCAGGTCCCAGGCGATCTGCTTGTTCATCCGGCCCGCGCAGATCAGCTGCAGGATCTTGGCCTGCTGGCGGGTCAAGAGCGACAGCCGGATGATCGCCTGTTCGCGCGGCGAGGCTTCGCCCTCGTCGCCGTCGAAGGCGCCTTCGGGGGCATGGATGCCGCCCTTGGCGATGGTGTCGAAGGCGGCGCGGAACACCTCGCGCGGGGAATGCTTGGGCACGAAGCCGGTGGCGCCGGCGCGGATCGCGGCGCGGATCACCCGCGGCTCGGCCAGCGAGGACACCACGACGATCGGCGTGTCCAGCGCCGCGGTGCGCAGCCGGATCAGCCCGTCGAGCCCGTTGACGTCCGGCAGGTTCAGGTCGAGCACGATCACATCGGGCATCGGCGCGCGGGCGACACGGCCCAGCGCCTCTTCAAGGCGGCCCACCGTCTCGATCTCGGCGATGCCCACCGCCGCGCTCAGCGTCATCGAGAGCGCGTCGCAGAACAGCGGGTGATCGTCGACGATCAGCGCCGAATGCAGGCTCCGCTCCATCGTCATCGCCGGCTTCGCTTCCATCATGGTCCGTCCAGTACTTGCATCACGATCCTGTCATGGGAACGCTACCAGAGCGAGCCCCCGCCGCGACATACCCCTTAGGTCTTATGTCCGCGCCGCCCGCCGCTGCCCCCCGTACATGCGAACGCCCCCGGGGGAGGGATCCCGGGGGCGTTGCCTGTCAGGAAGCGGGGGACGTCAGTTGGACGCCATCGCTTTCGGCAGCTTGAAGGTCCAGACCATGCCGCCCTGGTTGAGGTAGTTCACCTTCTTGGCGACCTCGCCGCCCCAGAGCGGAACCGCCCCGCCCCAGCCCGAGACGACCGAGACATACTGCTCGCCGTCCTGTTCCCAGGTGATCGGCTGGCCGACGATCCCCGAGCCGGTCTGGAAGCTCCACAGCTCCTCGCCGGACTCGGCATCAAGCGCCTTGAACTCGCCTTCCGGCGTGCCGAAGAACACCAGACCGCCGGCGGTGTTCATCGTGCCCCCCCACAGCGGCGAGGGGTTCTTGTATTCCCACTTGATGTCGCCGGTGTTCGGATCGATCGCCTTCATCGAACCGATGTAATCCTCGAACAGCGGCTTGATGGTGAAGCCGGCGCCCAGGTAGGCCGCGCCCTTCTTGTAGGTGATCGGCTCGTTCCAGATGTCCATGCCCCATTCGTTCGAGGGAACGTAGAACAGCCCGGTCTTCTGGCTGTAGGACATCGGCATCCAGTTCTTGCCGCCGAGGAACGAGGGCACGGCGAAGATCTGCTGGCCCTTCTCGCCGTCGGCCGCCTTGGCCGGATCACCGGGACGGTTGTCCTCGTTGTAGACGGGGCGACCGTCCTTGCCGATCTCCTTGGCCCAGGTGATGTTCTTCACGAAGGGCGTGGCATGGACGAAGGCGCCGTCCTCGCGGTTCAGGACGTAGAAGAAGCCGTTGCGGTCGGCGGTGCCGAAGCGCTTGTTGCCGTCCTTGTCGACGAAGGGTACCACTTCGTTCACGCCGTCGAAGTCCCAGCCCTCGCGCGGCGTGGTCTGGTAGTGCCACTTGATCTCGCCGGTCTTCGGATCGATCCCCAGGCGCGAGGCGGCATAAAGGTTGTCGCCCTTGTTGCCTTCGGTCGGCGTGCCCGCGTTGCGCAGGTGGCTGTTCCAGGGCGAGGGGTTGCCCGCGCCGAAGATCAGCGTGTCGGTGTCGGCGTCGTAGGAGCCGCCGAGCCAGGTCGCGCCGCCCCCGGTTTTCCACATGTCGCCCGGCCAGGTCGCGTTCAGCGTCCCGGTCATGGTCGACTCCTTGCCGTTGAGGGTGCCCATGTTCCCCTCGATCGTCGGACGGGTCCAGACGATCTCGCCGGTTTCGGCATTGCGGGCCTGCACCTCGCCGACGATGCCGAATTCACCGCCCGAGTTGCCGGTGATGACGAGGCCGTCCACGATCAGCGGCGCCGCGGTGTAGGAATAGCCTTCCTTGTATTCGGCGATCTTCTTGTTCCACTTCACGTCGCCGGTCTTGAGGTCCAGCGCCACGATGCGGGCGTCGAGCGTGCCGAAGTAGATGTTGTTGCCGTAGATGGCACCGCCGCGGTTGATGACGTCGCAGCAGGGCAGGATGCCTTCCGGCAGGCGGGCATCGAACTGCCAAAGCTCCTTGCCGGTCTTCAGGTCGATGGCCCAGAGACGGCTGTAGGAGCCGGTGACATACATCACGCCGTCATAGACCAGCGGCTGGGTTTCCTGGCCGCGCTGCTTCTCGCCGCCCAGCGAGAAGGCCCAGGCGGGAATTAGGTTCTTCACGTTGGTCTTGTTCAGCGTCTCCAGCGGGCTGTAGCGCTGCAGGCCGCGACCCATGCCGTTGGTCAGCACATTGTCGGTCGAGGTCGCGTCGTTCGCGAGATCCTGCTCGGTCACCTCGGCATGGGCGACGCCCACACTGAGAAGGGCCGCGACCGCGGCCATCACGAATCTGTTCATGCTTTCCTCCCTCTCCAAACCCGCGGTTCCCGGCCGCGGGGAGCACTGCCTCATAACGACACCGTGAGCCTTCGCGGGGAATTGCACATTGGTCGTACGACTCCGGCGGCCCTTGACAGCACCGCTTCAGCATGGTCGCGCCGGCCTAAACGCGGGCTTAACGCCCCTCCCCCATAAGTCCTATGTCGCCCCCCTCGCGCGGGGCCTAGACTGGCCGCGTCAGGGGGAGGAGACCATGACCATCGCCATCCGTTTCCGCGGCGCGTTCCGCCGCATCGCCGTGGGGGCCCTCGCCTCTGCGGTCTTCGCGCTGCCCGCCGCGGCGGCCGACCTGCCGGTGCTGAAACTGGGCCTGCAGCTCTCGGGCACCGTCAACTGGGAGGTCGACACCATCCGCCACGAGGGCTTCGACCGCGCGAACGGGATCGAGCTTCAGGTGCAGGACGTGGCCGTCGGCCCCGCCGGACAGGTGGCGCTGCAGGCCGGAGAGGTCGACGCGATCGTCTCGGACTGGCTCTGGGTGGCGCGGCAGCGCGCCGATGGCAAGGACCTGGTCTTCATCCCCTATTCGCGCGCCGTCGGCGGGCTGATGGTGCCCAAGGACAGCCCGGCCAAGACCCTTGCCGACCTCAAGGGCGGCAAGATCGGCATCGCCGGCGGGCCGGTCGACAAGAGCTGGCTGATCCTGCGCGCCTATGCAGAGCAGCAGGAGAAGATCGACCTCGCCGCCACGACAGAGCAGGTCTTCGGCGCGCCGCCCCTGATCTACAAGGCCGCCCTCTCGGGCGAGGTGCAGGCGGCCCTGAACTTCTGGCATTTCGGCGCCAAGATGCAGGCCGCCGGGATGCGCGAGCTGCTCTCGGTCACAGAGGCCGGCCGCGCTCTGGGGCTTGATCCCGACACGCCGCTGCTGGGCTATGTGCTGCGCGGCGAGGTGGTGCGCGATCATCCCGAGGTCGCCAAGGCCCTCGCCGCCGCCTCGAAACAGGCCAAGGAGCGGCTCGCCACCTCGGCCGACGCCTGGGACCGGCTCCGCCCGATGATGAATGCCGAGGACGATGCCCAGTTCGAGGCGCTGAAGGCCGGCTACATCGCCGGGATCCCCGCGGACGGCCCGGTCAGCGAAGAGGCGGCCGGCAAGATGCTGGCACTGATGGCCTCGCTGGGCGGCGAAGAGCTGGTGGGCAAGGCTACCACTCTGCCCAAGGGCGTGTTCTGGACGCCGGGAAGCTGATGTTCGACGGTCCCACCCCGGCGCGTCCGCTTGCGCTCTCGCTCGACATCCGCCGCGCGGGGCCCGGTGGGGCGGTGCTGGGGCCGATGCGGCTCGAGGTCGCGGCCGGCGAGACGGTGGCGCTCACGGGGCCCTCGGGCGTCGGCAAGACCACGCTGTTGCGCCTTGCCGCCGGGCTCGACCGCGCCTTCGACGGCACGCGCCGCGCCGCCGCCCAACTGGCGGTGGTGTTCCAGGAACCGGCGCTGCTGCCCTGGCGCTCGGCGCTCGACAACCTGACGCTGGCGACCGGCATCACCCCCGGACGGGCCGAGGACTGGCTGGCGCGGGTCGGGTTGCCCGGACTGGGCGCGCGCTTTCCCAACCAGCTCTCGCTCGGCCAGCAGCGGCGGCTGTCGCTTGCCCGCGCCTTCGCCGCAGAGCCGGATCTGCTGCTGATGGACGAACCCTTCGTCAGCCTCGACCAGGCCACCGCCGAGGCGATCCTGGCCCTGTTCGAGGATCTGCGCGCCGACCGCGAGGCCGGGCAGCCGCTCGCCACCCTGCTCGTGACCCATTCGGGCACCGAGGCGCGGCGGCTTGCCACCCGGATCCTCGCCCTGACCGGCAGCCCCGCGCGCCTGACCGGCTGACCGCCTCGCGCGGCCGGGGCGCGCTTCGCCTCGTCTGTCCGGCCCGACCTACCCCCCAAAAAAGGGACAGACGCAGGGCCGAGGGTGAGTTCCTTTCCTGTTGGTTCACACGAGAACCGCCTATGCCGGAAAAAGGATAGGACCCTGCGCGACCGATCCCGGTGTGATCACTCGGCGTCGAGACGGGACGGTGCCTTCGGCGCGCGGACCCTCCTGCCGGCGGCACGCGCCACCTTGGCTTCGGCGAGGGGCACGCTACGCCGCAGCGGCAAGGGAAACGGCCACGCAAAACAGGCGGCATGGCGCGGCGACCGCTCAGGATGGAGATATCGCCCGGCGCGACGCGGTCCGCGCCCTCCCGTGATCACGCCCGCGCCGGCTCAGAACACCGGACGGTATTTCCAGTTGTCGGCATCGGGCGTGATCTCATCGAGGTCGTAGCCCGCGCCCCGCAGCCGCTGCGCGGCGGAAATTCCCGCCTCGGCCGCCCGATCCACCAGCCGCTGCCCCTCGGCGACGTCGCGCGTCGTACCCCAGCCGCGGATCAGGTCGACGCCGTGGTTGAAGGCGCCGACCGGATCGCCCGCCTCGGCGGCGCGGCGGTTCCACTCGGCGGCGCCCGCGCTGTCCATCGGACCGCCCAGACCGTTGTCCTCGAGCTGGCTCATCCAGGTCATCGCGCCGGTCCAGCCCTGCTCTGCGCAAAGCTCGAACAGCTCGCGTGCCATGGCGTGGCGCCCGGATTTGGTGACCAGATACCCCGCCGAGCAGGTCATCATGTCCGCCTTGCCCTCGCGGACATTGTCCATCACATGCGACAGCGACAGCTCCTGCGGATTGAGCGTGCCGGCCTCGCCCTCCTCGGTCTCGACGGTGCCTTCGGCGGCCGAGGGCAGCCCCCCGGCCTGCGCCGCCGTCGCCATCAGCGTCGGCCCGGCCAGCAGCGCCGCGAACACCAGTGCAAGCTTGTCCATCTGCGATCCTCCCGTCGCGCAGGCTAGCATGCCCCGCCCCCGACGGGCGACCCGCCCGTGGTCGTAGACGCCATGCTTGCGCGACGCGGCGACGGGGATCATCCTGAGCACAGGGAGTTGCAGCCTTCGGGGAGGATGGCCATGACGACTTTCGATGACCGCGAACGTGCTTTCGAGACCAAGTTCGCCCATGACGCCGCGATGCAGTTCCGCGCCACGTCCCGCCGCAACCGGCTGGTCGCACTCTGGGCGGCGGAGCTGATGGGCAAGTCGTCCGACGAGGCCGCAGACTATGCCGCCGAGTTGCAGCGCGCCGACATGGCCGCCCCCGGTCAGGACGACCTGCTGCGCCGCCTGACCGCCGACCTTGACGGGCGCGCCGACGAACAGACGATCCGCGGCCGGATGGAGCTGTGCCTCGACGAGGCCCGTGCCCAGATCCTCGCCGAGATCTGAGCCGCCGCAAAACCGCCGCATTTCCGCCGTGAAATCGTCACCAGCCGATTAACCCGGCCTGAACCTGACTCGCCGCACTCCCGTCGCATCACGGGTGAAGGGGAACGGCGATGCGACACAGGGTTCGGGGACTGACGGCGGCGATGCTGGCCACGGAACTGCCGCTGCGGCGGATCGCGCTGCAGCAGGCGCTGCCGGTCGTGGCGCTGGGGGCGCTGATCCTGGTGCTGGGCGGGCGCGCCCGCGCGCTCGATCCGGTCGCGCTCTGGCAGGCGGTGGCCGCGGTCGAGCTGCCGCACTGGATCGGCGCGGCCTCGGCCACGCTCGTCAGCTTCTGGGCGGTGTCGCGCTATGACCGGATGGCGCATGCGCTGCTCGACACCGGGGCCGATCCGGCCCGCGCCGGCGCCGCCGGGGCAGCCGCGATCGCCGTTGCGCAGACGCTGGGCTTCGGCCTGCTGACCGGCACGCTGACCCGCTGGCGGATGCTGCCCGAGCTTGGCCTGAAGGGCGCCTTCGCCGTCACCGGCCTCGCGAGCCTGCTGTTCCTGGCCGGCTGGGCCGCGATCGCCGCGCCGGTCTGGCTGCTGCTTGGCCCCGAAACCGGTCACGACGGCGCCGACCTTGGCGCGCTGGCGGCCGGTCTGGTGATCGCGCTGCTTGGCGGGCTGGCGCTGGCCAGCGCCGCCGGGCTGCGCCTGCGCGGCCGCCGCCTGCCGCCGCTGGGGTTGATCGTCCGGCTTCTGGCGGTGGCGGCCCTCGACCTCGGGGCGGCGGCGCTTGCGCTCTGGTGGTGCCTGCCGGCCGGGCTCGGCGCGCAGATGCTGCCGGCGATGCTGCTGGCCTTCGCGGCGGGCCTCGTCTCGGGCACGCCCGCCGGGCTTGGCGCCTTCGAGGCGGTGTTCCTGTCGCTGCTGCCCGAGCAGCCGGCCGAGCCGCTGATCGGCGCGATCCTCGCCTGGCGCGCCGTCTATTTCGCCGGTCCTGCGGTGATCGGTGCCGCCACCGCGTTGCTCTGCCCGCCGCGCCCCGCCCGGCCGGTGCTGATCCTGCATCCGCGCGGCACGCCGGCCACGGATCGCCGCGCCCCGGCCGAGATCCTGCTGGGCCGGCAGGGCGAGCACCGGCTTGCCGAATGCACCACCGCGCGCCACCAGTGGCTGCTGGCGGAAACCGCGCAGTGCCAGGTCGCGCTCTTTGACCCGGCGCCCGCCGCCTTCGCCGCCCTGCAGGCGCCGCTGACCGCCCGTGCCCGCGCGCTCGGCCGCATCCCCGTGCTCTACCGTATCGGGCCGCGGGCCGCCGCCCGCGCCCGCACCGCGGGCTGGCGCCTGCTGCGCATCGGCGCCGAGGCCGTTATCGCTCCGGCGGCTTTCGATCCCGCGACGCCCGCCCATGCCGGGCTCAGGCGCAAGATCGCCAAGGCCCGCAAGGCCGGCGTCACGATCGAGCGTCTGGCCCCCGGAGCCCCGCTGCCGCTGGCAGAGCTGGCCGAGGTCGCCGCGCATTGGGCCCGCGCCCGGGGCGGCGAGCGCGGCTTCTCGACGGGCCGTTTCTGCCCGGACTACCTCGCCGGGCAGCAGGTCTTCCTCGCCCGCTCGGGCGGTCGGATCCTCGCCTTCGCCAGCTTCCACGGCGGCCCGCGGGAATGGACGCTCGACCTGATGCGCTCGGGCCCCGACCTGCCCGACGGCACGCTGCAGGCGCTGATCGTCGAGGCCATCGCCGCCGCCCGTGCCGCCCGCATCCCGCGGCTGAGCCTCGCCGCCGTCTCGGCCGCCGCCGATCCCCGCGCCCCCGGCCCGCTCTGGGCCCTTGCCCGGCGCCTCGGGCTGGGGCGCGAGACGGCGGGCCTTGCGCAGTTCAAGCGCGCCTTCGCCCCGGACTGGGAACCGCGCTACCTCGCCGCCCCCGGCCCGGTCGCGCTGCTGGTCGCGGCCGTCGAGATCACCCGCGCCGTGCACCGGCCCGAGCCCCTCGGCAGGCCCTGATCCGCTTCGGCTTGGCCGAAATACTCCCGCCGGAGGCGTCCGCGGCCGATGAAGGTCGCTTCCGGATTTGCCATGCCGGGCCGGGCATGGCATGGCTCGGGAGAGGACGGCAGGTTTCGGCCGAACGGAGGACCCGATGCAGAAGACGACCACCCCCGCCACCGACCGGCTGTCGCAGATGCTGGCCAAACGCGACTGGCTGCTGGCCGATGGCGCGACCGGGACCAACCTCTTCAACATGGGGCTGACCGCGGGCGAGGCGCCCGAGCTGTGGAACGTCGACCGCCCCGACAACATCCGCAGCCTTTATCGCGCCGCGGTCGAGGCCGGATCGGACCTGTTCCTGACCAACAGCTTCGGCGCCAACGCAAGCCGCCTGAAACTGCACGCCGCCGAATCCCGCACCCGCGAGCTGAACCGTGTCGCCGCCGAGCTTGGCCGCGAGATCGCGGATGCCGCGGGGCACGAGGTCGTGGTCGCGGGCTCGATGGGTCCGACCGGCGAGATCATGGAGCCGATGGGCAGCCTGACCCGTGCCGGCGCCATCGAGATGTTCCACGAACAGGCCGAGGGGCTGAAGGAGGGCGGCGCCGACGTCCTCTGGGTCGAGACGATCTCGGCCCCCGAGGAATTCGAGGCCGCGGCCGAGGCGGCGCGGCTGGCCGGCATGCCCTGGGTCGGCACGATGAGCTTCGACACCGCAGGGCGCACGATGATGGGCGTGACCTCGGCGCAGCTCGCGGCGCTGGTCGAGCGCCTGCCGCATCCGCCGCTGGCCTTCGGGGCGAATTGCGGCGTCGGCGCCTCGGACCTGATGCGCACGGTGCTGGGCTTCGTCGCGGCCGGGTCCGAGCGGCCGGTGGTGGCCAAGGGCAACGCCGGCATCCCGCGCTATCACGACGGGCACATCCATTACGACGGCACGCCAGAGCTGATGGGCGATTACGCGGTGCTGGCCCGCGACGCGGGCGCGCGGATCATCGGCGGCTGCTGCGGCACCATGCCCGAGCATCTGCGCGCGATGCGCCATGCGCTGGAGACGGTGCCGCCGGGGCCCCGCCCGACGCTGGACGAGATCGCGGCGCGGCTTGGCGGCTTCTCCTCGGCGGCGGACGGCACCGGGCC
>NZ_JBAWKD010000004.1:101654-152350 GCF_037095735.1 Frigidibacter sp. MR17.14 | reverse complement strand
GGGGGCGCTGCCCCCCCACCCCCGGGATATTTTTGCCAGAAAGAAATCAGGCGCCGGCGCTGCGCAGGGGCGCGCGCGGGGTCAGGTGCTGGCGCAGCAGGTCGCGCAGCGCGTCGGGCGTCGTGTCGGCCGGCACTTCCAGGAAGGCGACGCCTGCCTTGCGCAGGGCCTCGCGCTTCACCGCGTCGCGCAGGAAGCTGATCTCGTGGTAGTGGCCATGGCCCTGGTACTCGATGGCCAGAACGAGCCAGCCACCGGGATCGAAGACCGCGAAATCCAGCCGCTTGGCATTGATCGCGTTGAAGGCGACACGACGCTCGTCCTCGCTGCCCTCGTCGGGAACCGGGCGCAGGATCTCGCCCAGCGAGACCTGCGCCATCACCCGGTGGCCACGCGGCAGCTTCGCGACCTCGTCCTCGATCACCGGCAACAGCCGCGCCTCGGACTTGTTGAGCAGCCGCTTGCGCTCGAACCGGATGACCGCGACCGCGGCGAGGTGCTCGTGGACGAGATCGCGCGCGGGGGGCAGGCCGCCGGGTGCGGGCGGGGTGTAGAGCTCGGGCTGGGACAGGGTCCGCGCGTCGGGGCGGCGCCAGACGCTCTGTGGCATCTGCACGTCGCGCGAGCGGTGATTGCGACGGGCGCCGCCGCGCCCGCCCCGGCGCTGGCCCATGATCAAGGCCGCCACCAGAAGACCCGCGACCAACAGGCCGAGCAGCAGCAGGGCGGCCCCGTCGCCCGCCGGGGCGGACGGCAAGGAGGCCGCGGAAAAATGGGGATTCTTTTCAAACATCTGACAGGAACCGGACAGGAACGATCCCGGCATCCTGCCGATCCAGAATGGCTTTTCTTGGGCGCTCAGGCCCCCGCGAGCGCCGAAGCGAGGTCGCCGTAGCCGGTGTAGCGCCGCTCGTAGCGCAGGCCCAGCCGCGCCGCCGCGGCCTCGGCCAGACGGTCGAGCGCGGGATCCTCGGTCTGCGCCAGATAGACCAGCCGGTCGTAATGGGCGAAATACATGTCGCGCAACTGGGGGTGGCGGTCGAGGCCCATCGGGCGCCAGACGAAGGCCTCGAACTGGCGCACGAGGAAATCGGTCAGGTAGAAGGCGCCCATTTCCTCTTCGGCACGCTCCGCGAAGGCGGCGTTGCCGTCGAAGAAGGCGTAGCAATGGGGACCGGGCACCATCTCGACCCCCATCTCGGCGCAGGCGGCCTGCAGAAGCCCGCCGGTGCCACAATCGGCATAGACGACGAAGATCCGGTCGTAATCGGCGCGGTGGCGGGCGACGGCCTCGCGTACCGCGGGCGTGATCCGGTCGGGCCAGAGATGCAGGTTCGCGGGCAGGCAGGTGAGGTCGAGGTGATCCCAGCCGTTCGCCGCCTTCAGCGCGAGGATCTCGCGCGCGAGCGCCCCGCAGGCGATCAGCAGCACCCGGCCCCGGCCCTCGGGCGCAAGCCCCTCGCGGGCGAGCGTGTCATCGGCCGGAAGGGTCATCGCCGCGCGAGCCTCAGCGCCAGCGCCGCGGCCAAGGTCACCGGAAGCACCGCGGCTACCGGCGTGCCGCTGGCCCAGACCGCCGCCACCGTCGCCCCGCCCGCAAGGATCGCGGCAGAAAGCATCATCAGGAAACGGTCGAACGGCATGGCGCGGCCTCCGGCAGGGACGCTTCCGATCTGGGCAGCGCGGGCGCCGCCCGCAAGGGGTCAAGCAACGGGCGCCGCCCGCAAGGGGTCGCGCGACGGGCGCGGCCCGCAAGGGGCTCACGCCGCGGACGCCGCCGGCGGGGGCCTCAGCCCGCCGCCATCCGGTTGTGCTTGCGCGCGATCCAGGTCTTTGCGGTCTCGACCGCCACGGCAGCATCGCGGCAATAGGCATCCGCCCCGATCGCGCGGCCGAATTCCTCGTTCAGCGGCGCGCCACCGACCAGCACGATGTAGTCGTCGCGGATCCCCTGCTCGACCATCGTGTCGATGACCACCTTCATGTAGGGCATCGTCGTGGTCAGCAGCGCCGACATGCCAAGGATGTCGGCCTCTTCGGCCTTCAGCGCCTCGAGGTATTTCTCGACGGCGTTGTTGATCCCCAGGTCGACGACCTCGAAGCCCGCGCCCTCCATCATCATCGCGACAAGGTTCTTGCCGATGTCGTGGATATCGCCCTTCACGGTGCCGATCACCATCTTGCCGACGCGCGGCGCGCCGGTTTCGGCCAGAAGCGGCTTCAGGATCGCCATGCCGCCCTTCATCGCGTTGGCGGCCAGCAGAACCTCGGGAACGAACAGGATCCCGTCGCGGAAGTCGGCGCCGACAATGGTCATGCCCGCGACCAGCGCCTTGGTCAGCACGTCGTAGGGCGCCCAGCCACGACCGAGCAGGATGTGAACCCCCTCCTCGATCTCGTCCTTCAGGCCGTCGTAGAGATCGTCGTGCATCTGCTGCACCAGCTCGTCATTGTCGAGCTCCGACAGGATGATCTCTTCTTCGTCCGCCATGATCCCCGCCTCCTGGGAAAGCCGTTCCGAATGCCTTTCGGGCAACTTACGCGGCGGCGGTTCCTGAGCGAGGGCGGTTTGCGACATGGGCGCGACGGCCAGCGACTTGCCGCACCGGCCGCGCCGGGGACGGCGACCGTCCCCCCTTCCGGATGTTCCCATTACGTTCTAACGTCACACCATGCCCGCGCCCCATCCGACTCGCCCCCTTCCCGCCGCCGATCCCGCCCTGCGCCTGCGTGCGCGGGGGGCGGGCGCGAACCCGGTGTCGCGCTTCGACCCCTATGTGCGCGAGGTCGAGGCCGACGGCTGGGATCTGCCCGTCGAAGACCAGCTCGCCCGGACCGAGGTCAGCTTCGAACGCCCCCGCTCGGCCCTGACCCGCAACGACAGCCCCGACGTGCCCTTCGACCGCTCGGTCAATCCCTACCGGGGCTGCGAGCATGGCTGCATCTACTGCTTCGCCCGCCCCTCGCATGCCTATCTCGGCCTCTCGCCCGGCGTCGATTTCGAAACGAAGCTGACCGCGCGCCCCTCGATCCCCGAGGTTCTGGCGAAGGAGTTGTCGCGCAAGGGCTATCGCCCGGCGCCGATCGCGCTCGGGACCAACACCGACCCCTACCAGCCGATCGAGGCGCGCCACCGGATCATGCGCGGTATCCTGCAGGTGCTGTCGGACTTCCGCCACCCGGTGACCATCGTGACCAAGGGCGCGATGATCGAGCGCGATCTGGATCTTCTGGCGCCGATGGCGGCGGCGGGGCTGGCGCATGTGGGGATTTCTGTCACCACGCTCGACCCCGACCTGTGCCGGCGGCTCGAGCCGCGGGCGCCCTCGCCGCAGCGCCGGATCGCGGCGATCCGGACGCTGGCCGCGGCCGGGGTGCCGGTCAGGGTGATGGCCTCGCCGATCATCCCGGTACTGACCGATGCCGAAGGCGAGGCGATCCTTGCCGCCGCGGCCGAGGCCGGGGCGACCGCGGCGAGCTGGATCCTGCTGCGCCTGCCGCACGAGGTGGCGCCGCTGTTCGTCGACTGGCTGCGGCGCAACTATCCCGGCAAGGCCGAACACGTGATGAGCCGCCTGCGCGCGATGCGCGGCGGCAGGGCCAACGATCCGCGCTTCACCAGCCGGATGCGCGGCGAGGGGCCTGAGGCCGAGATGCTGCACCTGCGGATGAGGGTGGCGGCGAAGCGGCTGGGGCTCGAGAAGGAACGCCGGGCGCTCGATTGCAGCCAGTTCAGGGTGCCGCCGAAGGCCGGGGACCAGTTGAGCCTGTTCTGACGGGCGGTCCGGCGGGCGGCCTTCTGCCGGAGCGGGGCGCGGGTGGACAGGGCGGATGCCTCCGGCGGGGATATTTGGGCCAGCAAGAAAGCGCGAAGGTCAGGTGGCCGCGCCCGCTTTCGCATTGGCCCAATCGATCGGCACCTCGCCCCGGGCGGCGAGCCAGTCGTTCACCCGGCTGAAGGGGCGCGAGCCGAAGAAGCCGCGCCGCGCCGAGAGCGGCGAGGGATGCGCAGTCTCGATCCGCAGGTGGCCCGTGCCCGGCAGTCCCGCCGCCGCCTTCTGCGCATGGGCGCCCCAGAGGATCAGCGCCAGCGGCCGACGCGCGGCGGCCTCGGCCAGCACCTCGCGCACCAGCGCGTCCCAGCCCCAGCGGGCATGGCCCCCGGCGCCGCCCGCCGGAACCGACAGCGCGGTGTTCAGCAGCAGCACCCCCTGCCGCGCCCAGTGCGAAAGATCGCCGTCGCGCGGGCGCGCGCCCAGATCCTCGTCCATCTCGCGGTAGATGTTCGCGAGCGACCGCGGCAGCGCGACCCCGGGCGCGACCGAGAAGGCGAGGCCGTTGGCGTGGCCCGGCGTCGGATAGGGGTCCTGGCCCAGGATCACCGCGCGCACGGCCTGCGGCGGCGTCAGCGCCAGCGCCGCGAAACGTTGCTCGGCGGGCGGCAGGACCGCGCCCGGCTCGGCCTGAAGCCGGGCCGCAAGCGCCGGCCAGTCGCGGCGGAAGAACGGCAGGTCGCCCCAGCCGCCCAGACCTTCCGGCACGGTCACCGGATCAGGCCGCGACCGGGCAGAGCCGCGCGAGCGCCGCGACCTTGGCCTTGGCGGCGCCGCTGTCGATCGCCTCGGCCGCCACCGCCGCGCCCTCGCGCAGGTCCGCCGCCGCGCCCGCCACCTTCAGCGCCGCCGCGGCATTCAGCAGCACCGCATCGCGGTAACCGCCGGTTTCGCCGTCCAGAAGCCGCTTGAAGGCCGCCGCATTCTCGACCGGGCTGCCGCCGACGATCTCTTCGAAGGCATGGACCGGCAGGCCGGCCTCCTCGGGATGCACGGTGAATTCGCGGATCTGCCCGCCCGACAGCTCGGCCACCCAGCTTTCGGCCGAGATCGCCAGCTCGTCGGTGCCGTCGCCGCCGTGCACCAGCCAGGCCGCGTCCGAGCCGAGCTGGCCCAGAACCTCGGCCATCGGCCGGATCCAGTCCTTCGAGAAGGCCCCGGTCAGCTGCCGGCGCACCCCGGCCGGATTGGTCAGCGGGCCCAGCAGGTTGAAGATCGTGCGCGTGCCCAGCTCGACCCGTGCGGGGCCGACATGGCGCATCGAGGGGTGGTGCATCGTCGCCATCATGAAGCCGATCCCGGCCTCGGCCAGCGCCTGCTCGACCCGCTCGGGGCCGACCATCACGTCGATCCCCATCGCGGTCAGCGCATCGGCAGAGCCGGATTTCGACGACAGGTTGCGGTTGCCGTGCTTGGCCACCGGCACGCCCGCACCGGCCACCACGAAGGCGGTCGCGGTCGAGATGTTCAGCGTGCCCTTGCCGTCGCCGCCGGTACCGACGATGTCGATCGCCCCCTCGGGCGCCTTCACGGGCAGGCATTTCGAGCGCATGACCGAGGCCGCGGCCGCGATCTCGCCCACCGTCTCGCCGCGGGTGCGCAGCGCCATCAGGAAGCCGCCGATCTGCGCGGGCGTCGCCTCGCCGGCGAAGAGCGCCTCGAATGCCGACTGGGCCTCTTCCGGGGTCAGCGCGCGGGTGGCGGCCGTGCCGATCAGCGGTTTCAGGCGGTCGCTCATGCCGGCACCTTCGCGCTGGTCAGGAAATTGCGCAGCATCTGGTGCCCGTGTTCCGAGGCGATGCTTTCGGGGTGGAACTGCACGCCCTCGATCGGAAGTTCGCGGTGGCGCAGGCCCATGATCATCCCGTCCTCGAGCCATGCGGTGACCTCGAGGCAGTCGGGCAGGCTTTCCCGCTCGACGATCAGCGAGTGATAGCGCGTGGCCTGGAAGGGCGAGGGCAGGCCCGCGAAGACGCCCTTCCCCTCGTGGTGCATGCTGCCCATCTTGCCATGCACGATCTCGCCCGCGCGCACCACCTTGCCGCCGAAGGCCTGACCGATGGTCTGGTGGCCAAGGCAGACGCCCAGAAGCGGGGTCTTCGTCTCGGCCGCGGCGGCGGTGAGGGCAAGGCAGATGCCCGCCTGCGCCGGATCGCAGGGCCCCGGCGACAGCACGATCGCCGCGGGGTTCATCGCCATGGCTTCCTGCACGTCGAGCGCATCGTTGCGCCGGACCACGACATCCGCGCCAAGCTCGCCGAAATAATGGACGAGGTTGTAGGTAAAGCTGTCGTAATTGTCGATCAGCAGCAGCATCGCGGGACATCCTCCGCAGGCAGGGGGCAGCCTGTTCCGGTCCGGGAACCGGTGGCAGGCACGACGGAAACAACGCCCGGTTAACGAAGGGATGACCCCCCGCGCGGACCGGGGTATAGATGCGCCCGAAGCGCCCCCGGGGTCAAGGCGGGGCGGGCGCCAAAACGGCGTGCAGTTGGGCGGGAGCGGATGATGGGCAAGGGGATGATCTGGGGGCTGCTGAGCGGCTCTGCCGCAGGGGTCGCGCTTCTGGCGCTGATCTCGGTCTCGTCGCCGCTGCCCGATGCCCTGCCCGCGCCGAAGGCCGCGGGGACCGCGCCCGATGTGATGGCCCCTAACGCCCCCGGGCCGGACGCCTCCGGCCCCGAGGCACCGGCCAGCATGGCGCCGCAACCGCACGCGACCGCGCCGGCGGCCGAGCCGGACAGCGCCCCGGAACCCGCTCCGGCGCCCGAGCAGAGCCTGCCCGCGACGGTTGCAACGGCCACCGAGGGCCCGGTGGCCACGCCCGACCCGCCGCCCGCGGCCGTTGCGCCGACCGACGAAGTCCTGCCCGATACCGCCGCGACTGCCACGCCTGCGCCGCAGGGCGCGGACGCGCCGGCAGACGCGCAGGGGGCCGACGGGGCCTCCGTCCAGACCGGCGCGGTCGAGGTTCCCGCGGGCTCCGACTTCGCCCGCGTGGGCGAGGATCGCGCCCCGGTCGGCCCCGGCCCCGAGGCCGCGCGCCCCGAGGCCGGCGATCCCGCCGCAGCCCCCGCCGTCGCCGCCGATGTCGCGCCCGACGCCGCCCCGGTCCCCGGCCCCGCCATCGCCGCGCCGCGCCCCGAAACCGCGGCCCCCGAGCGGCTGGCAGAGGCCGCGCCCGAAGCGGCAACCGCTCCTGACCTGCCCATGCCGCAGCCCGGCGCCGCGGTCACCCTGCCCGCGCTTCCGCACCTGCCCGCGCCGGAACCCGAACCCGCAGCCCCCTCCGCAGCCCCCGGGCCCGACCTGTCGCAACCGCAGCCGCCCCAGCCCACCGCGCCCGGCACGGCCCCGCAGATCGCGGCAGAGGCGGCCCCCGGGGCCAGCCCGATCACGCCCCCGCTGCCAGCGGCCCCCTCCGCCCCCGATGGCAGTGAAAGCCCGGGCGGGTTCCGCCCGGTGCCGGGGATCGGCTCGACCGGGCCGCAGCCGGGCTTCGCCGCACCCTCGCGCCTGACCCTGACCGAGCCCGAGGCGGCGCCGGCGGCCACCGCCGAGGCCGAGGCGGCGCCGCTCGCGCTCTTGCGCAATGCCGCCGAAAGCGCCCCGGCCGAGGGCCCGCTGATGTCGGTCCTGCTGATCGACGACAGCGACGCGCGCCCCGATCCGGCGCTGCTGGCCGACATGCCGGTGCCGGTGACCATCGCCCTCGATCCCGCCCGCCCCGGCGCCGCCGAGGCCGCGCGCTCCTATCGCGCCGCCGGGCTCGAGGTCGCGATCCTTGCGGGCGCGGTGCCGCCGGGGGCGACGGTGCAGGACCTGCAATCCTACTGGCAGGGCTTCCTGCGCGAGGTGCCCGAGGCGATGGCGGTGCTCGACGCGCCCGCGGCCCGGCTGCAGAACGACCGCCCGCTGGCCCGCCAGCTCGCGGCCCTCGCCGCGGCCGGGGGCTACGGCGTGCTGACCTGGGACGTGGGCCTGAACCCGCTGGGACAGATCGCGCGTCAGGACGGGGTGCCCGAACTGCGGGTCTATCGCCTGCTCGACGCCGCGGGCGAGGAGGCGCCGGTGATCGAGCGCTATCTCGACCGTGCCGCCTTCGAGGCCGGGCGTTCCAGCGGCATCGTCGTCGCCGGAACCACCCGCCCCGCGACCATCGCCGCGATCCTCGACTGGGCGGTGGGCCAGCGCCGCGACCTGACGATGGTGCCGGTCTCGGCGCAGCTGATCCGCACGACACGCTGATCCCGGCGGCCCGGCGCGCCCATGACGCACGCGCCGCGCGCCGTGGGAACGGCCCGCCCCCCGGCGACGTTGCCCCTGCGACCCGCGCCACGGCGCGCCGATGCACAGGAGCCGACATGAGCCATCGCAGCGACCTTGCCGAAGACCCCCGCGGCACCCTTTTCGCCCTGCTGAAGGACGTGCCCGCCGGCATGCTCTCGATCGACGGATCGGCCGATCACCCGCAGCCGATGACCCATGTGGCCGATGCCACCCATGGCGAGCTGTGGTTCCTGACCTCGCGCCAAACTGACCTCGTGCGCGCCGTCGGACAGGGCGGGCGCGCGAAGTTCACCGTCATCGCCGACGACCAGTGCCTGCACGCCAGCCTCGCCGGCGCCATCGTGCAAAGCGTCGATGCCGCGCATCTCGACCGGCTCTGGACCACCGCCGCCGCGCCGTGGTTCCCGGAAGGCCGCGACGACCCCGACCTGATCGCCCTGCGCATGACCCTGTCCGAGGCGATGGTCTGGGCCTCGACCACCTCGAGCCTGCGCTACGGGTTCGAGATGCTGCGCGGTGCCGTCGACGGCGAACACGCGCCCGACATCGCCACGCAGGTGCTGATCCCCTTCAACGGCTGATCCTCGCCCCCCGCTTCTCGCGTCTCCGTGACCCGGCTCTGGGTTGCGGGGATCGAAACAAGAACATATTATGAACGAACCCCGTTCAAAGGTGTTCCCATGGCCGCCCGCACGCTGCAAGAGAAGCTCGCGATCCTGTCGGACGCGGCGAAGTACGACGCCTCCTGCGCCTCGTCGGGGGGAGAGAAACGCTCGTCACGCGACGGCAAGGGGCTCGGCTCCTCGGGCGGCTCGGGCATCTGTCATGCCTATGCGCCGGACGGGCGCTGCATCAGCCTTCTGAAGATCCTGATGACCAACTTCTGCATCTACGACTGCGCCTATTGCATCAACCGCGCCTCGTCCCGGGTCGAGCGCGCGCGCTTCAGCGTCGAAGAGGTCGTCACCCTCACCATCGAGTTCTATCGCAGGAACTACATCGAAGGGCTGTTCCTGTCCTCGGGCATCATCCGCTCGCCCGACGACACGATGGCCGACATGGTGCGGATCGCGAAGACCCTGCGCGAGCGCGAGAATTTCCGCGGCTACATCCATCTGAAGACCATCCCCGACGCGGCGCCCGAGTTGATCGACGAGGCCGGGCGCTATGCCGACCGCCTGTCGATCAACGTGGAACTGCCGACCGACCGCGCGCTTTCGGACCTCGCGCCCGAGAAATCCTCGCGCACGATCCGCAAGGCGATGGCCGAGGTGCGGATGCGCCGCGAGGCTTCGCGCGAGCGCAGCCATACCGGCAAGCGCCCCGCCCGCTTCGCCCCGGCTGGCCAGTCCACGCAGATGATCGTCGGCGCCGATGCCGCGACCGATGCGACAATCCTCGGCAATGCTGCCGGGCTTTACGCGGGCTACAATCTCGGCCGGGTCTATTACTCGGCCTTCTCGCCGATCCCCGAGGCCTCCGCCGTGCTGCCCGCCCGCCGCCCGCCGCTGATGCGCGAGCACCGGCTCTATCAGGCCGACTGGCTGATGCGCTTCTACGACTTCGCGCCCGCCGAGATCACCGCCGGCCCCTCGGGCATGCTTGACCTCGACATCGACCCGAAGATGGCCTGGGCGCTGGCAAACCGCGCGCAATTCCCGGTCGACCCGAACCGCGCCCCGCGCGAGATGCTGCTGCGGGTGCCGGGCTTCGGCACCAAGACTGTCGCCCGCATCCTCGACGCCCGCCGCCACCGGACCCTGCGATATGAGGACCTGACCGCGATGGGCGCGGTGATGAAGCACGCCCGCGCCTTCATCGCGATGACCGGCTGGACCCCGCGCGGCATGCTCGAGGCCGAGACGCTGCGCGCCCGCTTCGCGCCCCCGGCCGAGCAGCTGTCGCTGTTCTGATGGTCGAGATCGCGCTTCCCGCCGTCGGCACCGCCGCCGCTTGGCGGGACGCGGTGCGCCGTCTGGCTGCCGAAGGGGTGGCGCCCGAGGCGGTGCGCTGGAGCCTCGGCCCCGCCGCGCCCGACCTCTTCGCCGCCCAGGACGCCCGCACCCGCCCCGAGCCCGCGCTGAAGATCCCGCGCCCGGCGCTGGCCGAGATCGAGACCGCGCTGCACCATTCCGACCCCGGCCGCTTCACCCGGGCGCACATGCTGGTGCTGGCGCTGTCGCGGGGCGAGACACGCTGGGGCGACCGCTCGGACCCCGCCCAGCACCGGGTGATGGCCGAGGCCAAGGCGGTGCGTCGCGACATCCACAAGATGCACGCCTTCGTGCGCTTCCGCGAACTGCCCCCCGAGGGCGCGCAGGCCGAAAACCAGCCGTCCGAAGTCAGGCGCCGCTTCGCCGCCTGGTTCGAACCGACGCATCCGGTGGTCGAACCGGCGGTGCCCTTCTTCGCCAAGCGCTTCGGCGACATGGACTGGGTGATCGCCACGCCCCTGCTGACCGCCCGTTTCATCGCCGGCCATCTGACACTTTCCGAAACGCCCGCCGATCAGGCCCGCCCGCCCGAGGATGGAACCGAACGGCTGTGGCAGACGTATTATGCCAATATCTTCAACCCGGCGCGCCTCATGACCCGTGCGATGCAGTCCGAGATGCCGAAGAAATACTGGCACAACCTGCCAGAGGCTGAACTCATTCCGCAGCTGATCCGCGACGCTCCGGCCCGGGCTGCGCGCATGGCCGCAGACCTCGGCTCGCTTCCCGCCCCGGAAACCGCCGCCCGCCAGCGCAACAGCCGCCTGCCGCAGCGCCCGGCCATCGGCAGCGCGCGGCCGCAGACGCTCGAAGACCTCGCCGCGCAGGCCCGCGCCTGCACCCGCTGCCCGCTGCATTGCAACGCCACCCAGACCGTCTGCGGCGAGGGCCCCGCTGATGCGCGGCTGATGATCGTGGGCGAGCAGCCGGGCGATCAGGAAGACCTCGCGGGCCGCCCCTTCGTCGGCCCCGCCGGCCAGCTCTTCGACCGCGTCGCGACCGAGGCCGGCCTCGACCGCTCGCGCGTCTGGCTGACCAATGCGGTGAAGCATTTCAAGTTCACCCCACGCGGCAAGCGGCGCATTCACCAGCGGCCGTCCTCGTCCGAGATCGAGCAGTGCCGCTGGTGGCTGGGTCTGGAAGCCGAGCTGATCCGCCCGCAGGCGATCCTCGCGATGGGCGCCTCGGCGGCCGAGGCGCTGACCGGCTCGGGCGCGAACATCCTGCGCCGTCGCGGCAGCACCGAGTCGCTGCCCGACGGCACCCCGGTTCTGATCACGCTGCATCCCTCGGCGCTGCTGCGCCAACCTGATGCCGAAACCGCACGGTCGCAGACCGAAGACTTCCGAAACGATCTTCGGAAAATCCTGAGTCTTGTTTCCTAGAATTGTGAGTGCGAGCCCGAATTAAGACTTTCCGCCACCTTACCGCCCGACCCGTGCGACGTTAATACATCTGTCAGACGCTAACACAGGAGTGGCCCATGCTCTTCGTTCCGATCCTGATGCAGACCGCACTTCTGGCCATCGAAGCCGGCGAAGTGATCGAACGGCGCATGACCATGTTCGCGACCGGCGCGCCCGAGGCCCCGGCCGAGGCGATGCTGATGGTGGGCGAGAAGTTTCTGCAGGCCAGCCTCTCGATGGGCCGCGCCTCGGCGCTGCTGGCGCAGGGCGTCTCGCCCGACGCCGTGGTGCTGGACACGATCGGCGACTACCGCTCGGCGGTCGGCGAGAACCGCCGCCGCCTCGCCTGAGGCGGCGCAAGATCCGGGCCCTCCCCCCGGCCGCTCCCGCCTGACGCGATCCGACCGGGGGTCCTCTCCCCGGCTCAGAGCGTCAGGCGGTAGAGCGCGAAGCCTTCCTCTGCTGCCCCCGCCGCCTCGATCGCGACGCCCCGCGCCTGCACCGCCTCCAGATAGGCCGCAGCGCCGGGCCCCGAGGCGAAGGTGACCGTCGCCCCGTCCGCCTTCGCCAGCGCCCAGTTCTGATCCGCCGCGGGCTTGATCGTGCCCTCGGCCTGCACATAGCGCACGATCACGTCGCGGTTGGTGTCCGGCGCCTCGAACACCACGGTCGAGCCGTCGGCGCCGGGGAACTTGCCGCCGCCCGAGGCGCGGTAGTTGTTCGTCGCCACGATGAACTCCTGCGCCGGGTCGATCGGCTTGCCCTCGAAGGTCAGGTCGACGATGCGGTTCGCGCCCGGGTTCAGCTCTGCCCCGTCCGCGTCGAAGCGCGAGGGCTGGGTCACGTCGATCCGGTAGCTGACCCCGTCGATCACGTCGAAATTGTAGGACCGGAACGCCGGGTCCAGCAGCGGCTGGTCGGCCTTGCCCGGTTCGATCTGCAGGAAGGCCCCGGCCGAGCGTTCCAGCCAGTCCTTGACCTGCGCCCCGGTGATCCGCACCGCGCGCACCGTGTTCGGGTAAAGGTAAAGATCGGCCACGTTCTTGATCGCCACCGGCCCCGCCGGCACGTCGGTGTAATAGTCCGGGCCCCCGCGCCCGCCCGCCTTGAAGGGCGCCGCCGCCGACAGGATCGGCAGGCCCTCGTGGGCCGTGCCCTTCATCTGCTGGGCGATGTACCAGCTTTGCGCAAGGCTCACGATCTGGACCGAGGGGTCGTCGGCCACCAGCGCGAAATAGCTGTAAAGCGGCGCATCGGTCTTGCCGACCTCGGCGCGCACATAGCCCAGCGTCGCCTGATGGGCCGCCGCCGTCGCCTCGATCGCCGGGGCATAGTCGGTGGTCAGCGCCTTGACCTTGCGGTCCTCGCCCCGCTCGTAGATCGGCCGCAGCGAGGCCTCGCCGGCGGTGACCTCCCAGCCGCCCTGCCCGTCATGCTCCATCAGGATGTCGATGATCCCGAGATGCGAGCCCCAGAACCCCGCCATCACCGCCGGCACGCCGTGGATCTTGCCGGTGCCCTGTTCCATCCCCTCGCCCTCGTAGTCCTTCGAGGGCCAGGTGGAATGCGCGTGGCCGGTGACCAGCGCGTCGATCCCCGGCACCTGCGCCAAGTGATAGGCGGCGTTTTCCATCCCGGCCTCGTAGGGTGCCGTGTCGATGCCGGAATGGCACAGCGCCACGACGATGTCGGCCCCGCGCTCGCGCAGCCGCGGCACCCAGGCGCGGGCGGCCTCGACGATGTCGCGCATCTCGAACTTGCCCTCGAGGTTCGCGCGGTCCCAATGCATGATCTGCGGCGGCACGAAGCCGATCACGCCGATGCGCAGCGCGACCTCGGCCCCGGTGCCGTCGGTCACCTGCTTTTCGAGGATCACGTAGGGCTCGGCCCAAAGCTCGTCCTCCAGCGGGGTCGCGCCCAGGGACCTGGCGAAATTCGCGCAGACGATCGGGAAGCCCGCGCCCGCGTTGACCTTTTCCAGGAACGGCACGCCGTAGTTGAACTCGTGGTTGCCCAGCGTGCCCGCGTCATAGCCGACCGCGTTCATCCCCTGCATCACCGGATGCACCGCACCTTCGGGCGCCATGCCCTCGGCCGCGGCCCAGTCGCCCATCGGGTTGCCCTGCAGGTAGTCGCCATTGTCGACGGTGATCGAATTCGTGGCCTCGGACCGCAGCTTCTCGAGGATCGTCGCCGTCCGCGCGAGGCCCAGCGTGTCCGAGGGCGCGTCGGCGTAATAATCGTAGGGCTGGACGTGGCAATGCAGGTCGGTGGTGGCGAGGATGCGCAGATGCGCCTGTCCCCCCTGCGCCCGCGCCGAGAACGGGTGCAGCACCGCGGCCGCACCGGCCGAGGCGGACAGGATCAGCGAACGACGGTTCATCATCAGGGCCATCGGGGCCTCCGCTCGGGCATGGGTCATGGGGGAAGCGCGCCGCGGGGCACGCAGGGAAAGCCTAGCACGGATCGGCGGGGACGAAAGGCCCCCTGCCGCTACGGAAAGCGCGGCATGGGCCGCGCCGTCCAACGGCATGGGACCACCCCCGCGGGCAGTCTCCCGGCGACAGTCACCGCCCTTCCCGCCGGCGCCGCTTCCGGCTATGACCGCGCGATGACCGAGACGCCCGACTTCGAGATCTACCTGATCACCCCCCCGGGGCTGGAAACCGCGCTGGCCGAAGAGGCCGCCGAGGCCGGCTTCCCCGCGCCCACCGTCACCGAGGGCGGCGTCACCACCCGCGGCGGCTGGCCCGAGGTCTGGCGCGCGAACCTGACCTTGCGCGGCGCGACCCGCGTTCTCGTGCGCATCGGCAGCTTCCGCGCCCTGCACCTCGCCCAGCTCGACAAGCGCGCGCGCAAGTTCCCTTGGGCCGAGTTCCTGCCGCAAGGCACCCCGGTGAAGGTCGAGGCGACCTGCCGCGCCTCGAAGATCTACCACGACAAGGCCGCCGCCCAGCGCGTCGCCACCGCCATCGCCGAGGCGCTGGGCCCCGTCACCGAGGGCGTCGAGCCGCTGGCCGTGCGCGTCCGGATCGAGGACGACCTCTGCACCTTCTCGCTCGACAGCTCGGGCGAGCAGCTGCACAAGCGCGGCATGAAGCCCGAGGTCGGCAAGGCCCCGATGCGCGAGACCATGGCCGCGATGTTCCTGCGCCAGATGGGCTACCGCGGCACCGAACCGGTGATCGACCCGATGTGCGGTTCGGGCACCTTCCCGATCGAGGCCGCCGAGATCGCGCTGGGCCTCTTGCCCGGCCGCGCCCGCAGCTTCGCCTTCGAACGCTTCCCCGGCTTCGATCCCGCCGCCTTCGCCGCGATGAAATCCGCCCCCGCGCGCGAGACCGCGCTGGTCTTCCGCGGCTCGGACCGCGACGCGGGCGCCGCGCGCGCCGCCGCCGCCAATGCCGAGCGCGCCGGCGTCGCCGCCGTCACCCGCTTCGTGCAAAGCCCGGTCTCGGCGCTGGAGCGCCCCGAGGGGCCGCCGGGGCTGGTCATCGTCAACCCGCCCTACGGCGCCCGGATCGGCAACCGAAAGCTCCTGTTCGGGCTTTACGGCGCGCTGGGGCAGGTGCTGATGGAGCGCTTCCCGGGATGGCGCGTCGGCATCGTCACCTCGGACGGCGGGCTTGCCAAGGCGACCGGCCTGCCGTTCCTGCCGGCACTGCCGCCCGTCTCGCATGGCGGGCTGAAGGTCACGCTGCACCGCACCGCGCCGCTTCCCTGACCCTGCCCTGATTTTCACCGCCCGCCGCGTCAGTGCGGGCGCATATCAGAAAATCCTTGCCAGACCGTTCCCTGCCGCGCCAGCCTGAGGGCACAAAGCGAAGGGAATGGTCTGTTGATGACTGCGGCGATCGAGGCGCGCGGCCTCGTGAAAGCCTTCGGCAGCGGCGATGTCGCCGTGCGCGCGCTCGACGAGGTGTCGGTCACGATCCGCAAGGGCGAGTTCTTCACCCTGCTCGGCCCCTCGGGCTGCGGCAAGACCACGCTTCTGCGCCTGATCGCGGGCTTCGAGATGCCGACGGGCGGGGCGATCCTGCTCGACGGGCAAGAGGTGACCGACACGCCCCCGAACCGGCGCCGGGTGAACACCGTCTTCCAGTCCTACGCGCTGTTTCCGCACATGACCGTGGCCGAGAACGTGGGCTTCGGCCTGAAGATGCTCGGCCGCCCGAAGGCCGAGATCGCGGGCGCGGTCGCGCGGGTGCTGAAGCTGGTGCGGCTCGACAGTTTCGCGACCCGCCGCCCGGCGCAGCTTTCGGGCGGGCAGCAGCAGCGGGTGGCGCTGGCGCGCGCGCTGGCGCCGGAACCGAAGGTGCTGCTGCTGGACGAGCCGCTGTCGGCGCTGGACCTGAAGCTGCGCAAGGAGATGCAGCGCGAGCTGAAGCGGCTGCAGACCGAGACCGGCATCACCTTCGTCTTCGTCACCCATGACCAGGAAGAGGCGCTGACCATGTCGGACCGGATCGGGGTGATGTCGGCGGGACGGCTGCTGCAGGTCGGCCCCCCGCGCGAGATCTACAACCACCCGGTCAACCGCTTCGTCGCGGATTTCATCGGTGAAACCAACGTGCTGCCCGCCACCTCGGACGGCGCGGTGACGCGACTTGCCGACGGCACCCCGGTCGCGGCCCCGCCCGCACCCGCCGGGCCGGTGACGCTGGCGGTGCGGCCCGAGCAGCTGCGGATCCTGCCCGCCGGCAGCCCCGGCGCGCTGGCGGCGACGGTGACCGAAACGGTCTATTTCGGCACCGACACCCAGTGCCACCTCGCGCTTGCCGACGGCACGCCGCTGGTGGCGCGCCTGCAATCGCCGCCCTCGGGCGACACCGGCCTTGCCCCCGGCGACGCGGTGGGCCTCGCCTTCGCCGAGGGCGCGCTGCAGGTGCTGGCGGAATGAGGCCCCTGTCCGCAGCCGTCGCAGGGCACAGAGCTGCGCCTCGGGCGGGGATCTTTGGGCCAATGCGAAAGCCGCAGGCTCAGGCTGCCAGAGCGCGCCGGGGCGACCTCGTGCCGCCCACCGGCAGACGCGCCAGAGCGCGGGGGGCGCGGGGGGCAGGCCTGCCCCCCGACCCTGCGGACCGGAGCACGCCATGAGATCCTCGACCCGCGCCGCCTGGGCGCTGTCGGCCCCCGCCCTGATCCTCTTGACCCTCGGCGTCGCCGGCCCGCTGATCGTGGTCGCGCTCTATTCCTTCCTGACCCCGGGCCAGTATTCCGGCGTCGAATGGACACCGACCCTCGACGGCTGGTTCCAGGTCTTCCTGCAGCGCGACATCTTCGACGGCACCATCTCGGCCGCCGACGCGCATCTGACGATCTTCTGGCGCTCGGTGCGGCTGTCGCTGATCACCACCGCGATCACCTTCCTGCTGGGCCTGCCCACCGCCTGGTTCATCGCCACCCGCGCCCCGCGCGAACGCGCCTTCTGGCTGTTCCTGATCACCATCCCGTTCTGGACCAACCTGCTGATCCGCACCTATGCGATCATGGAGGTGATCCGGAACGAGGGCATCCTGAACTCGGCCCTGATCGCGCTGGGGATCATCGACAGCCCGATCCAGATCGTCTTCACCGAAACCGCGGTGCTGATCGGCATGACCTATGTCTACCTGCCGCTGATGGTGCTGCCGCTCTTTGCCGCGATCGACCGCTTCGACCTGAAGCTGCTCGAGGCGGGCTACGACCTTTACGCCTCGCGGCTGCAGGTGCTGCGCCACATCGTGCTGCCGATCATCCGCCCCGGCATCGTCGCAGGCTCGATCCTGGTCTTCGTCCCCTCGCTCGGCGCCTATGTCACGCCGCGGGTGCTGGGCGGCGGCAAGAACATGATGATCGGCAACTTCATCGAGCTGCAGTTCGGCCAGGGCCGCAACTGGCCGCTGGGCGCGGCGCTGTCGATGCTGCTGCTGCTGATCGTGATGGTGGCGCTGCTGGTCTATACCCGCGTCTCGACCAGGGGGGGCGATCCGCATGGCTAGGGCCCGCGCCGTCACCGACCTGCCGGGCTTCGGCACCGTCGCCATCCTGGTCTTCGTGCTGCTCTACCTGCCGATCGTCACGCTGGTGGCCTACAGCTTCAACGGCTCGGCCTCGATCTCGGTCTGGGGCGGCTGGTCGCTCGACTGGTACCGGGCGGCGCTTCGCAACGCCGCGGTGCAGGATGCGGCGCTGCGCTCGGTGATGATCGCGGCCGCGGCGGCGCTGATCGCCAGCACCGTCGCCACCGCCGCGGCGCTTGGCACCACCCGCCGCCGGGCGTTTCGCGGCCAGACCTTCGTCTATGTGATGATCAACCAGCCGTTGATGGTGCCGGAAATCGTCTCGGCCGTGGCACTGCTGATCGTCTTCGGCGTGGTCAAGCAGGCGACGGGCTACCAGGGGCTCGGCTACCTGATCCTCGCCCATTCCGCCTTCTGCGTGCCCTTCGCCTACCTGCCGATCCGCGCCCGGCTGGAAGGCATGGACCTGACGCTGGAAACCGCCGCCGCCGATCTTTACGCCGGGCCCTGGGCCACGTTCCGGCTGGTGACGCTGCCGCTGCTGGCGCCGGGGATCGCCGCCGGCGCGATGCTGTCCTTCGTGATCTCGCTCGACGATGTCATCATCACCGAATTCGTGAAATCCGCCGGGCAGGACACGCTGCCCACCTACATGCTGGGCCAGCTGCGCCGCCAGATCACGCCCGAGGTCAACGCGATCTCGACCCTGCTTCTGGCCGTGACCCTCGTGCTGCTGACCGCGTTCTTTCTACTGACCAGAAAGCGGGACTGAACCCGCCCCCACCAGACCAAACAGGGAGACCGACGATGAGACGCCTGCTGACCTCTGCCATAGCCCTTGCCGTCCCGCTTGCCGCCCCACTCGCGATCCCATTCGCGGTCCTTGCCGGCGCCGCCCATGCCGAGGGCTCGCTGAACCTCTACAACTGGGGCAACTACACCAGCCCCGAGCTTCTCGAGAAATTCGAGAAGGAGACCGGGATCAAGGTCGTGGTCACCGACTACGACAGCAACGACACCGCGCTGGCCAAGATCGAGGCCGGCGGCCACGGCTTCGACCTTGTCGTGCCCTCGGCCAACTACGTGCCGATCTGGACCGAAAAGGGCCTGCTGACCGAGCTCGACACCGCGAAGCTGCCCCATTACGCCAACATCGCGGCCGAGTGGAAGGACGTGCCTTGGGACCCGGGCCGCAAGTTCACCGTGCCGTGGCAATGGGGCACGACCGGCGTCGGCGTGAACACCGGCGTCTATTCGGGCGACCCGAACACCTCGGCGATCTTCATGGACCCGCCCGAAGAGCTGGTCGGCAAGGTCAATGTCGTGCCCGAGATGAACGACGTGATGGCGCTGGCGATCATGTACGAGGGAGGCGCGCCCTGCACCCAGGACCTGACCGTGCTGAAGAAGGTCCGCGACGACCTGATGGCCGCCAAGCCCAAGTGGATCTCGATGGACTACGGCGCGACCGAGAAGCTTGGCAACAACGACTGGGCGGCGAGCGTGAACTGGAACGGCTCGACGATGCGGGCGCGGCTGGCCAACGACAAGGTCGTCTACGGCTATCCGAAAGAGGGCTATCCGCTGTGGATGGACTCGGTCGGCCTGCTGAAGGACGCGCAGAACGTCGAAAACGCGTACAAATTCCTCGACTTCATCATGGTGCCCGAGAATGCGGCGATGATCTCGGCCTTCGCGCGCTATGCCAACGGCATCGCCGGGTCAGAGGCCTTCATGCCCGAGGACATGAAGACCGCGCCCGAGGTGGTGGTGCCCGAGGAGTTCAAGGCCGCGGGCAAGTTCCTGCCCACCTGCCCGGCCGAGGCCACCAAGCTCTACACGGCGATCTGGACGGAACTGCAGAAGTAAGAAAACAGAGTCGGGGGCCAGCGTGGCCCCCACTGCCATCGGTCCTCGGACCGATGGCGAACCGATGGCAGTCCCCCCGGCTCTGGCGCTCTTGCCTGAGCGCGCGCTCAGGCGCCCAAATAGCCTTCCAGCACGTTGACGGTGTTCACCCCCACCTGCTCGATCGCGTAGCCGCCCTCCATGCAGAAGACCGTCGGCAGACCCAGCCCGGCGATGCGCCGGCCGGCGTCGAGGAAATCGGGGCTGTCGAGGCGGAAGAAGCTGATCGGGTCGTCCTTGTAGGCATCGACCCCCAGCGAGACCACCAGCGCCTCTGCCCCCCAGTCCCGCAGCCGCGCGAGCGCCAGGTCCAGCGCCTGCGACCAGCGGTCATAGCCGGTGCCGGGCGGCATCGGCAGGTTCAGGTTCGCCCCCTCGCCCGCGCCGCGCCCCGTCTCGTCGGCGAAGCCGAGGTAATAGGGATAGACGTCCTCAGGCGCCCCGTGCAACGAGGCGAAGAACACGTCGCCGCGGTCATAGAAGATGTCCTGCGTGCCGTTGCCGTGGTGGAAGTCGATGTCCAGCACCGCGACCCGCGCCCCCGCGACCGCCAGCATGTCCGCGGCCACCGCGGCATTGTTCAGGAAGCAGTAGCCCCCGTACTGGTCCGCCGTCGCATGGTGCCCCGGCGGCCGGCAGAGCGCGAAGGCCGCCCCCGCCCCCGCCTGCACGTCGCGCACCGCCGCCTGCGCCGAGGCCATGGCGCTGCAGGCCGCGGCCCAGGTGCCCGCGGTCATCGCCGTCTCGCTCGCGTGGCAGTAGTAGCCGACCTTGCCGTCGATGTTGCGCGGGATCCGGTCCATGTGCATCCGCCGCGCCGGCATCCCCGCGGCGATGATCTCGCCCGCCGCGCCCGAGGCCTTCCACTCGGCCCAGGCCCCCTCGAGAAAGCGCAGGAACCCCGCGTCGAGCAGCCGCCCCACCGGGCCCGTGTCCATCGGACCGGGGTCGCGGATGTCCTTCAGCCCGCGCTCCTTCAGCCGCCCCAGCACGTATTCGATCCGGCTCGGCCGTTCATAGGGGGTGACGAACTGCCCGCCCGACAATTCGGCCTGCGGGAAATGCAGGCGGTGGTCCTCGCTGAACCAGATCTTCATCGCCGAACCCTCATGCGCAATGGCCCCGCTGGCGCCGATATTGCGACCATCATGCATGGCGCCGGCGCCCCGTCATCGCAAATCGCGTCCCGAGCCTTGCACTCGCGCCGAATTGCCGGTTGAAGGGCCTGAACGCCCCCGGCTGCGACTCCCTGTCGCGGGGGGCCATCCGGACATGAAGGATCGACGCGATGATCGAGGGTGAACTCCTCGCCTTCCTCAAGGTGGTGATGATCGACATCGCCCTGGCGGGCGACAATGCGGTGGTGATCGGCATGGCGACGGCCGCCCTGCCGGCCGAGCAGCGCAAGAAGGCGATCATGATCGGCATCGGCTTCGCCGCGATCATGCGCATCGCGCTGGCCTTCATCGCCACCGAGATGCTGGCGATCACCGGCCTGACCTTCGCCGGCGGCCTGCTGCTGCTGTGGGTCTGCTGGAAGCTGTGGCGCGAACTGCGCGCCGAGGACATCGACATGGACGGCGAACCGGGCTCGGGCGCCAAGACCATGAAGCAGGCGATCATCCAGGTGATCATCGCCGACATCTCGATGTCGCTCGACAACGTGCTGGCCGTGGCCGGCGCGGCGCAGCACCACACCACCGCGCTGATCTTCGGCCTCGCTCTGTCCGTCGCGCTGATGGCGGTGGCCGCGAACTGGATCGCCGGCCTGCTGACCCGCTACAAGTGGATCGCCTATGTCGGCCTCGCGATCATCCTCTACGTCGCGCTCGAGATGATCTGGCACGGCAAGTCCGACCTGCCGCTTCTGGCCCATCAGATGGGCATCCTCTGAAGCCTCAGGCTTGAGGATCGGGGCGCAAGCCCTTCGCAAGACATGAAAAAGCCGCGGGGTCTGGCCCACCCCGCGGCTTTTTCTTTCGTCGTTCCAGCGTCGGATCCGACCCAGGGGTCAGACCGGCGGCTGGCCGCGGACGGCCCGCGCGATCATCGCGACGATGAACAGCACGATGAAGACGAAGAACAGGATCTTCGCGATGCCCACAGAGGCGCCGGCAATGCCGCCGAAGCCGAGAAGACCCGCGATAAGCGCGATGACGAGGAAGGTAAGAGCCCAGCCGAGCATTTCGGTCACTCCTTGTTTGGGTTGGGCGACGGTGTGTCCGCCTGCCGCTCGAATTCCAAACGCCACCCTGACACGGAAGTTCCGCAGCATTTTCGATTTGTGAATTGCCAGCCGGCGCGGGCTGTGAATGCCCCTGCAACGATTCGACCGCCGACCGCGCCGCAACTCATCCTTACGTCGCATTTCGCGTCCGCCCGCCCATGCTATCGTGACCGGACCATCGCAACAGGGAGGAGCCCGCAATGGCCTGGAGCAAACCGAAAGCCCGCGAAGTGAAATGCGGCATGGAGATCAACATGTACGGCCCCGCAGAGGATGAGGGCTCGCGCCCGCTGATCTGACGCGCGGTTCGGGACGCATCCGATGCGCGTCAAGGTCCTGGGGGCAGCGGCGGGCGGCGGCCTGCCGCAATGGAACTGCGGCTGCCCCAACTGCCGCGACGCCCGCGAGGGTCGCCTGCCACGGATGACCCAGTCCTCCGTGGCCGTTTCCGTCGATGGGCGGGACTGGGTGGTGCTCAACGCCTCGCCCGACATCCACGCCCAGATCGAGGCGACGCCGGAGCTCTGGCCGCGCGCGCTGCGCGACAGCCCGATCCGGGCGGTGATCTGCACCAACGGCGACATCGACCATATCGCCGGACTGCTGACCCTGCGCGAGGGGCAGGCCTTCGACCTCTGGGCGACCGGGGCCGGGCTTGCGGTCATCGCGTCGGACCGGGTCTTCGGGGTGATGAACCCCGACAAGGTGCCGCGCCGGCGGATCACGCTGGATCAGGCCTTCGAGCCGCTGCCGGGCCTTCAGGTCACCGCCTTCGCCGTGCCCGGCAAGGTGGCGCTGTTCCTGGAAGGCGCGACGCCCGACCCGGCCCGGCTGGGGGAAGAGACGGTGGGCCTGCGCCTGCAGGCGGGCGGCCGGGTGGCCTATTACATCCCCGGCTGCGCGGCCCTGCCGGACTGGCTGCTGGCGCGGATCGCGGATGGCGACCTGCTGCTCTTCGACGGCACGGTCTGGACCGATGACGAGATGGCGACGGCCGGGACCGGCACCAAGACCGGCGCCCGGATGGGGCATCTGGCGATTTCGGGGCCGGAGGGCAGCCTTGCGCGGCTTGCTTCAACAGCGGCGCGCAAGGTTCTGATCCATATCAACAATACCAATCCGATCCTGCGCCCTGACGGGCCGGAGCGGGCAGAGCTCGAGGCCCTGGGATGGACCGTGGCCCATGACGGGATGGAGATCGACGCGTGAAGGACATCGTCCAAGCCCCTGCATCGACAGCCGATTTCGAGGCGCGCCTGCGCGCGATCGGCCCCGCGCGCTATCACGACAAGCATCCGTTCCACATCCGCCTGCATTCCGGCGGCTGCAGCATCGATCAGGTCCGCGCTTGGGTGATCAACCGCTTCTATTACCAAAGCCGGATCCCGATGAAGGACGCGGCCTTCCTCAGCCGCGTCGAGGACCCGAGGCTGCGGCGCATCTGGCGCTCGCGGATCGAGGATCACGACGGCACCGCCGACCGCCCCGGCGGCATCACCCGCTGGCTGAAACTGGCCGAGGGCGTGGGCCTCGACCCCGACTACGTCGCCTCGTGCCGCGGCGTGCTGCCCGCGACCCGCTTCGCGGTCGATGCCTATGTCCGCTATGTGCGCGACGAGCCGCTGCTGAAGGCGGTGGCCGCCTCGCTGACCGAGCTGTTCGCTCCCGCGATACATGAGCAACGCATTGCAGGTCTCTTGAAACACTACGCTTTTGCCAACCAGGAAACCACGTCCTACTTCCGCCACCGCCTGTCCGAGGCGCCGAAGGACGTGGCCTTCGGACTGCAGTGGGTTCTGGATCACGCCGAGACCGCCCGCGATCAGGACGACGCCGTCGCGGCGCTGACCTTCAAGACCGAGGTGCTCTGGGCGCAGCTCGACGCGCTCTGGGGCGCCTATGTCGAACCGGGGCGGATCCCGCCCGGCGGCTGGCAGCCGCAGGAGGGCCTGCTGTGACCGCGGGCGACGTGCCCCTCCTGCCGCGCGGCGTGCGCTGGCGCTGGGACGCGGTGCGCGGCACCCATGTGCTGCTGGGGCCGGAACGGGCGCTGATGCTGGACGAGATCGGCCATGCGGTCATCGCCGAGGTCGACGGCACCACCGACCTTGCCGGCATCGCCGCACGGCTGGCCGAACGCTACGGCGCGCCCGAAGAGGTGATCCGCGAGGACGTGGCAGAGTTCCTCGGTAGCCTCGTCGCGACGCGGCTGGTGGAGATCCGGCCGTGACCGCCCCCTTCACCCCGCCCGCCACGCGCGTGGTGCCGCGCCCCGCGCCGCCGATCGCGATGCTGGCGGAGCTGACCCACCGCTGCCCGCTGGCCTGCCCCTATTGCTCGAACCCGCTCGAGCTGACGGGGAAGGACCGCGAGCTGACCACCGGGCAATGGGCCGAAGTCTTCCGTCAGGCGGCCGCGCTGGGCGTGCTGCAGCTGCACCTGTCAGGTGGCGAGCCCGCCTCGCGCCCCGATCTGGTCGCGCTGGTGGAGGCCGCGCGCGCGGCGGGACTTTACACCAACCTCATCACCTCGGGCATCGGGCTGACAGCGCGGCGGCTGGCCGAGCTGGAGGCGGCCGGGCTCGACCATATCCAGCTGTCGGTGCAGGGCGTGCGCGCGGGTATCGCCGACCGCATCGGCGGCTATGCGGGCGGTTTCGCGCGGAAAATGGAGGTCGCGGAAGAGATCGCGCGGCTGGGCTTCCCGCTGACGCTGAACGCGGTGATGCATCGCGAAAACCTCGACGACCTGCCGCAGACGATCGATCTGGCGCTGCGGCTTGGCGCCCGGCGGATCGAGGTGGCCTGCGTGCAGTTCCAGGGCTGGGCGCTCAGGAACCGCCGCCAGCTGCAACCGACCCGCGCGCAGGTCGAGCGGGCCAAGGCGGTGGTGGCCGAGGCCGCGCCGCGGCTTGCCGGGCGGCTGGTGATCGATTTCGTGCCGCCCGACTATTACAGCGACCTGCCGAAGGCCTGCATGGGCGGCTGGGGCTCGACCGGGCTGAACATCGCGCCTGATGGAAGGGTGCTGCCCTGCCACGCGGCCGAGACGATCCCGGGGCTGAGCTTCCAGAACGCGACCGAGGTGCCGCTGGCCGAGATCTGGTATGGTGGCCCGGCCTTCGACGCTTTCCGCGGCACCGACTGGATGCCTGCGGGCTGCCGGAGCTGCGACCGGCGCGATGTCGATTTCGGCGGTTGCCGCTGCCAGGCGATGGCCCTGCTGGGCGATCCGGCGGCGGCCGATCCTGTCTGCCGTCGCACCGCCGGCCGCGCGGTGCTGGACGCGGCGCTGGCCGGGGATGCGGGAGCCGATCTGCCGTTCGACTACCGGCGGATGCCGGTCAGAGCCAGGGCAGGCTCGTAAGCGCGAGGATCACGAGACCGCCGGCCAGCGTGAGCCCGCCCGCCACCGCCTGCGCCCGGCCCGACGAGGCCCGCGCGCCTGCCCAGGCGAGCCGGCGCGCGGCCAGCCCGCCGCCGATCGCCAGCGTGTTGAAGGCCGCGGTGCCAAGCCCCATCGCCAGCACTGCCAGCGCCCCCGCGCCGGGGATCCCGAAGCGCCAGGCGATGACCAGGAGGAAGATCGCGCCGGTGCAGGGGCGCGCCGCGACCGAGAGGATCAGGGCCAGGGCCTCGCGCGGCGAGGCGAGGGCCGCCACCGCCTCGGGCGCGGGGCCGTGGTCATGGGTGCAGCCGCAGTGGTCATGGTGATGGTGGTGATCATGGGGGGCGGCATGGGGGCTCTGCCCCCGCGCGCTCTGCGCGCCCCCCCGGGATATTTTTGCCAATGCGAAAGCAGGCAGGCTGCCGCGCAGCAGGAGGCGCGCGCCGCGCCAGACCAGGGTCGCGCCGATCAGGGCGATGAAGACGCGGCTGAGGGTGGCGAGCCAGCCCTCGGCGAGGCGGCTGGCCTGGTCGGAGCCGAGCGAGAAGAGTTTCACGCCGAGCGCGACCAGCAGGATCGCGGCCAGCGCCTGGGCAAGGCTGGCGGCGGCGCCGATCGCGAACATCCGGGCCGCGGTCGCGCGGCTGGCGAGCGCCGCGCCGCCGAGCACCACCTTGCCGTGGCCGGGGCCGAGGGCATGGACGAAGCCATAGGCCGCGGCGAGGCCGCAGAGCGAGAGCACCGCATGCGGGCGCCCGGCCTTGATCGCGCGGATCGCGCCGGCCATCGCGTTCTGCACCTCGAGCTGGCGGGCCGAGGCCCAGCGATAGGCCTCTGCCGCGTGAGAGCCGCCGGCGAGCCACCACAGCAGCGCCGCCAGCGCGAGCGCCGCGGCGACGGGCAGGATCACCCGCATGTCAGGCGGATCTCGTCGCTGAAGCGGGCGCCGATCTCCGGGTCTTCGGGCGTTTCCTCGCGCGAGAGGGCGGCGAGGGCCGCGAGGATCTTGCGGTCGGCATCGTTCGGGTCGAACGGGTGCAGCTCGGCCTTGCAGGTGGCCGGAAGCTCGGCGTCGATCCCCTTGATCGAATAGGCGTAATAGTAGCTGGGATCGTAGAGCTTCAGGCTGGCCGCGCCGGGCGGCAGGGGCTGGGCCAGCGGCAGCTCGAACGTGACCTCGACCCGGTCGCCGACCATCCGGGCGCTGCCGTTCAGGGGGCGCGCCATCGCCACGGGCCGGCCCGCGGCGCTCAGGTGGATGTCGCCGTCGTACTCCGGCGGCCAGTCGGTCTCGCCCTCGGCGATGCGGGCGAGGTCGGCCGCGTTCAGCTGGCCGTCGCCATCCTCGTCGAGCGCGAGCTGATCGTAGAGCACCAGCGTGGTGAAGGCATCATAGAGCCAGGTGATGCGCAGGCCGGTGAGCCGCCCTTCGGCGTCGAAGGTGAAGCCCGCGCGGCTGTCGGCGAAGACATGCGGATGCGCGAGCGCCGGGGCCGGCAGGAGGGCTGCGAGAAGGGCGAGACGGCGGATCATGGTACTGTGCTAATCCCCGGGGGCGTGGTGTTGCAAATCAGATCGGCGCGAGGGGGGCCGAGAACGGGGGCTCAGCCCGCGGCCAGCCATTCCGCCATCGCGGCGGTGACCTCTTCGGGCTGTTCGAGCGTCGGCAGGTGGCCGGCGCCGTCGACGCGCACGAAGCGGCCGCCGGGCATCAGCTCGGCCAGCAGCTCGTGCCGGCGCACCGAGCAGAGGGTGTCGGCCTCGCCGCAGAGCACGAGGGCCGGGATCCGGGTCGAGCGCAGGGTCTTGTGGTAGTCGGGCCGGCGCATCAGCGCGCGGGCCTGGGTCACATAGCGTTCCGGCCCCTGCGCCTCGGCCATGTCGAGCAGCATGGCGCGGGCGGCGAGATTGCCCTCGCCGGGGGCCAGTGCAGCCTCTGGCACCTCGTCGAGGATCACCTCGGTGAACTTGCCCGAGCGGGCGCGGATCATCCGCGCCTCGCGTTCGACGGCGGACTGCGCGCCTTCCGGGAAGGGGTTGATGTCGAGAAGTGCGATGCGGCTGACGCGGTGGGGCGCGCGTTCGAGGATCTCGAGCGCCACGACGGCGCCCAGCCAGTGGCCGGCGATGGCGAAGCGCTGCGGCGCGTCGTCGAGCACGGTCAGCGCCATCTCGCCCACCGTGTCGCCGGGGCCGAGTGTCGGGACTTGGATCGCGCGGCCGGCGGAGAGATGCGCGATCTGGTGCCACCAGAGCCGCGCGTCGGTCATCAGCCCGGGCAGCAGGAGAAGCGGGTCGCTGTCAGCCATGGGTCGCGATCCAGCCGGTCAGAAGCTGCGCCGTGTCGTCGATCTGGCCCGGAGAGAGGACATGGCCGGCAAGGATGTGGCGGTCGGGGTCGTCGCCGGGGCCGAGGTGACGCTCGACCACCTCGGGCGGGCGGCCGCCCGAGCGGCCCCAGCGGGCGGCGATCCGGCGGATCTCGGGGACCGAGACGATGTGATCCTCGGGCGAATAGAGGATCAGCGTCGGCAGGGTGACGGGGCCGTAGTCGGTGCGCGCGGCGCGGCGGGCGGTCCAACCCATCGGCACCAGCGCCGAGGGCGGGTAATGGCAGGTCCAGTAGCGGCCATGCGCGGGCGAGGCCGGGATGAAGCCGATCTCGCCGCCCATCGCGAGGCGCAGCCAGTGGCGGGCCAGCGGCCAGTTCACGCGCTGCCAATGCGGGCGGCCGAGGCCGAAGTTCGGCGAGACCAGCACCACGCCGGCCAGACGCTCCGCCAGACGCGGGTCGGCGGCAGCCAGCGCGGCAAGGCTCGCCCCGGTCGAGCAGCCGATCAGCCAGACCTTGCGCCCCAGCCGTTCGCCCACGGCGACGGCCTCGGAAAGGTCCTCCATCCAGTCGGCGGCGCGGGGTTCGGCCATCGCCGCGGGGCCGCGGCCGTGGCCGTGCAGGCGGGTGAGGAACAGGTTCGCGCCCAGCCCGGCCGCGACCCGGTCGAGCGTCGGCTGCAGCTCTTCGCCCGAGGCCGAGAAGCCGTGCAGGTAGACGAGCGCAGTTTCGGTCGGGTGACCGACCTCGCCCGCCCAGCGGATCCGCTTCTGGCAGCCGGGGATGATGTCGTGGAACGGCGCCTCGACCCGCACCAGCCAATCGGGCAGGCCCGAGCAGCCGGGCAGCGCGCGGATGTCGAACCGGGGCCTGCGGCGGACGCGGGCCAGCGTCACCGGCCAGCGCCGCGGGGCGCGGGGCGCCGGCGGCGCGGTCAGGGCGCGCTGCGGCAGCGGGACCGGCAGATGCTCCATCAGCCGCCCTGCCCGGCCCGCGCGGTCACTTCGGCCACCGCCGCCTCGATCAGCGCGAGGCAATCGGGGGTCGAGAAGCGGTGATCGGCGCCCTTGACCAGCGTCAGGCGCAGGTCGTCCCCGGTGGCGTGGTCGATCAGGCGCTGCGCGACCGAGACGGGCACATCCTCGTCCGCGGTGCCTTGCAGAAAGCGGGTCGGGAACGGCAGCGGCAGCGTCTCGCGCAGCACCAGACGCTCGCGCCCCTCCTCGATTAGGCGGCGGGTGATGACATAGGGTTCCGGCGAATAGTCCGAGGGCTGTTCGACCCGGCCCTTGTCGGTCAAGTCGCGGCGTTCGGCGTCGCTGAACGCGGCCCACATCAGGTCTTCGGTGAAATCGGGAGCGGCGGCGATGGTCACGAGGCCGGCGAGGCGTTCGGGGATCGTGCGGGCGACGAGAAGCGAGATCCAGCCGCCCATCGACGAGCCGACCAGCACCTGCGGACCCGTGGTCAGCGCTTCGATCACGGCCAGCGCATCCTCGAACCAGTCGCCGATGGCGCCGTCGAGGAAGGCGCCCGAGCTTTGCCCGTGGCCCGAATAGTCGAACCGCAGGAAGGCGCGGCCCTGCGCCTGCGCCCAGGCTTCCAGCGCGACGGCCTTGGTGCCGGTCATGTCCGAGCGGAAGCCGCCAAGGAAGACGATGCCCGGCCCCTGCCCTTCAAGGCGCGAATAGGCGATGCGGCGGCCCTGGGGCGTGGTCAGATGCTGCGTCATGCGGGTCTTCCTGAGGCTTCGCGCGGCCCCCCCTGGCGGGAAGAGCGCCGCGCGAACCTATCGCCGCGCCCCCGCCGGTTCAATCACTTGAACACCGGGCACCTGCGCGCCGGACACCCGGAGCTGGCTTGAACGGGCGCGGCACGGGCCTAGGTGCAGCCGGCAGCGAAGGAGCCGCCGATGCAGGACCGCCCGACAGATGTCACCTTCCGCAACGGATCCGTCGATCTGGCCGGCCATCTGCGCGTGCCGAAGGGAACGGACGCCGCGCGCCCGCTGCCCGCCATCGTTCTGGCGACGCCGGGCAGCAGCGTGAAGGAGCAGTCCGGCGCCAACTACGCGCGGCGGCTGACCGAAAGCGGCTTCGTCACGCTGACCTTCGATCCGTCCTACCAGGGCCAGAGCGGCGGCGCGCCGCGCGATCTCGAGATCCCCGCGGTCCGGGCCGAGGACATCCGCTGTGCCGTCGATTTCCTGACGACGCAAGCCATCGTGGACGCAGGGCGGATCGGCCTTCTGGGGATCTGCGCAGGCGGCGGCTACGCCGTGAACGCCGCCCTGACCGACCACCGGGTCCGGGCGCTTGGCACCGTGGTCCCGGTCAATATCGGGCGTGCGCGGCGCGATGCCGGGCCCGAGGCGCTGCGCGCGCAGCTTGCCGCCGTCGGCGCGCAGCGCAGCGCAGAGGCGCGGGGCGCAGCCCCCCGGCGCGATCCCTGGATTCCCGACACGATCGAGGCCGCGAGGGCCGCGGGGATCACCGATATCGACGTGCTGGGCGCCGTGGAGTTCTACCGCACGCCGCGCGGCTTCGACGCGCACGCGACGAACCGGCTGATGTTCACGAGCCTTGCGCCGATGATCGGCTTCGATGCCTTCCACCTGGTCGAAGAGCTGCTGGTGCAGCCGCTGCAGGTCGTGGTCGGCGGCCGCAAGGGGATGACGAAGTCCTACGAGGACGGCGAGGCGCTGTTCGCCCGCGCCCCGAACCCGCAGGGCTTCCATGTCGTCGAGGGCGCGGGGCACTACGACCTTTACGACAAGAGCCCCTTCATCGACGAGGCCGTCGATGCGCTGGCAGGCTTCTTCCGGGCGCATCTGGGCTGAACGCCGCTGGCGCGCCGGCCCCCGCGGGGGCCGGCAGAGCGGGTCAGAGCGGCAGCGCGCGTTCCACCAGCCGGGCGAAGAAGCTGGCACCAACCGGCGCGGCCTCGTCGTTGAAGTCGAACATCGAATGATGCAGCCCCGCCCCCGGCCCGGTGCCCATGAACAGATAGGCGCCGGGGCGCGCCTCGAGCATGTAGGAGAAGTCCTCGGCCCCCATCTCTTTCGGCGCGTCGGGGAAGACCGCCGCGTCGCCCGAGACCTCGCGCGCCACCTGCGCCGCGAAGGCCGCCTGTTCGGGATGGTTCACCGTCGGCGGATAGCCCCAGTCGTACTCGATCTCGGCGGTGACGCCGTAGGCGGCGGCGTGGCCCTCGACGATTTCATGGATCCGCCGCTTCGCCAGCTCGCGCACCTCGGGGGTGAAGCTGCGGACGGTGGCGCAGAACCAGGCACCCTCAGGGATGATGTTCGAGGCGGTGCCGGCATGGATCTGGGTGACCGAGATCACCAGTTCCTGGATCGGGTTCAGGTTGCGGCTGACCACAGTCTGCAGCGCACCGATCATCCCGATCGCGGCCGGGATCGGGTCGACGGTCTCGTGCGGGGTGGCGCCGTGGCCGCCCTTGCCGGTCAGCCGCACCCAGACCGTGTCCACTGCCGCCATCAGCGCGCCCGGCGAGGTGTAGAAATGCCCGAACTCGGTGTTGGGGCTGTTGTGGATGCCATAGACCTCGCCGATGCCGAAGCGGTCCATCATCCCGTCCTCGACCATGGCAAGGCCGCCGCCGCCATCCTCTTCCGCCGGCTGGAAGATCAGCGCGACCCGGCCCGAGAAGCGGCGCGTCTCGGCCAGGTATTTCGCGGCGCCAAGCAGCATGGCGACATGGCCGTCATGGCCGCAGGCATGCATCTTGCCCGGCACGGTCGAGGCATAGGGCTTGCCGGTCGTCTCTTCGATCGGCAGCGCGTCCATGTCGGCACGCAGGCCGATGGTCGGGCCCGCGCCCTGCCCGTTCACGATCGCGACGATGCCGGTCTGCCCGATGCCCTCGTGGATCTCGTCGACGCCGATCTCGCGCAGGCGCTCGGCGATGAAGGCCGCGGTCTGGTGGCAGTCGAAGCCAAGCTCGGGATGGGCATGCAGGTGGCGCCGCCAGCCGGCCATTTCGGGGCCGAATTCGGCGATGCGGTTCAGGACGGGCATGGATGGTCTCCGGCGGGGTATTCTGCTAGGCGCCGAGGGAAGACCATTTGCGAGGCCGCCGCAATGACCCATTCCCGTGACCGCTCCGACGCGCTGATCCAGGACCCCGAAGCCGGGATCGAGCGTCTGGTCGAAATCATGGCACGGCTGCGCGACCCGGTCACCGGCTGCCCTTGGGACATCGCGCAGGATTTCGCCACCATCGCCCCCTACACGATCGAAGAGGCCTACGAGGTCGCCGATGCGATCGAGCGAAAGGCCTGGGACGAGTTGAGGGGAGAGCTGGGCGACCTGCTGTTCCAGTCGGTCTTCCACGCGCGCATGGCCGAAGAGGCCGGGCATTTCGCCTTCGCCGACGTGGTGCGGGCGATCTCTGACAAGATGGTCGCGCGCCATCCGCATGTCTTCGGCGACGAGAGCAACGAGAAATCGCCCGAGCAGCAGGTCAGCGACTGGGAGACGGTGAAGGCCGCCGAGCGCGCCGCCAAGGCCGAGACCGGGGTGCTGGACGGGGTCGCGGTGGGGCTGCCGGCGCTGCTGCGGGCACTGAAGCTGCAGAACCGCGCGGCGCGGGTCGGGTTCGACTGGCCCTCGACGACCGAGGTGCTGGACAAGATCGTGGAAGAGGCGCGCGAGCTGGTCGAGGCCCACGACACGCTGACCCAGGACGAGGTCGAGGACGAGATGGGCGACCTCCTGTTCGTCATGGCCAATCTCGCCCGGCATCTGAAGGTCGACCCCGAGGCGGCGCTGCGGCGGGCCAATGCCAAGTTCACCCGCCGCTTCCGCGCGATCGAGGCGGCGCTGGCCGAAGACGGCCGCCGCCCCGAGGACAGCGACCTGGCCGAGATGGACGCGCTCTGGAACGAAGCCAAGGCCCGCGAACGCGCCTGACCGCCCCGCCGTCACACGGCTGGCAGTCACACGGCTGGCAGTCAGATGGCGGGCAGCAGCCGCACCTGCATGGCGGCAAGGTCGAGATCCTCGGGCCGCACCCCGTCGAGCCGCGCCACCAGCGCGATATCGCCGGTCGCGCCATTGCCCAGCAGCCCGACGATCGTCGCCCGCCCGTCGGGCGACAGCCGCGCCGTCAGGCGCACCGGGTTGGCGGCGCCGATGTCCCAGCCGGGATCTGCCTCGACCTCGACCTGCAGCGTGTCGATCTCGGGGTCGAAATCCTCGTAGATCGCCGGGCAGTCCAGCGCGCTGCCCCGGTGCAGCACCGGTGCCGCAACCGTGGCCAGCGGCAGGGCGCGGGCCCGCCGCGGCCGGACGGCCGACCGCTCGGTCGCGTGCAGGTCGAAGGCGCTCAGCGCCAGCAGCGCGCTGCTCGTCAGAAGGAAGATGGCGAGCATGGCGCGCTCCGCAGGATCGGTCCGAGGTTTCGAGATCACCGATCCCGGCCGATGCGGTCAACCGGAAACTGCGCCGGACCGCGCCGGCTCGGCGGCTTCCGGCTTGACCCAAGCGAATTAGTCAGGTTTATGGGCGCAAATTTCCGACCGGAGGAGTCAGATAATGTTCCGCGCCGCCCTGTTCGCCACCACCGGCCTTGCCCTCGCCCTGCCCGCCATGGCCGAAGAGGTGAACATCTATTCGCACCGCCAGCCCGAGCTTCTGCAGCCGCTGGTCGATGCCTTCAGCAAGGAAACCGGCATCACCGTCAACGTCGCCTTCGTCGACAAGGGAATGGTCGAGCGTCTGAAGGCCGAGGGCGACCGCTCGCCCGCCGACCTGGTGATGACCGTCGACATCGCGCGGCTGGGCGAGGTGGTCGAGGCCGGCGTGACCCAGCCGGTCAAGTCGGCGGTGTTGGAAGAGAACATCCCCGAAGGCTTCCGTGATCCCGAAGGCCAGTGGTTCGGCCTGACCACCCGCGCCCGCATCGTCTATGCCTCGCGCGAGCGCGTGGCGGATGGCGAGGTCACCAGCTACGAGGGCCTGGCCGATCCGAAGTGGAAGGGCCGCATCTGCACCCGCTCGTTCACCTCGGATTACAACGTCGCGCTGACCGCGGCCTACATGGCCCATCACGGGCCCGAGGCGACGAAGACCTGGCTGGAAGCCGTGAAGGCGAACCTTGCGGTCAAGCCCTCGGGCAACGACCGCAGCCAGGTAAAGTCGATCTGGTCGGGCGAATGCGACATCTCGCTGGGCAACACCTATTACATGGGACAGATGTTGGCGAACCCGGAAGAGAAGGTCTGGGCCGACACCGTGCGCATCGTCTTCCCGAAGTTCGAGGGTGGCGGCAGCCACCTGAACATCTCGGGCGTGGCGATGACCAAGGCCGCGCCGCACAAGGAAGCGGCGCTGAAGCTGATGGAATGGCTGGCCTCGGACGAGGCGCAGGCGATCTATGCCGAGACCAACAACGAATTCCCGGTCGAGCCGGGTGTCGAGCGCTCGGACCTGGTCAAGAGCTGGGGCGAGTTCACCCCCGACAGCCTGAGCCTGACCGAGATCTCTGACCTGCGCCCGGCGGCGCTGAAGCTGATCGAAGAGGTCGACGTCGACGCCGGCGCCTGACGCGCCGGTCGGGATCGAATGAAGAGCGGGCGCGGGCCGAAGGCACCGCGCCCGCTTGGTCTGCGGGGGGCCGGTTCAGGCGCCCCCGGCGCTCAGCGACGGCGCAGGCGGCGCAGGCCGGCCAGCGCGCCGAGGCCCGCCAGCAGCAGCGGCGCGGCCGCGGGCAGCGGCACCGGGGCCGGCTCTTGGATCACCACCGAGCCTTCGAGCCCCTGCACGAAGGCCAGATCGAACCCCGGCGAGGCCCCGAAATTGTCGAGCCCGACGACCTTCACCGCGTTGACCTGCCCGGTGTAGCCGATGCTGGCAAGGTCGAAGCCCGAGACGGTCGAGGTCGTCGCGGTGCCGAGGAAGGTGAAGCTGAGCCCGAAGTCGGACGAGATGAAGATGTCCGCCGTCTCGCTCGCGCCGCCAACCTCGGACACGAAGATGTCGTTGCCGACGCCGTCGAAGACGAAGCCGCCCGAGAAGCCGAGCGTCAGATACGAGCCCGTGGGCAGCGAGACGAAGGTGTCGGCATTGCCGTCACGCGCGAAGGAGGTGTCGGCCAGCGCGACCGGGAAGCCCGGAGGGCCGGCGAAGTTGCCGCCGTAGATTCCGGTCGGGAAGGCCAGGTTTGCGCCCGAGTTGAAATAGGCGATCTCGACATCGGCCAGCAGCGTGGCCGCCTGCACAGAGGCGGCCGGCAGCAACAGCGCCGCCGCAAGCGCGGAAACAAGGTATTTCATCAATGGTTACTCCAATACCGGGGCGGCCCGTAACGCCGGGTCCGCCCGCAGTCTGTGTCACGCGCGGGCGTCTGGCAAGCCGCAGGTATGGCCAAGTCGACGGGGTTCGCCGGCGGCCCGCCCCCGGCTTACAGCGCGCGGTCCTCGTAGGTCTGGACCCCGGTCATCTCTGCCACCTGCGCGACGTAGTCGACCACCCATTGCGGCCGGTCGAGCCCGGCGACGACCGTCAGATTGCGCAGCCCGGGGAACAGCAGCACATCGCCCATCCGCAGCGTCTCGCCCGGCATCTGGGGCACCGGCAGCGCGGCCAGCGCCGCTTCCACCGTCGCGCGGTGGCGGTCGCTGGCGGCGAAGGCCTCGTCGAAGCTGGTGCCGAGGATCGCCGACTTGCGCTCGGTGAAGTAGGCCACCGCCGCGGGCGTCGCAAACTCGGGCAGGCCGATGCGGACATTGCGCGGGAAGAGCAGCGCCGAGATCGCGCCCTGCACCGCCGACAGCCCCGCCTGCTGGGCCTTGACCTCGGCCCAGGGCGCGATCGCCCGTCCGCCGGGCGCGTGGCGGCCAAGCTCTGCCACGATGTCGAGGCTCTCGCCCATCGCGCGGCCCGGGCCCTCCGCCGTCGCGTCAAGCTGCAGGATCGGCACCATCTTGGCGCCGATCAGCTCGAAACAGGTCTTCTCGTCATCGTTGAGCAGGTAGACCTTCTCATGCGGGACCCGCAGCCAGTTCGCAGCCATGTCGGCGCGCACGCAGAAGGGGCAGTGATGGTATTGGTAGAGCTTCATTCCGGGGGCGTCCTTGGGAGGTATGGCCCATTCCATGCCCCGGATCCGCAAGTTGCAAGCCGATAGCGCAGGTTTACGCCGCGCCGCCCTTTACAAGCGCGGGCGGGCTTCGCAGGTTTCGCCCCCAAAGGGCCCGGCGACGCGGGACGAGGAGTGGACATGACCGAAACGCGCAGGATCATCATCGATTGCGACCCCGGGCAGGATGACGCGGTGGCGCTGCTGCTGGCGCTGGCCAGCCCCGAGCTCGAGGTTCTGGGGATCACCACCGTGGCCGGCAACGTGCCGCTGGCGCTGACCTCGGTCAATGCGCGCAAGGTCTGCGAGCTGGCCGGGCGGACGGATGTGAAGGTCTTCGCCGGCTGCGACCGGCCGCTGCAGCAGGCGCTGGTCACGGCCGAGCATGTGCATGGCAAGACCGGGCTCGACGGGATCGAGCTGCCGGCGCCGCAGATGCCGCTGGCCCCGGGCCATGCCGTCGATTTCCTGATCGAGACGCTGCGGCGCGAGCCTGCGGGCAGCATCACCCTGTGCCCGCTGGGGCCGCTGACCAACATCGCGACGGCTTTCGCCAAGGCGCCCGACATCGTGGCGCGGGTGGGCCGGATCGTGCTGATGGGCGGGGCCTATTTCGAGGTCGGCAACATCACGCCCGCGGCCGAGTTCAACATCTATGTCGATCCCGAGGCGGCGGCGGCGGTCTTCGCGGCCGGGGTGCCGATGACGGTGATCCCGCTCGACGCGACGCATCAGGCGCTGACCTCGCGCGACTGGGTCGAGCACATGCGCGGCCTCGGTCCGGTCGGGGCCGCGGTGGCGAGCTGGACCGATTTCTTCGAGCGTTTCGACAAGGAGAAATACGGCAGCGAGGGAGCGCCGCTGCATGATCCCTGCGTGATCGGCTGGCTTCTGGACCCGACGCTGTTCGAGGGCCGCGAGATCAATGTCGAGATCGAGACCGAGGGCCGCTTCACCCGTGGCATGACCGTCGCCGACTGGTGGGGCGTGACCGACCGGCCGGCGAATGCGCTGTTCCTGCGCTCGACCGACCGCACGCGGTTCTTCGCGCTGCTGGCCGAGAGGATCGGGCGCCTCGACGCCTGAGCCGCCGCGCGGCCCTGCGTCCCCGCGCCGGTCGGACGCGGCCGGCCATGCCGCACCCCGGTTTCCTCGATCACGGATCGCCAATGGGCGGCGTCACAGAGGCGGTGGCCGGGGGGCGAAATCCCGCCCCTGCTCGCATCGCCGTCGTTTGGGTCGGTCTGTTCCAGCCGGGGTGCGGAGCCGAGGCATCGGGGCATCAGACAGGATCTCGCGGCCCTGCGGGGCCACAGAGAGACGGCCGACAGGGCGGCGGAGTGGGACGGCCAGCCGGACTGACCACCACTTTGCGGGTGCAGATGGGCTGAAAGTATCGGTGGACATGCCTCCGCGCGGTCCAGTCGCGCGGAAGGGGTGCGGACAGCCCGCGCGGCACCCGCGCGACCGGCGAAGTGCAACGTGCGACTTGCTGGGAACGGCGAACGGCGAACGGCGAACGGCGAACGGCGAACGGCGAACGGCGAACGGCGAACGGCGAACGGCGAACGGCGAACGGCGAACGGCGAACGGCGAAGGATCTGCCGCGAGAGCACGTCCGCCGCAAGACCCCTGCCGCCTGTTTTGGCGGCCTCGGCCGTCGGCTTTCGTGCCAAAGCCATGCCGGGATACGGGTCGAAAGGGTCCGCGCGCGCTCCGGTGCTCGATCAGGCTGTGCCGCCTGACAGGCTGGCATCTACGCAACCGGCACCCTATGCGGCCGGCAGGCGCCGACCCGATGCCGCGGCGTGGAATCGCGGTCTGCGGGCGGGCCGCGGGTGCCGTCGGTCTCAGCCAATGGCGCTTCGGTGACCGGGGGGTCGGAGGACGGAGGTCATGCGTGGGGGGCGGATGGTCGTGGTCCCAATCGTGGCCCCAGCCGCCGCGCCGTCCGCCTCCCCGGTCACGGTCGCGATCGTCGCCTCGGGCGCGTCGGCGGGGGGCTGCGGCAGGCGAATCTCGAAACGGCTGCCGCCGCCGGGGTTCGGCAGGCAGCGGATGGTGCCGCCGTCGCGCTCGATGAGCTTGCGGCAGGTCGCGAGGCCAAGACCGCTGCCCGCCGTCGCCCCGGCCCGTGACAGGCGGACGAAGGGCTCGAAGATCCGCTCGGCCTGCGCATCGGGCACGCCGGGGCCGCGGTCGGCCACCGCGATCAGCACCGCACCGGGCAGCGACCGGGCCGAGATCCCGATCCGCGGCGGCGCGGCGCCGGCGTATTTGATCGCGTTGCCAACGAGGTTCTGCAGCACCTGAACCAGCGCCGCCGGGTGGCAGTCGAGCGACAGGCCGGGGTCGTCGATCTCGATCCCTGCCCCGCTTTCGACGATGTCGCGGTCCAGCACCGCGAGCGTCGCCTCGACCACCTCGACAAACGGCAGGTGGCGCGGGTCGGACAGGTCCTGTTCCAGCCCGGCATGGGCGGCGAGGCTCTGGACCAGCGCCGCCATCTGCGCCGTCGAGCGTTGCAGCATCCGCGCGGTGGCGATCAGGGTGGCGCGGTCGGCGGTTTCAGCCTCGTCGACCAGGCATTCGGCGAGGTAGCCCGCCGCGCGTACCGGCGCGCGAATGTCGTGGACCAGCACCTCGCAGAACAGTTCCAGCTCGCGTCGCTGCGCGGCGACGCGGGCCTCGAGTTCCGCGAGCTCGATCGCACGTCCGACGCTGCGGCGCAGCGCGGACGGGGTCACATCCGCCACCCGCAGGCAATCCGCCGCCCCTGCCTGCATCGCCGCAGCGATCACCCGCTCGGCCCCGGGATGGATCAGGGCGATGATGGCGGTGCCCGGCCAAAGCGCGGCACAGCAGGCCACGGGCTCGGCCCCGGCGCCAAGCGGCAGGAACAGCAGGTCGGGCCGCGGCAGGGTTCCGGCCTCGGACGGGGTCGCCGGGCAGGTCAGCCGTGCCGCGGGAACGGCCTCGGCCAGCGCGGCGCGCAGGCTGGCCTGCAACGCCGCGTCGCCGCCGATCAGCAGCAGAGACCAGCCCACCGCGCCGCCCGCCGCATCACATCGGGGCGTGGTCATGACCGGCCCCGCGCGTGGCCGCGCGCGCCGCGGGCAGCGTCGCCCCGGCCTCGATCGCCAGCGTCGCCACGTCGTCGAGCAGCACGGTGATGTCGCGCGCCCCGGCCTCGACCATGGTCAGGGCGACGCGCAGCCCCGGATCGAGATCCTCGTTGCGCTTGACCGAGACTATCTCGCGGCGCAGCGACGACAGGACGGCGCGCATCTCGGGCCCGCAGGAGGTGGCGAAGCGCTTGACCCGCCGCTCGAGCGTGGCGCGGAACATCTGCGAGCGGCTGATCGCGGCCAGCAGGATGCGCCGTTCCGTCGCCTGCGCCAACGACTTGCGCAACGCGCTTTCGGTCAGCTCTTCCTTCACGAGGTAATCGGCACAGCCCAGTCGCATCGCCTCGACCGCGACGCGGTGGTCGGTGACGCTGGTGATCATGATCGCCAGCGTCTCGGCCTGATCGGGATGCGCGGTCAGCACCGCCAGCGCGTCGAGCCCGGTCGCCGCGCCGAGGTGATGGTCGAGGAAGCAGACGTCATAGGTCGCCTCGTCCAGCCGGTCGCGGAATTCCTCGAGATCGCCGGCCTCGTCGATCTGCATCTCGAGCCCGGCGCGGGCGCAGAGCCTGCGCAGGCGCAGAATGTCGACCGGCTGGTCGTCGAGGACGAGCGCGCGCAGGACGCGGTCGCCGTCGGAACCCGACATTTCGTCGTGCCCTCGCATCTGGTCTTCTCCCCCTCGGCAGGGCCAATCGGGGCCCTGCGATGGCGCGGAACATCCGCGAAAACCCGGAAGAAGCGCCCCCGGGCGGCGAAGTGTCGGGATCTTAGGGTTAACGGGGCAGGCCCCGCCTTCGTCTCCGGCAGACAATGCCGATGATTCCCTGAGAATCCGTCAACCTCGGGTTGCCCGGGCTGCGGTGCAGCGAATTATCCCAGCGCGTAGCCCGCGCCGCGGACGGTGCGGATCGGATCCTCGCCGCCGTGCTGGCCAAGCGCCTTGCGCAGGCGTCCGATATGGACGTCGACGGTGCGGGTGTCGACGTAGATGTCGCGGCCCCACACCCGGTCCAGAAGCTGCTCGCGGCTCCAGACCCGGCCGGGCTTTTCCATGAAGGTCGAGAGCAAGCGGAACTCTGTCGGCCCCAGCTTCAGCGTGTGCTCGCCGCGATAGACGCGGTGGCTTTCGGCATCGAGGCGGATGTCCTCGAATTCCAGCGTCTCGCCCTGCGTGGCGGGCCGCGTGCGGCGCAGCTGGGTGCGGACGCGGGCCATCAGCTCGTTCACCGAATAGGGCTTGATGACATAGTCGTCGGCGCCGATCTCGAGGCCCCGCACCCGGTCACCCTCTTCGGACCGGGCCGAGAGCATGATGATCGGCACGCCGCGGGTTTCCGTGCGCGACTTCAGCCGCCGGCAGACCTCGATTCCCGAGACATTGGGCAGCATCCAGTCGAGCACGATCAGGTCCGGCGTCTCTTCGGCGACCAGCAGCAGCGCCTCTTCGCCGTTCTCGGCCATCGAGACGCGGAACCCCTCGGCCTCGAGATTGTAGGCCAGGACCTCGCGCTGCGCCGGTTCGTCCTCGACCACGAGGACCGACGGGGTGTCCGCGGGCATCTCAGTCCTCCCCGGCGCCGAGATCGGCCGGCATCACGCTTTCGCCCTTGGGACGGGTGTCCTCGGGCAGCGAGCCGGTGACGAGGTAGATGACCTGCTCGGCGATGCCGGTGGCATGGTCGCCCATCCGCTCGATGTTCTTGGCGATGAAATGCAGGTGCATGCAGGCGGTGATGTTGCGCGGATCCTCCATCATGTAGGTGAGGAACTCGCGGAACAGCGCGTTGTACATCTGGTCGATGTCCTTGTCGCGCGAGCGCACGTCCTGCGCCAGCTGGACATCGCGCTGGATGTAGCTGTCGAGCGCGTCCTTCAGCAGGACCTCGACCGACTTCGACATCCGCCGCAGGGCGCCCGCCGCGCCCGGCACATTGGTCATCTGCGACAGGACATCGGCGCGCTTGGCCATGTTCTTGCAGTAGTCGCCGACGCGTTCCAGCGCCGCGGCGATCTTGATCACCGACAGCGCAGTGCGCAGGTCCGAGGCCTGCGGGGCGCGCAGCGCGATGAGGCGCGCGGCCTCTTCGTTCACCTTCAGCTCCATCTCGTCGATGGCGCGGTCGGCGCGGCGGACCTTCTCGGCCAGCTCGCTGTCGCGGGTTTCCAGCGCGAGGGCGGCGTCGAGGATCTGCGCCTCGACCAGCCCGCCCATCTTCATGATCATCGCCTGCACGCCTTCGAGGTCGCGGTCGAAGGCCGAGGCGATGTGTTGTCTGGTCATGCTCTCGGTCATGGTCTCACCCGATCCGTCCGGTGATGTAGCTTTCCGTGCGGGGGTCGCGCGGATTGGTGAAGATCTGGCCCGTCTCGCCGTATTCGACGAGGTTGCCGAGGTGGAAGAAGGCGGTGCGCTGCGACACGCGGGCCGCCTGCTGCATCGAGTGGGTGACGATCACCACCGAGAAATTCGAGCGCAGCTCGTCGATCAGCTCTTCCACCTGCGCGGTGGCGATCGGGTCGAGCGCCGAGCAGGGCTCGTCCATCAGCAGCACTTCCGGGCTGGTCGCCACGGCGCGCGCGATGCACAGGCGCTGCTGCTGGCCGCCCGAGAGGCCGGTGCCCGGCTTGTCGAGACGGTCCTTCACCTCGTTCCACAGCGCGGCAGAGCGCAGCGATTTCTCGACCACCTCGTCCAGCTCGGCCTTGTTACGGGTCAGGCCGTGGATCTTCGGACCATAGGCCACGTTGTCGTAGATCGACTTCGGGAACGGGTTCGGCTTCTGGAAGACCATGCCGACCTTGGCGCGCAGCTGCACCGGGTCGACGCGCTTGTCATAGATGTCCTCGCCGTCAAGGGCGATGCGGCCCTCGACCCGGCAGGACGCGATGGTGTCGTTCATCCGGTTCAGCGTGCGCAGGAAGGTCGACTTGCCACAGCCCGAGGGGCCGATGAAGGCGGTCACGGTCTTGTCGAGAATGTCGACGTCGACGTCCTTGATCGCGTGGCTGTCGCCGTAGAAGACCTGCACCTTCTCGGCCCGGATCTTGATGTCGGAAGCGGTCACATCTCTCTCCACGAGTCTCATGTCGTTCATGATGGGTCTCCTCCCGAACCTTTACCAGCGGCGCTCGAACTTGCGGCGCAGCACGATGGCGACGGCGTTCATCGCAAGCAGGAACACCAGAAGCACGATGATGGCCCCCGAAGCGCGTTCCACGAAGGCGGGGTCGGCGCGCTGGGTCCAGTTGTAGACCTGCACCGGCAGCGCCGAGGCGGGGTCGAAGAGGCCCGAGGGCGGGGCCGAGGGGAAGTCGCGCACGAAGGCCACCATGCCGATCAGAAGAAGCGGCGCGGTTTCGCCAAGCGCCTGCGCCAGGCCGATGATCGTGCCGGTCAGGATGCCCGGCATCGCCAGCGGCAGGACGTGGTGGAAGATCGACTGCATCTTCGAGGCCCCGACGCCCAGAGCCGCGTCGCGGATCGAGGGCGGCACCGCCTTCAGCGCGGCGCGGGTCGGGATGATGATCTTGGGCAGCGTCATCAGCGACAGCACCAGACCGCCGACGATCGGCGCCGACATCGGCAGCCCTGCGAAGTTCACGAAGATCGCGAGGCCGAGGATGCCGTAGACGATCGAGGGCACGGCGGCGAGGTTCGAGATGTTGACCTCGATGATGTCGGTCCAGCGGTTCTTCGGCGCGAATTCCTCGAGATAGATCGAGGCGGCGACGCCGATCGGCAGCGACAGCACCAGCACCACGATCATCATGTAGAGCGATCCGAGGATCGCGACGCCAAGGCCCGCGGCCTCGGGGCGCTGGTCAGAGGCGTCGGGCGCGGTGATGAAGCCCCAGTTGAAGCCCAGGCCCATCGCGCCCTTGTCCCGCATCAGGTCCACCAGCCGCAGCTGGCCCAGCGTGACGTTCGAGTCCGTCTCGGCCGACTGCAGGGTGACGCGGCCCTTGAGGTAGCCGTCGATGCGGCCGTTCGCCAGCATCTTCGTCTCGACCGTCTGGCCGATCAGCTCGGGGTTCGCCAGCACCCGGTTGCGCAGCTGCGCCGCCGCCTCGCGCGAGACGATCGCGCCGATGTCCTTGTCGGCCAGGCCCTCGACCTGCGCGATGCCATTCGCGGCCATCCAGTCGGCGATGGCGGTGTCGATGATCTTGCCGTAGCCGATGGTGGTGACCTTGGCGAGATCGGCCGGATCGCGGGTGCCCTTCTTGTCCAGCACGCTTTCGGTGAAGGTCACCGGCACGGTGATGAAGGCCTGGCGGAAGGCTGAGGCACCGCCGCCGAAGATCGAGATCAGCAGCATGACCAGCGCGGCGATGCCGGTGCAGACCGCGGTCAGCCCATAGGCGCGGAAGCGGCGCTCGGCGGCGTTGCGCTTGCGGGTGCGCGCGTCAAGCTCCAGCAGCGAGCCCTTGCGGGACGGGCTGGCGGGCGCTGCGCCCGCATGGGGGAGGCTCGCGTCGGTCATTCGTACTGCTCCCGGTATTTGCGGACGATGATCAGGGCCACGATGTTCAGGATCAGCGTCATCACGAAGAGGGTCAGGCCCAGGGCGAAGGCGACGAGCGTCTCGGGCGTGCCGAAGTTGGTGTCGCCGGTCAGCTGCGACACGATCTTGACGGTGACGGTGGTCATCGCCTCGAAGGGATTCAGCGACAGGCGGGCGGCGGCCCCTGCCCCCAGCACCACGATCATCGTCTCGCCGATGGCGCGGCTGGCGGCCAGCAGGATCGCGCCCACGATGCCCGGCAGCGCGGCCGGCAGCACGACCTTCTTGATCGTTTCCGACTGGGTGGCGCCAAGGCCGTAGCTGCCGTCACGCAAGGACTGCGGCACGGCGTTGATGATGTCGTCGGAAAGCGAGCTGACGAAGGGGATGATCATGATCCCCATCACCAGACCCGCGGTCATCACCGACGAGCCCGACGAGCCAAGGCCCATCGGCTGGGCGATCCAGTCGCGCAGCAGCGGCCCGACCGTCACCAGCGCGAAGAGGCCGTAGACGATGGTCGGGATGCCGGCCAGCAGCTCGATCAGGGGCTTGGCGACCGAGCGCAGCTTGGGACCTGCGTATTCCGACATGTAGATCGCGGCGAAAAGCCCGATCGGCACCGCGACGGCCAGCGCGATGGCGCTGACATAGAGCGTGCCCCACAGAAGCGGCAGCAGGCCAAGGTCGCTTTCGCCCTGGAAGCGCGGCGTCCAGACGGTGCCGAAGAAGAAGCGCGTCCAGTCGTATTGCTTGAAGAAATGCGCCGTCTCGAACAGCATCGACAGCACGATCCCGATCGTGGTGAAGATCGCGATCACCGAAGCGCCGATCAGCAGATAGCGCACGCCGGTCTCGACGGTGTTGCGCGCACGGAAGTCGCGGTTGGTGCGCGCGACCGTCCAGGCCAGCAGCGCCACCGCCAGCGCCAGCACCGCGGCGGTCTTGGCGATGTCGAGCACGCGCTGGCGCGACTGGAATTCCTCGGCCGCGACCGCGGTCTGCGGGTCGGCGACGGTGATGCCGGCGGCGGTCAGCCGCTCGGCCAGCGCCTCGGGCTGGCTGGCCAGCGCGCGGATCTCGGCCGCGTCCAGCTTGCCCTCGGCCTCGGCCGCGGTGATCTGCGCGGCGACGCCGCCCAGCTGCTGCAGCGCGATGGTGGTGCCGGCAGAGGTTTCCAGCGCCGAGGCGGGAAGATAGGGCGCGACGACCTCGCGCAGGTACAGCGGCTGGACGATCATCCAGACCACCAGAAGCAGAAGCGGCAGCGCGAAGGTGAACATCGCCACATGCCAGCCGTAGAAGCCGGGAAGCGAATGCAGGCGGCGACCATCGCCGCCGGCCGAGGCCAGCGCGCGGGCGCGGCCGATGACGAAGCCCACGACCGCGAGCGCGGCCAGAAGGGCGAGGATCCAGGTGGCGGGCATAAGCTCTGTTTCCAGGACGGGGAGGATACCGGGCATCACGGGGTGCGGGGCGAACCATGCCCCAGACACGCAGGCTCTTTACACGATCCGGGCGGCACCGGAACCGGCGCCGCCCGGGACTTCGGGTCAGATCCGCATCAGCGGTCTCAGTTCATGACCTTCTCGTCGGCGACTTCGGCCTGCACGTCGGCCAGTTTCGGGTCCGACACGAGGCCGTACTGGGCCAGCGGGCCTTCCGGGCCGGCCATGTCGTCCGAAACGAAGAACTCGACGAACTCTTTCAGACCGGCGACTTCGCCGATATGGGCCTTCTTCACGTAGAACTGCAGCGGGCGCGAGACCGGGTATTCGCCCGAGGCGATGGTCTCGGTCGAGGGGGTCACGCCCGACATGGTCGCGACCTGCAGCTTGTCGGTGTTGTTCTCGTAGAACGACAGGCCGAAGACGCCGATGCCGTTCTTGTCCGAGCCGATGCGGGCCAGGGTCTCGGTGTAGTCGCCGTCGATCTCGACAGCCACGCCGTCGGTGCGCAGCCCGGCGCAGCCCTTGTCGTTGCCGGCGGCCTTGAAGAGGTCGGCCGCGCCGGTCTCTTTGCAGCCCGCGTGCAGGACCTTCTCTTCGAAGACTTCACGGGTGCCGTGCTTGGTGCCCGGGATGAAGGCCAGGATCGGCTGGGCCGGGAACTCGGGGTTCACGTCCTTCCAGGTCTTGGCGGTGTTGGCGACCAGCTTGCCGTCGACGACGACCTGGGCGGCGAGGGCCTTGTACCAATCAGCGGGGGTGAAGGCGAATTTCTCGCCGGCCACGTCCGAGGCGAAGACGATCCCGTCATAGCCGATGCGGACATACATGATGTCGGTCACGCCGTTGTCGTGGCAGGTCTTGATCTCGCTGTCCTTCATCAGGCGCGAGGCGTTGGCGATGTCGATGGTGTCGAGACCGGCGCCCTGGCAGAACTGCTGGATGCCCGCACCCGAACCGCCCGACTGCACGACCGGGGTCTTGAAGTCGGTGAAGTTCTCACCGAAGGCCTCGGCGACGATGGTGGCGTAGGGCAGCACGGTCGACGAGCCGGCGACCTGCACCTGGTCGCGCGACTGCGCGAAGGCGCCGGTGGCGGCGACGGTCAGCGCGAGCGCCGAAACGGTGAGCTTGACGGTTTGCATGGGAGGTTCTCCAAACTTCCAGACGCGACGAGCAGTGCGGTCCCCGCCTGCCCTTGGCGGTCGGTCTAGGCGGGCATGCCCAAGCTTTTGCGACAGTTGTGTAACAGAAACATGACATGCGGCAAATTCAGGCACCTTCCCGAATTTTCCCGGCGCGCGAAGGCCTTAGCCAAAGCTGTGAACAACTTTCAGCAAATGTCTAGGGATCAAGGGGTTATCGAGCGCCGCGGCCGCTGACCGCAACCCCTGCGGGATTTTCGCCAATGCGACACGCGCGAACAGCCTTCCGGGCCCCGTCGCGCGGGCTTCTGGCGATTCGAGTTGCCCCGCGCGGGGTGCGCGCGCGACATGGCGAAGGCCCGGACCGCGCCCCCGCGCGATCCGGGCCCCTGTCGCCCTGCCGGCCTTCCCGGGTGTCAGCAGGCGGCGACCGTGCCCTCGGCCAGCGCCGTTTGCAGCGCGGGCTTCGGGATGCGGATGAAGACGATCGCCGGGTTGCCGACCTTCGCGGCCGTCACGTCCTCGCAGACGGTGGCGAGCGTGGTGGCCAGCATCTTCTGCCGGCGGGTCTCGGCACCCGAGACGATCTCGACCGCGGTCTCGGCCGGGATGCCGTCGGCCAGCAGTTCGTCCCGGATCAGGTGCAGCCGGTGCATGGCCATGTAGAGCGCGAGCGTGGTGCCCGGCGTCAGCGAGGTCGAAAGCCGCTGCGGCGCCTCGCCGGGGCGGCAGGTGGCGGTGGCGATCACCAGCCGGTCGGTCAGGCCGCGCTCAGTCAGCGGGCGCAGCATCTGCGCGGCGGCGGCCGAGGCGGCGGTGACGCCCGGCACGATCTCGGCCGGGATGCCGGCGGCGCGGGCGGCCTCGATCTCTTCGCAGGCGCGGCCGAAGACCGAGGGATCGCCGGATTTCAGCCGCACGACGCGCTTGCCCGACAGGGCGGCGGCGACGATGGCGGCGTCGATCTTCTCCTGCGGCCAGGAATGCAGGCCGACCTCCTTGCCGACGAAGACCTTGTCGGCCTGCGGACCGGCAAGGGCCACCACCTCGGGCTCGACAAGCCGGTCGTAGAAGACCACGTCAGCCTCGGCCAGCCGTTTGACCGCGCGCAGGGTCAGAAGGTCGGCCGCGCCGGGGCCCGCGCCCACGAGGCAGATGTGACCCAGGGCGGGCAGGCCCGCGGCGAGAAGGGTGGGATCAAGGCTCATGTCGCAGCTCATTCCGCCGCCTCCCGTTTCGTGTTTCCGAAGCGGTCGATCAGCGCCTTCAGTTCCGGCCGGCAGGAACCGCAATTGGTCCCCGCTCTCAGAGCCTTACCCAGCGCCTCGACACTCAGCAAGCCGTCCTCGACGATCGCCCGCGCGATGGTGTTGACGCCCACGTCGAAGCAGACGCAGACCGTGGCCCCCGGATCGGGGCGATCCGCCCCCGGCCGCCCCGCCAGCACGTCGCCCGCCGCCGGCTGGCCCAGAAGCCCCGGCATATGCGCCCGCGCGACGCCGACCGGATCGGGCGCGACGAAGAGCGCCGCCAAGAGCTTGCCGTCCTTCACGAAGGCCAGCCGCACGATGCCGCGGCGCGCATCCTCGACCGAGACCGCCTGAACCTCGCCGCCCAAGCCGAAGAGCGCGCGGCCCCAGGCCGTCCAGTCCTCGGGCACAGCAAGGCCCGCAAGCTCGGCCTGCTGGCCGCCGTTGACGCGGGCCAGCGTCCAGTAGTCGGTCGCGGGGGCAAGGGCACCCGAGGTCACCGCATAGCCGTACCAGGCGGCGGCGAAGGGCCTGACCGAGACGACGGCCGCCTTGCTTTCCGGCTGGCCCGAGACCGGGTCGGTCACCGCCGGCACCAGCGCATCGACGCGGCCGGTGGGCGCGGTCTCGCCGGTCCAGTGGATCGGCGCGAAGACCTCGCCGCGGCGGACGCGCGGGGTGACGAGGGTGCGCAGCACCGCCCTGCCCCGGTCGCTTTCCACCTCGGCCAGCATCGCGGGTTTCAGGCCCAGCGCCGCGGCATCCTCGGGGTGCACCTCGAGGAAGGGTTCGGCCAGATGCTGCGACAGCCGCGCCGACAGGCCGGTGCGGGTCATCGTGTGCCAGTGGTCGCGCACCCGGCCGGTGTTGAAGCGGAACGGGCGGTCTGCCGTGGTCGCGGCGGCGGGGCCCTTCGGCACCACGGCGATCATCCGGCCCTTGCGGTCGGGCGTGTGGAAGCGGCCGTCGCCGAAGAAGCGCCCCCCCTGCTTGCGGTCGCTCAGCGGCCAGACGAAGGGCGCCAGCGCGTCATAGGCGCCCTTGCTGAGCGTCGCGAGCGCCGAGATGTCGAAGTCCGAACCCAGCGCCCCGGCAACGCCCGAAAGCGCGGCATATTCGGCGAAGATCTCGTGCGGGCCGGCATAGTCGAAGGCGCGCGGGAAGCCCATGCGGGCGCCGACCTCTGACAGGATCCACCAGTCGGGCCGCGCCTCACCCAAGGGGGCCAGGGTCTTGCGCTGGCGCGAGATCCGCCGCTCGGAATTGGTGACGGTGCCGTCCTTTTCGCCCCAGCCCTGCGCGGGCAGAAGCACATGGGCAAGCCGCGTGGTGTCGGTCTTCTCGATGATGTCCGAGACGACGACGAAATCGCAGGCGGCGATGGCCTTCGCGACGCGGTCGGCCTCGGGCATCGACACCGCCGGGTTGGTGCAGATGATCCAGAGCGCCTTGATCTTCCCCTCTTCGACCGCGCGGAACATGTCCACGGCCTTGAGGCCCGGTTTCTCGGCGATGGTCGGGGCCTGCCAGAACTCCTTCACCGCGCCGCGATGCTCGGGGTTCTCGATGTCGAGATGGCAGGCCAGCATGTTGGCCAACCCGCCGACCTCGCGCCCGCCCATGGCGTTGGGCTGGCCGGTGATCGAGAACGGGCCCATGCCGGGGCGGCCGATGCGGCCGGTGGCCAGGTGGCAGTTCAGGATCGCGTTGACCTTGTCGGTGCCGCTCGCGGACTGGTTCACGCCCTGCGAATAGACGGTGACGACCTTCTCGGTCCCGATCCAGAGGTCGAGGAACGCCGCGATGTCGGCGGGCTCGAGGCCCAGCGCCGACGCGCCGGTGGCGCGGGCCGCGGCCAGCGCATGGTCGAAGCCGGTGACATTCTGCAGGAAGTCGCGGTTCACGGCGCCGCGGGCCTCGATCTCGGACAGCAGCAGGTTGAACAGCGCCACGTCCTGTCCCGGCGCGATCGGCAGGTGCAGGTCGGCGCCCTCGCAGGTCGCGGTGCGGCGCGGGTCGATGACGACGATCTTCATCCCGGGCCGCGCGGCCTTGGCGGCGATGATGCGCTGGTAGACCACCGGGTGGCACCAGGCGAGGTTCGAGCCGGTCAGGACCACGAGGTCGGCCTGCTCCAGATCCTCATAGAGCCCGGGCACGGTGTCGCTGCCGAAGGCGCGCCGGTGCCCCGCGACCGAGGACGACATGCAGAGCCGCGAATTGGTGTCGATGTTGCCTGAACCGATGAAGCCCTTCATCAGCTTGTTGGCGACGTAGTAATCCTCGGTCAGCAGCTGGCCCGAGACGTAGAAGGCGACGCTGTCCGGGCCGTGCTTGGCGATGGTTTCCGAGAAGCGGCGGGCGACGAGGGTCAGCGCCTCGTCCCAGCCGGTGTCGACGCCGCCGATGCGCGGGCGCAACAGGCGCCCCGCGCCATGCACCGTCTCGCCCAGCGCCGAGCCCTTGGAGCAGAGCCGCCCGTAATTCGCCGGGTGGCGGCTGTCGCCCTCGATCGCCAGCCCGCCGCGCCCGTCAGGGGTGGCGAGGATACCGCAGCCCACGCCGCAATAGGTGCAGGTGGTCCGGATCGGGGCCTGCGGGCCGCTGCTGGGGAAATCCGCGATGCTGTCCATGGGCTTGGTCTCCGGCCGGGCTACGGCACATCTTCGGGGGCAGAGTTCGGAGGGGATCAGGTCCCGGACACCGCCGTGGGGCGACGGCACCGGGCGACCCGCCGGTGTCCCGGCGGGTGTTCGGTCAGCGCGGCCTCACTCGGCCGGCATCACCTGCGCCTGCACCTTGCCCGGGCGGGCCCGGTCGGGCGAGGTCTTCAGATGCGTGGCGTAGATCATGCCGCCCACGAAGGTCAGGCCGCCGACGAGGTTGCCCAGCACGGTCGGGATCTCGTTCCAGATGAAATAGTCGCCCCAGGTGAAGTTGCCGCCCAGCAGGATTCCGCTCGGGAACAGGAACATGTTCACGATCGAATGCTCGAAGCCCATGTAGAAGAACACCAGGATCGGCATCCACATCGCCATGATCTTGCCCGGCACCGAGGTCGACATCATCGCCGCGACCACGCCGGTCGAGACCATCCAGTTGCACATCACCGCGCGGATGAAGAGCGTCAGCATCCCGGCGGCGCCATGGGCGGCATAGCCGACGGTGCGGCTTTCACCGATATGGCCGATCTTCTCGCCGATGGCGTTCGGCGCTTCCGAGAAGCCGAAGGTGAAGATGATCGCCATGAACAGCGCCACGGTCAGGGCGCCGGCGAAGTTGCCCAGGAACACCAGGCCCCAGTTGCGCATCACCCCGCCCAGCGTCACGCCCGGGCGGCGGTCGATCAGCGCCAGCGGCACAAGGGTGAAGACGCCGGTCAGAAGATCGAAGCCCATCAGGTAGAGCATGCAGAACCCGACCGGAAACAGCAGCGCCCCCACCAGCGGGTTGCCGGTGTTGACGGTGACCGAGACGGCGAAGGCCGCGGCCAGCGCGAGGATCGCCCCGGCCATGTAGGCGCGGATGACGGTGTCCTTCGTCGACATGAAGACCTTCGCCTCGCCGGCGTCGACCATCTTCTTCGCGAAGTCACCAGGAGTGACGTACGACATCGCTACTTTCCTTCCTGTTGAGACGGGGACCGGTCTTTGTCCTGTGACCCCGCCCCACCGGTCGGGGGCAGAGGTCTTGGCAGAAGCGCGGCGGGGAACCGCCGCCGCGCCCGTCCTC
>NZ_JBAWKD010000004.1:0-101532 GCF_037095735.1 Frigidibacter sp. MR17.14 | reverse complement strand
AACCCCCCCCGCGCCCGTCCTCAGGCCGCGCTGCGGCGGCGCAGCAGGCTCGCATCCAGCAGGACGCGGCCGTTCTCGACCTTGGCGGGATGGCTGCGGGTGACGTAGTCATCCGCGCCCTGCGCCTGCCCGGTCGACAGGTCGAAGACCGTGGAATGCAGCGGGCAGGTCACCTTGTTGCCATGCACGATCCCCTCGCTCAGCGGTCCGCCCTTGTGGGGGCAGCGGTCATCGAGCGCGAAGACCTCGTCCTCGTTGGTGCGGAAGACCGCGACGCAGCCCTCGGCGGTCTTCACGACCCGCGCGCCCTGGCGCGGGATGTCGTCCAGCGATCCGATGTCGACGAACAGGGTCATTCCGCGGCCTCCCGGGTGAAATCCGCAAGCGGTTGCCATTTGGGGCGATCCTCGGGGCGGGCACGCTCCGCCCAGGGGTCCTTCTGATAGACCGACTGGCTGATCAGGAACCGGTCATAAAGCGCGCGGCGGCTGTCGATATCGGCCACCACCCGTTCCTTGACCCAGTCGAGCCCGACCTTCGCCACCCATTTGTAGGGCCGGTCCAGATACTTGGCGTTCTCGCGGTAGAGCTGGATGAAGGCCGCCGTGATCTCGAGCGCCTCTTCCTCGGTCGCGACATCGACCAGGCGTTCGGTCTCTTTCACGTCCATGCCCGCGGCCCCGGCGACGCCGATCTGATAGCCGCTATCGACGCAGATGATGCCCACGTCCTTGCAGGTGGCCTCGGCGCAGTTCCGCGGGCAGCCCGACACCGCCAGCTTGACCTTGTGCGGCGTCCACGACCCCCAGAGCAGCTTCTCAAGCTTGATCCCGAGCCCGGTCGAGTCCTGCGTGCCGAACCGGCACCAGTCCGAGCCGACGCAGGTCTTCACCGTGCGCAGCCCCTTGGTATAGGCGTGGCCCGAGACCATGCCCGCGTCGTTCAGATCCGCCCAGATCGCCGGCAGGTCTTCCTTCTTGATGCCCAAGAGGTCGATCCGCTGGCCACCGGTGACCTTCACAGCCGCGCCGTACTTGTCGGCGGCGTCCGCAATCGCGCGCAGTTCCTTGGCGTCGGTCATCCCCCCCCACATCCGCGGCATCACCGAATAGGTGCCGTCCTTCTGGATGTTGGCGTGGTTGCGCTCGTTCACGAAGCGGCTCTGCGGCTGGTCCTCATAGTCCAGCGGCCAGTCGGCCAGCAGGTAGAAGTTCAGCGCCGGGCGGCAGGAATGGCAGCCGTCCTTCGACTTCCAGCCCAGTTCCTGGAAGACCGCCGGCTGCGATTTCAGCTCCATCGACTTGATCAGGCGACGCACGTCCTCGTGGGTGTGGTCGGTGCATTTGCACATCGGCATCGAGGTGGGCATGACGAAGTCGTCGCCCAGCGTCACCGCCATCACCTGTTCCACGAGGCCGGTGCAGGTCCCGCAAGAGGAGCTTGCCTTGGTGGTGGCGCGCACCTGGTCCAGCGTGGTGGCGCCGCCCTTGATGGCCTCGACGATCTTGCCCTTGCACACGCCGTTGCAGCCGCAGATCTCCGCCTCAGGCGGCAATGCTGCAACGGCCGCCATAGGGTCCAGTGCGGCCCCCCCCTGGAAGGCCGGGCCGAAGATCAGCGTCTCGCGCATCTCCGACACGTCGGCGCCGTCCTTCATCAGGCCGTAGAACCAGTTGCCGTCGGCGGTGTCGCCGTACATCACGGCGCCGATGATCCGGTCGCCCTTCAGCACCAGCCGCTTGTAGACCCCGCGCGAGGGGTCGCGGAACACGATGTCCTCGCGGCCCTCGCCCTCGGCGAAGTCGCCCGCCGAAAACAGGTCGCAGCCGGTGACCTTCAGTTTGGTCGAGACTTCCTTCGACACGAAGACCGCGTGCTGGCCGTTCAGCGTGGCCGCCACGACCTTCGCCTGGTCGTAAAGCGGCGCCACCAGCCCGAAGATCGCACCCTGATGCTCGACGCATTCGCCAAGGCTCAGGACATCGGGGTCCGAGGTGACCATGTGGTCGTCGACGAGGATCCCGCGGTTCACCTCGAGCCCGGCCTCTTTCGCCAGCTGGGTGTTCGGGCGGATGCCCACCGCCATCACCAGCAGGTCGCAGGGCAGCTCGGTCCCGTCGGCGAGCGCCAGCGCGCGGACATGGCCGGCCTCGTCGCCCAGGATCTCTTTCGAGTTCGCCTGGCAGAGGACGTGGATGCCCTTGTCGTTCAGCGCCTTGCGCAGCAGGTAGCCGGCGCTTTCGTCCAGCTGGCGCTCCATCAGGTGGCCCATGATGTGCACCACGGTGACATCGACGCCCCGCGCCGCCATCCCGGCCGCAGCCTCAAGCCCCAGCAGGCCCCCGCCGATGACGACGGCCTTCGCGCCGGGCTTGGCGCCAAGGTCGATCATCGCCTGGGTGTCTTCCAGGTCACGATAGGCGATGACGCCCTTCAGGTCCTTGCCCGGCAGCGGGATGATGAAAGGGTTCGAGCCGGTGCCGATCAGCAGCTTGTCGTAAGCCACTTCGCCCCTCTCGCCCACGACCACCTTCCGCGCGCGGTCGATCGACACGACCTTCTCGCCGAAGCGGCAGTGGATGTTGTGCGCGGCATAGAAGCTGTCGTCATGGGTGACGATCTGCTCGTAGGTCTTTTCGCCCGACAGCACCGGCGACAGCATCAGCCGGTTGTAGTTGCCGCGCGGCTCGGCGTTGAACAGGGTCACGTCCCAGTCGGCCGAGGCGGTTTCGAAAAGGTGCTCCAGAGCCCGGCCGGAAGCCATGCCTGCACCGATGACGACAAGTCTCTTCTTCATGTCATTCACCCTCAGGTGTGGGAGGTTTCGGGGGCGCCGCCCGTGTAGGCGGCACGGATCATGATCTGGCTGAGCGCGGTGAAGGCCGCTTCCCAGGCGTGGCGCGTGTCTTCCGACCACGAGGCGCCAAGGCCGTGTTCCAGCGTCCACAAGAGCGCGTCACCGACGGGGCGGTAGAACTCGGGCTTGACGCCGTAGCGGACGTGGTCCTGGGCCAGCTCCTCGATCGCCGGCACCAGATGCGAGGGCTCGTCGAGCATGCTCACGATGGTGCCGAGCATGTTCCACAGCTTCTCGGACTGGCGGAACATGTCCGATCCGGCGAAGAGGGGGCGCACCTCGGGGGCGATGGTGAAGAGCCGGCCATAGAACATGCCCGCGGCCTGCCCCTTCACCTGGTCCAGCAGCCGGTAGCTGGCGCGGACCAGAACGACCTGGTCGGGGCTCATCACGCGGCATCCTTCTTCTTGTGGGCCCCATGCTCGTATTCCTCGAGGAAGCCGAGGATCTCTTCGCGATAGGTCCAGTAGTCGGGATGCTCGAGCAGGGCCTTGCGGGTGCGCGGCCGCGGCAGCTTCACCTCGGTGATCTTGCCGATCGTCGCGCGCGGCCCGTTGGTCATCATCACCACGCGGTCGGCCAGCAGGATCGCCTCGTCGACGTCATGGGTGACGCAGACCGCGGTGACCTTGGTCCGGCTCCAGACCTCCATCAGCACTTCCTGCAGCTCCCAGCGGGTCAGGCTGTCCAGCATCCCGAAGGGCTCGTCCAGCAGCAGCAGCTTCGGCGAGAGCGCGAAGGCCCGCGCGATGCCCACCCGCTGGCGCATGCCGTTCGACATGTCGGCCGCGGCCTTGTCCATGCTGTCGCCCAGGCCCACGCGTTCCAGGTAGTATTCCACCACCTCCTGCCGTTCGGCTTGGCTGGCCTTCGGGTAGACCTTGTCGACGCCGATCGCCACGTTCTCCTTGGCCGAGAGCCAGGGGAAGAGCGAGGGCGACTGGAACACCACCGCCCGTTCCGGGTCCGCGCCCTCGACGTGGTAACCGTCGAGCTTGATGGCGCCCTTCGAGATCGAGTTCAGACCGGCGGTCATCGTCAGCACCGTCGACTTGCCGCAGCCGGAATGGCCGATCAGGCTGACGAACTCGCCCTTCTTCAGGGTCAGGTTGAAGTCCTCGACGACCGTCAGCGGGCCCTTCGGCGTCGCGTAGATCTTGTGCAGCTGCGAATACTGCAGGTAGCGCTCGTCGGTGGCGCTTTCCTGCGCCTTAGCGACCGCCTGCGGCAGCGCATGGCGCGGGGTGACGTTCGGCAGGTTCCGCGTCTCGGCGGCCTTGCCGGCGATCCCCACGTCCATCAGGTACGAGGTGACGTTGGCGCGCAGTTCCTTGAAGATCTCGTCATGGTTCATCGCGGCGCGGTCGCGCGGCCGGGCGAGCGTGACCGGGAATTCCTGGCCCAGCGTGCCGTCGGGGTTCAGGCAGATGATCCGGTCGGCCAGCACGATCGCCTCGTCGACGTCGTTGGTGATCAGCACGACCGTGCGCTTGTCCTGCTCCCAGATCGCCTCGATCTCGTCGGCGAGGTTCGCCCGCGTCAGCGCGTCCAGCGCCGAGAGCGGCTCGTCCATCAGCAGCACTTCCGGCTCCATCGCCAGCGTGCGGGCAATGCCCACCCGCTGGCGCATGCCCCCTGACAGCTCGGCCGGGCGACGTTCGGCGGCATGGCCAAGGCCCACCATCGAGACGTATTTCGCCACCATCGCCGCGCGCTCGGCCTTGGACTTGCCCTTGTGGACCGCGTCGACCGCCAGCGCCACGTTGCCCGCCACCGTCAGCCAGGGCATCAGCGAGTAGGACTGGAAGACCAGCCCGCGCTCGGGGCCCGGGCCGTCGATCGGCGCGCCCTTGAAGGTGACGGCGCCTTTCGACGGGGTTTCCAGACCGGCCATCAGGTTCATCAGCGTGGATTTCCCGGTGCCGGAAAATCCGAGGATCGCCAGGAATTCGCCTTCGCGGACCTCGAGGTTGATGTCGCGAAGCACATCCGCTTTCTCAAGACCTTCGCCGAAGGACTTGAAGACATGAGAGAACTTGAGGATGCCCATCGCGCTCACCGGGTCTTCGAGTAGGTGAAGAGCGACTGCAGGGCGAACATCACGCGGTCGAGCATGAAGCCGATGATCCCGATGGTGAAGACCGCGACCATGATCTTGGCCAGCGACTGCTGCGAGCCGTTCTGGAACTCGTCCCAGACGAACTTGCCCAGGCCCGGGTTCTGCGCCAGCATCTCGGCGGCGATCAGAACCATCCAGCCCACGCCCAGCGACAGGCGAAGCCCGGTGAAGATCAGCGGCAGCGCCGAGGGCAGCACCAGCTTGGTGATCTTTGTCCAGGTGCCCAGCTTCAGCACCTTGCCGACGTTCACCAGGTCCTTGTCGATCGAGGCCACGCCCAGCGCGGTGTTGATCAGCGTCGGCCACAGCGAGCAGAGCGTCACCGTCACGGCCGAGATGATGAAGCTTTTCGCCATGTCCCCAGCATAGAGCGCCGAGACGACCATGGTGACGATCGGCAGCCAGGCCAGCGGCGAGACCGGCTTGAAGATCTGCACGATCGGGTTGATCGCGGCATTGGCGGTCTGCGACAGGCCCGCGGCGATGCCCAGCGGCACGGCGACGGCGGTGGCGATCAGGAAGCCGAAGAACACGGTCTGGATCGAGGTGAAGATCTGCGCGTAATAGGTCGGCTTGCCGGTATAGGGGCGCTCGCGCACCCGCTCGGGGTAGCCGTCCTTGACCAGCTGGGCATTCTTCGCGTCCTGCTCTGCATAGAAGGCGGCGGCCTTCTCACCCTCGGTCACGGCGTCGGCATGCAGCACCTTGGCCTGTTCCCAGACCTCGACCGGCCCGGGGATCGCGCCCAGCGAGGTCTGCACCTGCGGCGCGAGCGCGGCCCAGATGCCGAGGAAGATGGCGATGGCCAGCACCGGCACGCCCAGAAGCTTCCAGATGTCCTTGAGCTGCGCCTTCGGGTTGTCGCCGGCGGCGGCGCGCAGGATCGGGGTGATCCAGGCAAGGCCCAGCACCTTGAACCAGGCGTCGAGCTTGTTGATGCGGGAGAACAGGCGTTCGCGGCGGGCCTCACGGGCCGGATCGGGCATCGCGGACGGATCGATGGCGGTCATGGCGGCGCTCCTTCGGGGGCAGGGCGTGGCGAAATGCGATGGAAAAGACCCGCCGCGGGACGCGGCCGGCGCGGGCCGCGGCGGGAGGAAGAGTGCGTCAGATCAGTTCGTGACCTGGCCGGCGACGACCTTCTGGTCGTCCTTCAGGCCGATGGTCAGGCTGTCGATGTAGGCGTTCGGCGCCTTGCCGTCGTAGCTCACGCCGTCGAGGAACTCGGCGGTCGGTTCGCGATAGCCGTCGGCGTCGAACTCGAACATGTCGGCGGTCACGACACCCTCGGCGACCAGCGCCTCGGCGGCGGCCTTGTAGAGGTCGGGGCGGTAGACCTTCTTGGCGGTCTCGTCGAACCACGCGTCGGGCTTGGCCTCGGCGATCTGGCCCCAGCGGCGCATCTGGGTCAGGTACCAGACCGCGTCCGAGTAGTAGGGGAAGGTCGCGTTGTAGCGGAAGAACACGTTGAAGTCGGCCGCCGGACGCTTGTCGCCCTTTTCATATTCGAAGGTGCCGGTCATCGAGTTGGCGATCACCGCCTTGTCGGCGCCGACATATTCGGGGCGCGACAGGATCTCGACCGCCTCGGCGCGGTTGGCGTTGTCGTTCTCGTCCAGCCAGATCGCGGCGCGGATCAGCGCCTTGGTCACGGCCAGCACGGTGTTCGGGTTCTCTTCCGCGAATTTCTCGGTGAAGCCGAAGACCTTTTCCGGGTTGTTCTTCCAGATGTCGTGGTCGGTGATCACCGGCACGCCGATGCCCTTGGCGACGGCGGCCTGGTTCCAGGGCTCGCCCACCGAATAGCCGAGGATCGTGCCGGCTTCCATGGTGGCGGGCATCTGCGGCGGCGGGGTGACCGAGATCAGCACGTCGCCCTCGATCTGGCCCGAGGTGTCTTCGGGCGAGTAGAGGCCCGGGTTGATGCCGCCGGCGGCCAGCCAGTAGCGAAGCTCGTAGTTGTGGGTCGAGACCGGGAAGACCATGCCCAGGTTGAAGGGCTTGCCCTCGGCCTTGTACTTCTCGATCACCGGCTTCAGCGCGGCGGCCGAGATCGGATGCTCGGGCTTGCCGTCGGCGCCCAGCTTCACGTTCTTCTTCATCTCGTCCCAGATCGCGTTCGAGACGGTGATGGCGTTGCCGTTCAGGTCCATCGAGAAGGGCGTGATCACATTGCCCTGGGTGCCGTAGCCGATGGTCGCGGCGATCGGCTGGCCGGCCAGCATGTGGGCGCCGTCAAGCTCGCCCGAGATGACGCGGTCCAGCAGCACCTTCCAGTTCGACTGGGCCTCGACGGTGACCGACAGGCCCTCGTCGTCGAAGAAGCCCTTTTCCTTGGCGATGGCGATGGGCGCCATGTCGGTCAGCTTGATGAAGCCCAGCGTCAGCTGGTCCTTTTCGATGCCGTCGGTCCAGGCGAAGGCCGAGGTCGCCGACAGAAGCGAGGACAGCACGAGAAGCGAAGCGAAGCGTTTCATTCCAGGTCCCTCATACGATGGCGGCTCGAACTGACTGAGCATGTTGGAAGCCGCGCAAATGAAAATGGCCGCACGATCACCGCCGTCTCTTTCGAGGAAATGGCGGGGTCGAGCGGCTTTGCTCGGTTCCCAAAACTTTGGGGAATGGATGTCGGAACGCCCTTGTTCCGGTGTCTTAAGCTATGCCGCAGCTGCAGCGTGCCTGTCAAAGGTCATCAGGGTGTTAAGGCGAAAATCCGGCGAAAACGCGTTTAGATGTGTGCAGGTGCAGCGAAAATGCTTACAAAACCGTCATCATGTCGTTGCGGGGTCGAATTCCGCGCCATCGAAGAAACGGTTGCGGTTTAGAATCAACCGCCCCTGCGACGCCCCGGCCCCGGCCGGCGCCTCCAGCGCGCCCTCGATCTTTTCCGAGGCTCCGGGCATCGGCGCGCCGGTCCCGGACAGGAACTGACGGTAGAGATCGGCGCGGAACACCGGCTTCGCGGTCTCGGCCGCCCAGACGGGGTCAAGGCCGGTGCGCCCGGCCAGCCGGCGCGCGATCCAGGCCGCCTGACTGCGCCAGGGGAAGGCCGCGCCGCCCTCGTGGAAGACGATGAACTGGTCGGTCTGCACCTCGGCCCCGGCGGGGTCGATCACCAGCCGGCCCTGCATCGCGCGCTCGATCACCTCGGCGGGGACGTTCAGATAGGATTGCCGCGCCAGCACCTCGGAGGCGGTCGCGCGGTTGACCGGGTCGCCCAGCCAGCGCCCGGCGCGCCAGATGGCGCGCGACAGCCGCCCGCCCAGCTCGCGCTCGCTTTCCGCCCAGGAATGGCGCACGGCCAGCACCTTTTCGGGTGCGAAGGACCAGATCGCGGCGCCGGGCAGCAGCAGTTCCGCCACCCCGCGCGCCACGCCGATCGAGCCCCAGGGCTCGCCCACGCAGAAGGCATCGATCTCGCCGGCCTCGACCGCCTCGGCCATCCTCGGCGGCGGCACGGTGCGCACGATCAGGCCCCGTGCGGCATCGAAGCCCAGCGCGTTCAGCCAGTAGTGCACAAGCTCGGCCTGCATCGAGAAGGGGAAGGGCACGCCAAGGCGCAGTCCGCCGTCGCCGGCGGCCGCGATCATCGCCCGGCCCGCGGCGGTGGCATCCTTGAAGTCGAAGCTGTAGCCGTGGTGGCGCAGCGCCTCGGCCAGCCCGCGCGAGACGCCGATCACCGTGCCGTTCACCGACAGCACCTGCAGCGCATCGAGCCGAGGGACCGCGCCCCCCAGCCCCAGCGCGGTGGCGATCGGCACCGGGGCCAGCAGCTGGGCGGCCTCGATCTGTCCGAAGGCCAGCTGATCGCGCAGCATCGACCACGAGGGCGCGCGCCGCAGGTCCAGCGCCAGCCCTTCTTCCTCGGCAAAGCCCAGTTCCTGCGCGACGATCAGCGGACCCGCATCGATCAGCGCGACAAAGCCCAGCGACAGCGTCTCGGTCATTTCAGCAGCTCCGCCGCGGTGACCAGCGCCTGCGCCACGTCGCCGATCTTCTTGCCCTGGTCCATCGCGGTCTTGCGCAGCAGCGCATAGGCCTCGTCCTCGGAAATGCCGCGGGCGCGCATCAGCAGGCCCTTGGCGCGGTCCACGACCTTGCGCTCCTCCAGCGCGGCGCGAGTCGCGGCCAGTTCCGCCCGCATCTTCGAGAACATGTGGAAACGGGCGATTGCCGCGTCGAGCACCGGCTTGATGCGGTCGCCGCGCAGCCCGTCGACGACATAGGCCGACACCCCCGCCTCGATCGCGGCCTTGGTCAGCCCCTCGTCCGAGCGGTCGACGAACATCGCCACCGGCCGTTCCATCGGGCCCGAGGCGATGGCGAGTTCCTCGAGCTGATCGCGCGAAGGGTTCTCGACGTCGATCAGCACGATGTCGGGGCGGCGCTCGGCGATGCGGCGGGCGAGGCCCATCTCTTCGCCCAGAACCTGAATCGTGTGGTCTCCCGACTCGCGCAGCGCATCCACGATCCGCAACGCGCGGTCGCGGTCCTTTTCCACCACGATGATCGACAGACCCTCGGCCATTGGCATCCCTTCCCCGCCGGCGGCACGCCGGGTCGGCCTCAGGTGTAGCCGCCCCGCCGCAGCGCGGCAACGGGGACCGATGCCGCAGGGTCAGCCATACCGCTCTTCGGCCCAGGGATCGCCGCGCATGTGATAGCCGTTGCGCTCCCAGAAGCCGGCCTGATCGGTGCCGATCACCTCGATCCGGGTCAGCCACTTGGCGCTTTTCCAGAAGTAAAGATGCGGGATCACCGCCCTGAGCGGCCCGCCATGCTCGCGCGTCAAAGGCGCGCCCTGCCAATGGGTGGCCAGCATCGCGTCCGGGGCACAGAAATCGGCCAGCGGCAGATTGGTGACATAGCCGTCGGCGCCGTGCAGCAGCACATGGCCCGCGATCTCCATCAGCCCCGCGCGCTCCAGCAGGTCGGTGGTGCGGATCCCGCGCCAGTCGTTGTCATAGCGCGACCAGGTGGTGACACAGTGGATGTCCGAGCGCGCGTCACTTTGCGGCAGCGCCATCAGCGCCGCCCAGTCGAGCGACAGCCGCGTCTCGACGAAGCCGGTCACGTCGAGCCGATAGCGCGCGATGTCGATGGAGGGCTCGATCCCGAGGTCGAGCACCGGCCAGTCGGTCACCAGATGCTGGCCCGGCGGCAGGCGCGCGTCCGCGTCGTGCCGCCCGGTCAGGAACTTGCCCGCCGCCGCCCAGGCGCGCTTGGTGCGAGTCAGCTTGGTCTCGTCCTCGGCCATGTCCGATCCTCCTGCCGCGGATCCTGCCCGCGCCGCGCTATTGCTGCAACTCGGTCGGCGAGGTCGGCTTCAGCGGCATGTCGTCATGCAGCGGCACGGTCTGACGCTCGATCATCCGGTGCACCCGCGGCCGGCCCGGACCGCGGTGCAGGGCCAGCAGCCGTTCGAAATTGTCGAGATCGGCCTTGGTCCGCCGCTCGTTGTGGCGCACGTAGTCGGTCCAGGTGGCGACGTGATAGCTTTCCGTCCAGATGTCGGGGTTTTCCAGGTCGCGCAGCAGCACCCATTGCCGGGCCCCGTCGCGGATCCGCACCCGGCGGCGCGTCGTCATCTCGGCCAGGAAGGCATCGGTATCGCCGGCCGCGATCACGTAGTCGACCATCACCATGATCGGGCCGGACCGCGCGCGCAGGTCGATCTTCAGCTCGGGCTCCTGAAAGCGGCCGGCCGGGTCGAGGTCGAGGTTGGCGAACTGCGCCAGCGGCAGCCAGCGCCCGGCCCCGGCCCCGAACAGCAGCAGCGCCGCGGCCAGCAGCAGCGCCGGCACCACGCCATGCGCCTCGGCCACCAGACCCCAGATCCACGACCCCAGCGCCATGCCGCCGAAGGTGGCGGTCTGATAGAAGCTGAGCGCGCGGCCCACGACCCAGCGCGGCGTCGACAGCTGCACCGTCACGTTGAACAGCGACAGCGCCAGTACCCAGCAGGCCCCCGCCAGCAGCAGCCCCGGCGCCGCCATCCACAGCGCATGCGAAAAGGCCAGCCCCACCATTCCCAGCGCGAAGCCCGCAAAGGCCGCGACGCCGATCTGCTCGTTGCGGAAGCGCGCCCGCACCTGCGCATTGACCATCACCGCGCAGATCGCGCCGAAGCCGAAGAAGCCCAAGCACAGGCCATAGGTCAGCGCCGAGCCGCCCAGGCTCTCGCGCGCGACGATCGGCATCAGCGCCATCGCCGACGAGGCCGCGAAGCCGAAGAGCGACGCGCGTCCCATGACCCGCATCAGGTTCGGCGACATCGCGACATAGCGCAGCCCCGCCCCCAGCGCCTGCGGCAGCGGTTCGCGCGGCAGGCGGGCCGGGGCGCGCTCGGGTCGCCAGAGCCAGAGCGCGAGGATGTTCGGGATGTAGCTGGCCGCGTTCACCGCGAAGGCGGCGGCGGCCCCGGCGATGGCGACGAGGATCCCCCCCAGCGCCGGCCCGACCGAGCGCATCAGGTTGAAGCCCATCGAGTTCAGGCTGACCGCGGCCGACAGGTCCTCGCGCGCGACGATGTCGCCCATCGAGGCCTGCCAGGAGGGGTTGTAAAGCGCGACCCCGGCGCCGATCGCGAAGGTGAAGCCCAAAAGGCCCCAGGGCGAGAGCATGTCGGCCCAGGCGCAGACCGCCAGCCCGATCGAGACCGCCAGCATGAAGCCCTGCGCGGTGATCAGGATCGTCCGCCGCTCGAAACTGTCGGCCAGCGCGCCCGAGACCAGCGACAGCACCATGATCGGCAGCGTGTTCGAGGCCTGCACCAGCGCCACCATGTCGGCCGAGCTGGAGAGCGAGGTCATCAGCCAGCCGGCGCCCACGGTCTGGATCAGCCCGCCGAGGTTCGAGGTCTGCGAAGCGAACCACAGCCTGCGGAACGCGGGGTTCGCGAAGGGGGCGAAGGTCGATGAGCGGCGGGCGATGATGCTGTCCTCCTCCGGCGCCGGCGCGGCACCCCAGAGCCCGGACCGGGGTCTGTCGCGGCCATTTCGCAAAGGAATGCGGGGAAAGACAAGTGGATGCGGACGCGATGGCGTGATCGGCGGCGTGATCGGCTGAAACATCCGCGGCAAGGATCCGCCAGCCGCAGCGCAGCATCACCGATCGGTGAGTTGTGCGGGGGTGCCGGGCGGGCGCAGGCTGCCCATATCGCCCCTGCGGACCACAACAGGAGACGCGCGATGAAACGCAGACCGAGCCCCGCCCTGGCCCTGAGCCCGCTCGCCTTCGCCCTGGCCATGGGCGCCTATGCCGATCCCGGCACCCGCGCCATCGACCGCGAGGCGCGCCTGCCCTCCGAGGACAGTGCACTGGTCATCGACAGCCCGGCCCCCGGACCGCAGCTGCCCGCCGCCCACGCCTGAGCGACGGATGCGGTCCGCAAGGGCTGCAACGCTCAGCCGGAGGGTCGTGCGCGCGCCATGGTCAGTCCGGGCGGCCTGAACGCGTGCCGGCTGCGCCTGGAGTGAGATCACGACGTCTTCGATGCTAGCTGGCGACGTCTGCACGACAGCTCAACGTCGTGAACGCTAAGAGAGCCCCAAACCCGCTTCAGGCTGTGATCGCGCCTCACGCGCGACAAGGGCAAAGCCCCTGCGCCCTCCGTGATCGGCTTGCGGGGCGAAACGGCGGCGCAGGCATCTGCGCAGGCCTTGACCACCACGGCCAGGCTTCCGCAATGGACCCGAGAGGGCCGTGATCACCTCCGCGACAGGATAGCTGTCTGCTCGGCGGACTTTCTGCGGCTTGGTTCTCCGGCGGTCCGCAGCCGGTCGGGCGCCCGTCAGGAGCCCGAGGACAACGCGCACAGGAACCTTGCCGGGCGGCGCGAAATCGGCTTTCTGGGCCGGGCCATGACCCAGGAACGCAAGCCCTCCGCCCCGCTTCTCACCCCGCTCGTCGCGAGCCTGCCCGCAACCGTGCCCTTCGTCGGCCCCGAGGCGCAGGAGCGCGCCCGCGGCGCGGCCTTCACCGCCCGGCTCGGGGCGAACGAGAACGTCTTTGGCCCCTCGCCGCGCGCGATCTCGGCGATGGCCGCCAGCGCGCAGGATGCCTGGATGTATGCCGACCCCGAGGCGCATGACCTGCGCCGCGCGATCGCCGCGGCCGAGGACGTGGCGCCCGCCAACGTGATGATCGGCGAAGGCATCGACGGCCTTCTGGGCCTGCTGGTGCGGATCTGCATCGCCCCCGGCGACGTGGTCGTCACCTCGAAGGGGGCCTATCCCACCTTCAACTACCATGTCGCGGGCTTCGGCGGGCGGCTCGAGACCGTGCCCTACAAGGGCGATGCCGAAGACCCCGAGGCGCTGCTGGCCTTGGCGCGCGAGACCGGCGCGAAGCTCGTCTACCTCGCCAATCCCGACAACCCGATGGGCTCGCACCATCCGAGCCGGGTGATCGAGGCGATGATCGAGCGGATGCCCGAGGGCTGCCTGCTGGTGCTGGATGAGGCCTATGTCGAATTCGCCCCCGAGGGCACCGCGGCGCAGGTCGATCCCGAAGACGGGCGGGTGATCCGGATGCGCACCTTCTCGAAGGCCTACGGGCTGGCGGGGGCACGGGTCGGCTATGCGCTGGGCAGCACCGGCCAGATCGCGGCCTTCGACCGGGTGCGCAACCATTTCGGCATGGGGCGGATCTCGCTGGCGGGCGCGCTGGCGGCGCTGCAGGACCAGGCCTGGCTCGACACCGTGCGGGCCGAGGTCGCGGCCTCGCGCGCGCGCATCGGGGCCATCGCCGCGGCACAGGGGCTGAGCGCCCTGCCCTCGGCCACCAATTTCGTGACCATCGACCTTGGCGGCGACGGCGCGCTGGCACGGGCGACGGTGGCGGCGCTGTCCGCACGCGGGATCTTCGTGCGCATGCCCTTCGTCGCGCCGCAGGACCGCTGCATCCGGGTCAGCTGCGGCCGCGAGGCCGATCTCGACGCCTTCGAGGCCGCCCTGCCCGGCGCCCTGGCCGAGGCCCGCGCCGCCCGCGCCGCCGCCGAGTAGCCCTGCGCAGCCCGCGTGACGCCGGGGCCTGCGATCACAGGCTGCGCAGGCGGCCGGGTGGCTCCTTCCGGGCGGAAAGGCCGCCCGGCGGCGGGGTGATCACGACACCGCGCAGGCCCGCGGCCCGCAACCGGGGCCGCTGACCGTTCCGTGACTTGCCGGAACGACCCCGGCGCCACATCTTGCGTCCAAGCCACCCATACGGAGAGCCAGATGCGCCCCCTCGTCCTCGCCGCCGCCCTTCTTCTACCCGTCGCGGCCATCGCCCAGACCATGGACCATTCCGGCCACGGCATGTCCATGTCGGGCACATCCGCCGCGCAGGACAGCGCCTCGACCGAGGCCTACAAGGCGGCGATGGCGACGATGCATGAAGAGATGATGCAGCCCTATACCGGCGATGCCGATGTAGACTTCGTCAGGGGCATGATCCCGCATCACGAAGGTGCGGTCGCGATGGCGAAGGTCGTTCTGGAGCATGGCAAGGACCCCGAGGTCCGCAAGCTGGCCGAGGACGTGATCGCCGCGCAGGAAAAGGAGATCGCCTGGATGAAGGACTGGCTGGCCAAGAACGGCCACTGAGTCCGGCACCGCGCGGGCCCGGGTGCCGGGCCCGCAGCCCGGCGCGCTGGTCCGGCGGTTTCCGGTCAGGCGCTTTCTGGTCAGGCGCTTTCTGGTAAGGCAGGGCCGATCCGCACGGACCGGCCCGGGACCAGAGACGCGCGAACCGGGGCCCGGTCAGCGGGCCGGGATCACCAGCGTCGCCGTGCCGATGCCCGAGACGCCCGCGGTCAGCGTCGCCGGCCCCGCGATCTCGACCGGGCCGCGGCGGGCCCCGGTGATCACCCATTGCCCGGCCTTCAGCCCGCCGCGCGCCTGCGCGTGGTTGGCCAGCCAGACCAGCGCCGCCAGCGTCCGGGCCGAGCTGCCGCCGGCATTGGTGCCGCCGATCTCGGCGCTGCCGTCGCTCAGGCTGGCCACGCAGTCCGCGATCTCGCGGCTGCGCCAGTCGGCGCGTTCGGCCCCGATGACAAAACCGGCGTTCGACTGCGCATCGGCCAGCCCCGACAGCGGACCCACCGCCTTGCGCACCGCGTAGCGCGAGCCCAGCACCTCGATCGCGGCCGCAGCCTGCCCGAGCGCCGCATCGACCTCGTCCGCGGCATAGGCGCCATCGCGCGGCGGCAGGTCGCGGATCACCTCGATCGCGATCTCGACCTCCAGTTCGGGCAGCGCACCGCCGGCGGGCAGGCTGCCGCCGTCCTCGATGCGCAGCACCATCGGCGCGCAGCTGTGCGCCCCGTCGGCGGCGGTCGCGGCGATCTTCCAGCCCAGCACCGGGCGGCCGGCAACGACGAGGTCCTGCACGCGGTAGGCGGCGGCGGCATCGGCGGGCACCAGATCCCCGGGCAGGTCGGCGGGCCGCTCGCCGGTGGCGGCGGCGCGGGCCAGCAGCTCGGCGGCGGCGGTCAGGGTGTCGGTCATGGGCTCAGCCTTTCGCGATGACGGCAGCGGCGGCGGCCAGCGCCCCGCGGCCATGGGGGATCTCGAGCGCGGTCATCCCCGCCTCCATGGTGCCCAGCACGCCCATCACCATATGGGCGTTCAGATGGCCCATGTGCGCGACCCGCAGGAAGTCGCCATAGCGCGCATCCGAGGGCAGCGTCATGCCCAACCCGATGCCCAGCGTCACGCCGGCCTCGGTTTCCAGCCACTTGCGCAGCTTGCCCGCACCGCCGTCACCGATCTTCACCGCGGTGACCGAGCGGCCGCGCAGCGCCGGATCGGCGATGTTCATCGCGATGTCGCCGCCCTGCCCCCAAGTGTCGAGCGCGGCCCAGACCGCCTCGGACAGGGTGCGGTGCCGGGCCCAGACGTTCTCGATCCCTTCCTCGTCGAGGATCATGGTCAGCGACTCGCGCAGGCCGAACAGGTGGTGGGTGGGCGCGGTGCCGCAGAAGAACTGGTAGTATTCGTTGACCTCGATCCGCGGCGTCCAGTCCCAGTAGGGCGTCGCCAGATCGGCACCGCGGCAGGCGGCCAGCGCCTTGTCCGAGATCCAGACGAAGGCGAGGCCCGGCGGCACCATCAGCCCCTTCTGGCTGGCCGCGACCATGATGTCGACGCCCCAGTCGTCGAAGCGGAACTCGTCGCAGCCGAGCGAGGCGATGCAGTCCACCGCCAGCAACGCCGGGTGGCCGACGCCGTCGATCGCGCGGCGGATCGCGGCGATGTCGTTCCGGACGCTGGTCGCAGTGTCGACATGCGTCACCAGCACCGCCTTGATCCGGTGCGCGGTGTCGGCCTTCAGCGCCTCGGCGATCTTCTCGGGATCGGCGGGCGACTTCAGGCCGAAGTCGATGGTCTCGGCGTTGATGCCCATGCGCCGCGCGGCCTCGGCCCAGCCGATGCCGAAGCGCCCGGTCAGCGCCACCAGCGCCGTGTCCCCGCGCGAGAACATGTTGGCGATCGCCGCCTCCCACGCGCCATGGCCGTTGGCGATGTAGATCGCGACATGGCCCGAAGACAGCGCCACCCGCTTCAGGTCCGGGATCAGGCCCTTCGTCATCTCGACCATCGCGCCTTCGTAGATGTTCGGCGCGGCGCGGTGCATCGCGTTCAGCACCCGGTCGGGCATGACCGAGGGGCCGGGAATGGCGAGATAGCTGCGACCGTGGGCGAGGGGCATGGATCCTCCGGGGAACGGGCCGGGGCGCGCGCGGGCCGCCAACCGGCCGGTCGCGCCCGCGGACAAATGCGGGTGCGCCCTGCCTAGGACGGGGCGCAGGCAAGGTCAATGCGGGCGGCTGCGGCGCGCCGGGCACGCCCCCGCCACGCGCTTGCCAGAGGGGGGACAAGCCGCTAAGCCCTCGTCACCCCGACGCTAACCGATGCCCGAAGGAGCGCAATGCCCGGCCGAGGCCCAGAGCACGATCAGGCGGACGACCAAGCGGACGCCCCCGCCGAGACCGCGCCCCCCCGTCCCCGCACGCGCAGCGGCGGCAAGCGGCCGTTCGACCTGTCCGCCCCCTGGGGCCGGGTCCGCGCCCGTCTGCATATGTCGCTGAAGGACCACGGCATCCTGCGGGCGCTCTGGGCCAACGACCATCAGGTCTGCCCGGGCGTCTGGCGCGCGAACCAGCCCTCGCCCGAACGGATGCGCAGCTGGAAGGCGCGCGGCATCCGCACCGTGCTGAACCTGCGCGGCGACCGGCCGGAAAGCTACTGGCTGCTCGAAGCCGAGGCGGCCGAGGCGCTGGGGCTCGACCTTGTCGATGTCTCGCTGCGCGCGCGCAAGCTGCCCACGCGCGAACGTCTGCTCGAGCTCGAGGCGGTGTTCCGCAGGGTCGAGACGCCGCTGGTGATGCATTGCAAGTCGGGGGCCGACCGCACCGGCTTCGCGGCCGCGCTCTGGCTGATCATGATCGAGGACCGCCCGGTGATCGAGGCGATGCGCGAGCTGCACTGGCGCTTCCTGCATTTCCGCAACGGGCCGACCGGCGTGCTCGACCAGTTCCTGCGCAGCTATGCCGCCGCCGAGGCCGCGACCGGCATCGCCTTCATGGACTGGGTGCGCGAGGTCTATGACCCAGCCGCGGTCACCGCCGAATTCGCGCGCTGGCAGGCCGGACGGCGGCGCTGGCTGCCCGCCTTCCTGACCGGGGGCGGCGGCGCCGAAGAGGGCGAAGAGGGCTGAGCCCGCCCCCTTGAACGCGCCCCCTTGAACACGCCCCCCGCCCGGCGCGGGACGACCTAGCCGCCCGCGCCGCAGTCCAGATCCATCCGCGCCTCTCCGGTATCGCCGGGAAGGCCGGTCACCACGCTGCCGGGCAGGACGCGGCAGCCGGTCGCCTGCTCGGCCGCGCGGATCATCAGCGCCGGCACCGGCGCCCGCTGGGCCCGGGTCAGATAGCCCAGCCGGATCACCTCGGCCCGCTCGCCCTTCCAGAAAACGCTGAACCGGATCCCGCCCAGCTCGAGGTCATGGCGCACGGCGCCGAAGAACTCGGGCGCGGGCGAGGCGCAGGCGGCCAGCAGGGCCAGGGCAGGAAGGCAGCGCAGGGGCGTCATCAGCTCAGGCTGACCGCGGCAGGGTTAAGCAATGATTAAGGGATGGTTAAAAGAACGCCCCGGACCGGCAGGGTGCCGCCGCGGCGCCGCCGTTTCGAGGAATTTTCACGATCCGGGCGGGAACGCAGCGCAGGCGGCGGCGTTTGCCCCCCGAACCTAGCGAAGGAGAACGCCATGCGCATCGCACTCGTCCTGACCGCCCTTCTGGCCCTCACCGCCTGTGAGACCGTCAAGGGCGCCGGCCACGACATCCAGAAGGGTGGCGCCGCGATCAGCCAGGAAGCGGCGAAGACCCAGCAGCAGATGTGATCACGGCGGGTCGCGGCGCCCGGTGCCACCCGGGCCCGCGACCCTCTGAGACCGCAGCACTGATGCAGAAAGCCCCCGCCGGTCCGGCGGGGGCTTTCTGCCGTCTGGGGGTCCGCAAGTCGCAGTGCCGGGGTCTTCCCTGCAAGCGTGCGGACGGGGGACCGGTGGCGGGACCAGGGGCCCGCCACCGGCGCCTGCGGGGTCAGGACAGCGGCACCTGCGCCTGGCGGTCGGCGAAGTCGCGGCGCAGGTCGGCGCCGAACAGCGCCTTGGCGCCGGTCACGAGGCTCGACCCCGTTTCCCAGATCTCGGCGCTGTCCAGATCGAAGCGCAGCAGTTCCAGCGAGGGGTCCGACTTGCCGTTGGGATACCAGGCCGCGACGAAGGGGTTCCAGAGCCGCTCGACCACCGCCGGATCGGTGTCGATCACCAGCCGGCCGCGGATCGTGGCGTAAAGATCGTGGTTCTTCGCCACGAAGGTCGCCAGCGCCGGCTGCGCCCCGGTGCCCAGCGCGCGCGCGAGCGAGGTGTCCTTGGCGGTGAAGATCCAGAGCGGGCCCTGGTCCTTTCCGGTCGTCTCGTCGACCAGCGCGGTCATCGGCCGGGGATGGTCGTCGGTCGCCGTCTCGAGGCCCAGCATCAGCGTGCGATCGCTGGCGAGGTGCTTCCAGAGGTGGTGCTTGAGGTCTTCGGGGCTGCGCATGGCGCGTCCTTTCCTTCCATTGGCTGTCGGAAGGGAAACGCCTTGCGCCGGCCTGCGTTCCGGTGGCTCGACCGGATGTGAGCGCCGGGTGACGAGGCCGGAGGGGCTGCCTGCCCCTCCGGACCTCCCCGGGGATATTTTGACCAATGCGAAAGGATCAAGCGGCGCGGGCTGCGCGGATCAGGCCGAGGATGTCCTTCGCGGCCGAGGGGATGTTGGTGCCGGGGCCGAAGATCGCCTTGACGCCGCGGTCGTAGAGATACTGGTAGTCCTGCGCGGGGATCACGCCGCCGCAGATCACCAGAATGTCGCCGGCACCCTGCGCCTTCAGCGCCTCGACCAGCTTCGGCGCCAGCGTCTTGTGGCCGGCAGCCTGGGACGAGATGCCGATGACATGCACGTCGTTGTCGATCGCGTCCTGCGCGGCCTCTTCGGGGGTCTGGAACAACGGACCCACGTCGACGTCGAAGCCGATGTCGGCGAAGGCCGTCGCGATCACCTTGGCGCCGCGGTCATGGCCGTCCTGGCCCATCTTCACCACCAGCATCCGCGGGCGGCGGCCCTCTTCTTCCGCGAAGGTCTCGACGTCCTTCTGGATCTGGGCGAAGCCCGCGTCGCCCTCGTAGGCCGCGCCATAGACGCCGGCGAGGGTCTTCACCTCGGCGCGGTGACGGCCGAATTCCTCTTCCATCGCCATCGAGATCTCTCCCACCGTGGCCCGGGCGCGCGCGGCCTCGACCGCCGCGGCGAGCAGGTTGCCGCCCTCTTTCGCGCGCCGCTTCAGCTCGGCCAGCGCGGCGTCGCAGGCCGCCTGATCGCGGGTGGCACGGATCCGGTCCAGCCGCGCGACCTGCGCCTCGCGCACCGCGACGTTGTCGATGTCGAGGATGTCGAGCGCATCCTCCTTCGCCAACCGGTACTTGTTGACGCCGACGATCACATCCTCGCCGCGGTCGATCGCGGCTTGGCGGCGGGCGGCGCTCTCCTCGATCCGGAGCTTCGGCATGCCGGAGGCCACGGCCTTGGTCATGCCGCCCATCGCTTCGACCTCCTCGATCAGCGCCCAGGCCTTGTCCGCCAGCTCCGCCGTCAGGCTCTCGACATAGTAGGACCCGGCCAGCGGATCGACGACATGGGTGATGCCGGTCTCTTCCTGCAGGATCAGCTGGGTGTTGCGCGCGATGCGGGCCGAGAATTCGGTGGGCAGCGCGATGGCTTCATCCAGCGCGTTTGTGTGCAGCGATTGCGTGCCCCCCAGCGCCGCCGCCAGCGCCTCATAGGCGGTGCGGATGACGTTGTTGTAGGGGTCCTGTTCCTGCAAGCTCACGCCCGAGGTCTGGCAATGGGTGCGCAGCATCGACGAGCCCGGCTTCTTCGGATTGAACTCGGCCATGATCCGCGACCACAGGAGGCGCGCGGCGCGCAGCTTCGCCGCCTCCATGAAGACGTTCATGCCGATGGCGAAGAAGAACGACAGGCGCCCGGCGAAGGCGTCGACATCCATCCCCCGTGCCAGCGCCGCGCGGACGTATTCGCGCCCGTCGGCCAAGGTGAAGGCCAGCTCCTGCACCAGGTTCGCACCGGCCTCCTGCATGTGGTAGCCGGAGATCGAGATCGAGTTGAACTTCGGCATCTCGGCGGCGGTGTATTCGATGATGTCGGCGATGATCCGCATCGAGGGTTCGGGCGGGTACACATAGGTGTTCCGCACCATGAATTCCTTCAGGATGTCGTTCTGGATCGTCCCCGACAGCTCGGCCCGCGGCACGCCCTGTTCCTCGCCGGTGACGATGAAATTGGCGAGGATCGGGATCACCGCGCCGTTCATCGTCATCGAGACCGAGATCTTCTCCAGCGGGATGCCGTCGAAGAGGATCTTCATGTCCTCGACCGAGTCGATGGCGACCCCGGCCTTGCCGACATCGCCCACCACGCGCGGGTGGTCGCTGTCATAGCCGCGGTGGGTGGCCAGGTCGAAGGCCACGGACACCCCCTGCTGCCCGGCGGCCAGCGCCTTTCGGTAGAAGGCGTTCGATTCCTCGGCCGTCGAGAAGCCGGCATATTGCCGGATCGTCCAGGGGCGGCCCGCATACATCGTGGCACGCACGCCGCGGGTGAAGGGCGCGATGCCCGGCAGGCTGCCCATATGCGGCAGGTCGGCGGTGTCCGCCTCGGTGTACAGGGGTTTGACGCGGATCCCCTCCAGCGTCTCCCAGTCGAGGCTCGACGGGTCGCGGCCCTTCAGTTCCTTTGCCGCCAGCGCCTTCCAGTCGTCGATCTTGCCGCTCATGCCCGTCTCTCTCCCACCGTCGCGGGTGCGCTCCTCGCGCGCTCCGCAGGTTGCTGCTTCCGACCGCGCCGCCCTTCCCCGGGCCCGCGCCGCCGCCTATATTCCGAAGGACAGGAGGACCGATGCCGCGACCCCATGCCCTTGCCCTCGCCTCACTGCTGCTGGCAGCGATCCCGGGCGGCATCGCCGCCACCACGCCTGCCCTCACCCAAAGCCCCGCCGAAACGCTGGTGCGCCCGGCCGCCGACCAGCGGCTCGAGGATTTCCGCTGGCAGAGCCGGCTGGTCGTCGTCTTCGCCGATACCGAGCAGGACCCGGCTTTCACCCAGCAGATGCGCTGGATCGCCGAGCGGCCCGAGGATCTGACCACCCGCGACGTCATCGTGCTGACCGACACCGATCCCGCCAGCCCCGGCCCGATCCGGCAGGGCATGCGCCCGCGCGGCTTTTCCGTGGTGCTGGTCGACAAGGACGGCGTGGTGAACCAGCGCAAGCCCTTCCCGCAGGAGCTGCGTGAGCTGACCCGCGCCATCGACCGGATGCCGGTGCGCCAGGAAGAGATCCGCCGCCAGCGCTTCGGCGGCTGATCCCTGCCCCGTCCGGGTCCCGGTCGCAGGCCCCATCACTCGAACTCTAGGATCACGTCGTCGACCTTCAGGCTGGCGCCCGGGGCCGCGTTGACCTTCTTGACCACGGCCTTCTTCTCGGCGCGCAGGATGTTCTCCATCTTCATCGCCTCGACCGTGGCCAGCGCCTGACCCTCCTGCACCTCGTCGCCCTCGGCCACGTTGATCTTCACCACCAGGCCCGGCATCGGGCACAGCAGGTATTTCGAGGTGTCGGGCGGCAGCTTTTCAAGCATGTGCCCGGCCAGTTCCGCCGCGCGCGGGCTGCGCACGTTCACCTTCAGATCGGCGCCGCGGTGGCGCAGGCGGAAGCCCTGCGGGATCTTGCCCACCTTCACCACCAGCGGCTCGCCATCGACCATGGCGCGGCACAGCTGCATCCCCGGCGTCCAGTCGGCGGTGACACGATGCGTGGCCCCATCGGCGAAGGTCACGGTCGAGCCCTCGCGGTCGGCCGCGATGGTCACCGGGAAGCTCTCGTCCTGCAGCGTCACCACCCAGTCTGTGCCGACCCGGCGCTCATGGTTGCCAAGCGTGCCAGAGATGCGGGCGCGCCGGATCTCTGCCACCCGGTTCATCGCCGCGGCCACCGCCGCAACCTTGCGCAGCGTCGGCTGCGGCAGCACCGCGCCCTGGAAGCCCTCGGGATATTCCTCGGCGATGAAGGCGGTGGTGATGTTGCCCTTCACGAAGCGGTCATGGTCCATCACCGCCGCCACGAAGGGCAGGTTGTGGCCGATCCCCTCGACCTCGAAAGTGTCGAGCGCGATGCGCATCTTCTCGATCGCCTCGAGACGCGTCGGCGCCCAGGTGCAGAGCTTGGCGATCATCGGGTCGTAGAACATCGAGATCTCGCCGCCCTCGAAGACACCGGTGTCGTTCCTGACGATCCCGCCCGCATCCTCGCCCTCGGCCGGGGGCCGGTAGCGGGTCAGCCGGCCGATCGAGGGCAGGAAGTTGCGATAGGGGTCCTCGGCGTAAAGCCGGCTTTCCATCGCCCAGCCGTTGATCTTCAGGTCTTCCTGCTTGAACGGCAGCGGCTCGCCATGCGCCACGCGGATCATCTGCTCGACCAGGTCGACGCCGGTGATCAGTTCGGTCACCGGGTGTTCCACCTGCAGACGGGTGTTCATCTCGAGGAAGTAGAAGTTCCGCGACCCATCGACGATGAATTCGACGGTCCCGGCGCTGGTATAGCCCACGGCCTTGGCCAGCGCGCAGGCCTGCTCGCCCATCGCCTTGCGGGTGGCCTCGTCGAGGAAGGGCGAGGGCGCCTCTTCGATGACCTTCTGGTTGCGCCGCTGGATCGAGCATTCGCGCTCGTGCAGATACACGCAGTTGCCGTGCTTGTCGGCCAGCACCTGGATCTCGATGTGCCGGGGCTGGGTGACGAACTTCTCGATGAAGATCCGGTCGTCGCCGAAGCTGTTGGCCGCCTCGTTCTTCGAGCTCTCGAAGCCCTCGCGGGCCTCCTGCGCGTTCCAGGCGATGCGCATGCCCTTGCCGCCGCCACCGGCCGAGGCCTTGATCATCACCGGATAGCCGATCTGGTCAGAGATCTTCACCGCCTCTTCGGCATCGGCGATCAGGCCCATGTAGCCCGGCACGGTCGAGACCCCGGCCTCTGCCGCCAGCTTCTTCGAGGTGATCTTGTCGCCCATCGCTTCGATCGCCGGGCTCGGCGGGCCGATGAAGACCACGCCCGCCGCCTCGAGCGCGGCGGCGAAGTCCATCCGTTCCGACAGGAAGCCATAGCCCGGATGCACGGCCTCGGCGCCCGTGGCCTTGATCGCGGCCATGATCTTGTCGATCACGATATAGGACTGGTTCGCAGGCGGCGGGCCGATATGGATCGCCTCGTCGGCCATCTTGACATGCAGCGCGTTGCGGTCGGCGTCGGAATAGACCGCAACCGTCCGGATCCCCATCTTGCGCGCGGTCTTGATGACGCGGCAGGCGATCTCGCCCCGGTTCGCGATCAGGATCTTCTTGAACATCAACGCTCTCCCCCTGCGTGCGGTCCCCGGCCCCGCGGGCCGGACATGACAAAGGGCCGCGCGGGGGCATCATCCCCCGGCGGCCCGGAAATCTGCGAAATCTGGCAGCGGTCAGTGGCAGACGCCCGCGTCGTCGCAAAGCGCGCCCGCGGCGGCACCGACCGCGGCGGCAGCGCCGACGGTTGCCAGGTTGTTGCCGGTCGCGACGGCGCCAAGGCCGGCGATCGTGGCGCCGACGGCACCGCGTTCCATGTCGTTCTGTCCGCAGGCCGCAAGGCCGAGAAGACCTGCGAGCCCGAAGGCGAGAGCTGTGCGCTGCATGGGGCTTTCCCTTCCAGAGTGCTGTCCTGCGGGGCGAACCCTTGCGGCGTCAGACGGTTCCGGGACCAAAGCGTTTCCACCCCGCAGCCGCGGGGGGCAGACAGCAAACGGCCGCCGCGCCCGGGGGGCGTGACGGCCGCGACAGGACTGCGCGCCGCGCGGGCGCGGGTCAGGTCAGTACGAGCGGCGGCAGATGCCGGCGTCGTCGCAGAGCGCACCGGCGCCCGCGCCAAGCGCGGCCCCGGCGAGCACGTTGTTGTCGGTCGCATCGGCGATGAGCGCACCGGCGCCGGCGCCGATCGCGGCGCGGCCGCCGTCGGTCTGGGTGCAGCCGGCAATGGCCAGAGTGCCGAGGATCGCGGCGAGGAACAGTTTGGAATGACGCATGTCGAGGCTCCGCCTTCAGAACGGTTTGTTGTCATGCAACATATGACCGGCGCCGACGGTTCCGAAAAGCCGCATTCGGCGCGATGGGCGGCGGGGCGCCGATCTGCCGCGGGCGGGGGAAAAGCCGACCCGGTCCACGCGGGACCAGGCCGGAAGTCAGGGGAAGGGTAACGGTTACAACGAACCGATGCGGCGCCGCGGAACGCGACCGCCGCAATGTCCGAACGATGCAGACCAACCTGTTGCGTCGCAACGCAAAGATGAACAGTGCTCGCGCCATAGGCGAAAACCGGCCGGGTGGTGACCTGCATCGGCGGCATGGTGCTCAGTCCTCGTCCTCGTCCCAGTCGTCATCCTCGTCGTCGAAGCCGTAGTCCGGCTCCTCCTCGGCGAAGACGGCCGGGAACGACGCCTGCGCGCGCTTCAGGTCGATCTTGAGCATCGCGTCGTAACTCTGCGGATCGAAAGGATCTTCCGCGGCCACGACCTCGCGTCCGAACAGCCAGCTCAGCCGGCCGGCGTCCAGGTTGCCGCGTTCGAAAGGCTCTTCCCCGAAGTGGTTCCAGAGCGCGGCCATGAAGGCCTCGTCCGCGCGGCGGTCCATCGCGGCGCGATCCTTGAACCGCTCGCGGCGGATGATCTTGGTGACGCCCTTCTTGGTGACGGCGCGTCGGATGGTGAACTGGAAATCGGTGCCGGTCAGGCGGCCGGGAAAACCGCGATGCTTCAGCATGGCGCGCTCCTCGTCAGGGGGCCGCGCGTCCGGGATATGGCAGGCCGCCAGCCGGGGCCGGCGGCCCGGCAGGTCTCAGTATTTGGCCGTCGGCGCGGGTTCCGCGGTGACGGTCGGCTGTTCGATGTAGGTAACCGGATCCGGCTCCTTAGAACAGGCGGCAAGCGCCGCGCCGAGAACGGCGAGAAGAACGAGCTGACGATGCATGGGATACCCCCTTGTGCGATTGCGGTCGGGGCGCAGGCGACCACGCTGGCCGCCGCGCCGCAAGCCGATGGCCGGACGGTGATCGGAAACCCGCGCATCAGAACATCTCCCATTCGCAGGTCTCCGCCCCGGGGCGATAGGCCTCGAAGAACTGGGTGACCTCGGGATCGGTCTCGCCGAAGGGGATCTCGCTGTCGGCGAGCGAGATGACGATCTGCTGCGGCCTCGGCCCGGTCGAGGACAGCCGCGGCAGCGCGAAGCTGTCGCAGAGCCACTGCATGTCGGCCGAGACCGCCTGAAGATCCAGCCCCGCCGCCTCGCCGCCCTTGATCCCGGGCGCGAGGAACCGGAAGCGCGCGGTCAGCCCGTCGGGGCCCTGCGCGTCCTGCAGGGTCTCGACCCAGCTCACCTCCAGCCCGGAGGGCGTGGCGATGGGCGCGGCCAGCGCCGGCAGCGGCGCCAGGATCAGGACCGCGAGCCGGATCACCGTTCCGCCTCGGGGCGATGCGGACGCTCCGGCCGGCGGGCCAGGCAGTCGATCTCGACCAGCGCGCCGACGGCCAGCGCGGTCACCCCGATCGTGGTGCGGGCCGGGCGGCGGGCGGCGGGGAAATAGCCCGCGTAGGTCTCGTTGAAGGCGGGATAATCCCGCTCGAAGTCCGTAAGGTAGCAACGGCATTGCAAAACATCCGACCAGGAGAGTCCGATGCCTTCTAGCACGATGCCAAGGTTGTCCATCACCCGCCGTGTCTGCGCGACGATGCCTTCGGGCAGTGCCGCATCGGGCGCTGCCGGATCGGTAGGCATCTGCCCGGTCAGGAACACCCAGCCGTCCGCCTCGGTGGCGTGACTGAAGGGGGCGACGGGCCGGGGGCCGTCCGACAGGAGATGGAACAGGGTCATGGCGTGATCACAGCGGGATGTTGTCGTGCTTCTTCCACGGATTCTCGAGCCGCTTGCCCCGCAGCGAGGCGAAGGCCCGGGCGACGCGCCGGCGCGTGGACCGCGGCTGGATCACCTCGTCGATGAAGCCCTTTTCCGCAGCCACGAAGGGGTTTGCGAAGCGATCCTCGTAATCCTTGGTCCGGGCCGCGATCTTCTCGGCATCGCCCAGTTCCGAGCGGTACAGGATCTCGACCGCGCCCTTCGCGCCCATCACCGCGATCTCCGCCGTGGGCCAGGCATAGTTGAAGTCGCCGCGCAGGTGCTTCGAGCTCATCACGTCATAGGCGCCGCCATAGGCCTTGCGCGTGATCACGGTCACCTTCGGCACCGTCGCCTCGCCATAGGCGAACAGCAGCTTCGCCCCGTGCTTGATGACGCCGCCATATTCTTGGCCCGTCCCCGGCAGGAAGCCCGGCACGTCGACGAAGGTCAGGATCGGGATCTCGAAACAGTCGCAGAAGCGCACGAAGCGCGCGGCCTTGCGGCTGGAATCGATGTCGAGACAGCCGGCCAGCACCATCGGCTGGTTGGCGACGATCCCCACCGTCTGCCCCTCGATCCGCGCGAAGCCGGTGATGATGTTGGCCGCGTAATCCTTCTGGATCTCGTAGAAATCGCCTTCGTCCACGACCTTCTGGATCAGCTCCTTCATGTCGTAGGGCTGGTTCGGGTTGTCGGGGATCAACGTGTCGAGGCTTTCCTCGATCCGCGCCGGATCATCGAAGAACGGGCGCACCGGCGCCTTCTCGCGGTTGTTGAGCGGCAGGAAGTCGAAGAGCCGGCGCACTTCGGCCAGCGCCTCGACGTCATTTTCGAAAGCGCCGTCGGCGACCGAGGATTTCTTGGTGTGGGTCGAGGCGCCGCCCAGTTCCTCGGCAGTCACCACCTCATTGGTCACCGTCTTCACCACGTCGGGGCCGGTGACGAACATGTAGCTGGTGTCCTTCACCATGAAGATGAAGTCGGTCATCGCCGGGGAATAGACCGCGCCACCGGCGCAGGGGCCCATGATCACGGAGATCTGCGGCACCACGCCCGAGGCCATGACGTTGCGCTGGAACACCTCGGCATAGCCGGCGAGCGAGGCCACGCCCTCTTGGATCCGCGCGCCGCCCGAATCGTTCAGCCCGATGACCGGGGCACCGTTCTGCACCGCCATGTCCATGATCTTGCAGATCTTCAGCGCATGGGTTTCCGACAGCGAGCCGCCGAAGACGGTGAAGTCCTGGCTGAACACATAGACCATGCGCCCGTTGATCGTGCCCCAGCCGGTGACGACGCCATCGCCCGAGGGCTTCTCGTTCTGCATGTCGAAATCGACCGCCCGATGGGCGACGAACATGTCGAATTCCTCGAACGACCCTTCGTCGAGCAGAAGCTCGATCCGCTCGCGCGCGGTCAGCTTGCCCTTGGCGTGCTGGGCGTCGATCCGGCGCTGACCGCCGCCGAGCCGCGCCTGCTGACGCCGCTCTTCCAGCTGCTGCAGGATATCCTTCATCGCCTTCCCCCCATTCCAAGGCACGGGACCGGGGCCCCGCGATTGCTGTGCACCCTAGCGTCGCACAAGAGTGTTCCCAAGCGCGATTGCGAAAATTTGCAAACTGTTGGCAGAGCGCATTGTGCAAATTGCGTAGTCGCAAATACCGGCGCGTCGCGCTGGCACCTTTGGGCGCTTGGCACTAGCTCTTCGACATCCTCGGTCCGGAGCCACTCCATGCCCTTCGCCCTGCCTGCCCTGCCGCCCGCGGTCTGGACGGTATTGCTGCTGCTTGCCTCGAACATCTTCATGACATTCGCCTGGTATGGCCACCTGAAATTCAAGACATCGCCGCTGATCGTGGCGATCCTGGCCAGCTGGGGCATCGCCTTCTTCGAATACCTGCTGCAGGTTCCGGCAAACCGCATCGGATATGGGCAGCTTTCGGCCGCGCAGCTGAAGACCATCCAGGAAGTGATCACGCTGTCGGTCTTCGTGGTGTTCTCCTGGGCTTGGCTGGGCGAGGCCCCGACCTGGCGGCACCTGATGGGCTTCGCCCTGATCGGCGCCGGGGCGGCGATCATCTTCCTGGGTGCCGGGGACAAGCCGTGATCACGCGCCGCGGTCCGCATATCCTGACGCTGGTCACGCTGGCCGGGATGAGCGCGCTGTCGATCAACCTGTTCCTGCCCTCGCTGCCCGGCATGGCCCGGCACTTCGGTGTCGACTACGCGGTGATGCAGATCGCGGTCTCGGGCTATCTGGCCGTTTCGGCGGTGGCGCAGTTCGTCATCGGCCCGATCTCGGACCGCTACGGGCGCCGCCCGGTGATCCTGGCCGCGCTGGCCGTGTTCCTGCTGGCGACCCTGGGCGCGATGCTGGCCGAGACGGCAACCGCCTTCCTGCTGTTCCGCATGCTGCAGGCGGTGGTCGCGGCGCTGATCTCGCTGACCCGCGCCGTGGTCCGCGACATGCTGCCGGGGCCCGAGGCCGCCAGCCGCATCGGCTATGTCACGATGGGCATGGCGATCGCGCCGATGCTGGCGCCGATGATCGGCGGCGCGCTGGACGAGGCCTTCGGCTGGCGCGCCGGGGTCGCCTTCCTGTTCGCCGTGGGGCTGATCGCCTTCGCCGTCGCCTGGATCGACCTGTCGGAAACCGCGACCCGCGGCACCGGCTCGTTCCGCACCACCCTCGCCACCTATCCCGAGCTGCTGCGATCACAGCGCTTCTGGGGCTATGCGCTGGCAGCGGCGCTGGGGTCGGGCGGGTTCTTCGCCTATGTCGGCGGCGCGCCCTTCGTCGGCAGCGCGGTCTTCGCGCTGAGCCCGACCGAGATCGGCATGTTCTTCGCCTGCCCGGCGCTGGGCTATGCGATCGGCAACTTCATCTCGGGCCGCTACGCGGCGCGGATCGGGATGAACGCCTCGGTGCTGCTGGGCGGCATCCTCGCCACCCTGCCGATGGTCGCGGCGCTGCTGGCGGATCTTGCCGGGCTGATGCATCCGGCGATCTTCTTCCCGGCGGTGGGGGTGATGGCGCTGGGCAACGGCGTGCTGCTGCCCTCGGCCAATTCCGGGGCGATGTCGGTCCGGCCAGAGCTGGCGGGCTCGGCCTCGGGCCTTGCGGGAATGCTGGCCATCGGCACCGGCGCCGCGCTTTCGGCGCTGGCAGGCGCGCTGCTGGGCGAGGGCACCGGGGCGACACCGCTGGTCTTGCTGATGCTGGCCGCCTCGGCGCTCTCGATCCCCTCGATCCTCTGGGTGATCCGGCGCGAGCGGCAACTGGCGCGGTGACCCCTTCCCCGCTTGCTTTGCAAAGGCTATCCTTCGATTAGCAAACGGAGACGGGGATGGCGACGCAGAAGCTTTACGCGGGCCTGAAGCTTCGCGAGACGCGCGGCAGGCTCGGCCTGACCCAGAAGACCTTCGCCGAACGGCTCGGCGTCTCGCTTCCCTATCTGAACCAGATGGAGAACAACCACCGCCCGGTCTCGGCCGCGGTGGTGCTGGCGCTGGCGGGGGAATTCGGGCTCGACGTGACCGAGCTGACCGCGGGCGATGCCGAGCGGATCGTGTCGGACATGCGCGAGGCGCTGGCCGACCCGGTCTTCGCCGATACCGCGCCGCCGCTGGCCGACCTGCGGCTGGCGGCCTCGAACGCGCCGGCGCTGGCGCGCGCCTTTCTCGAGCTGCACCGCGCCTATCGCCAGACCCACGAACGCCTCGCCTCGCTGGACGAGGCGCTGGGCCGCGACGGCACCTCGATGCATGCGAGCCCTTGGGAAGAGGTGCGCGACTTCTTCCACTATTGCGACAATTACATCGATGCCGTGGATCGGGCTGCGGAACGCTTCGCCTGTCCGAAGGGCACTAGGATGGACGTGATCGAGGCTGCGACGGCCGCCCTGAAGACACGGGGCATCGAATTGCAATTTTCCGACATTGCGGAGTTTCGCCAGCAAAGCGCCGATCGGCTGGTGATCTCGACCCGGATCGCCGATGCGACGCGCCGCTTCCAGCTTCTGCACCAGATCGCGCTTCTGACCCAGAACGACCTGCTCGAGGCGACGCTGGACCTCGCGCGGTTCCAGTCCGACACCGCCCGCGCCATCGCCAAGATCGGGCTGGCCAACTATTTCGCCGGCGCGGCGCTTCTGCCCTACAACCGCTTCATCGAGGCCGCGCAGGAGACGCGCCACGATCTGGAACGGCTCGCCGACCTTTTCGGCGCCTCGATCGAGCAGGTGGCGCACCGGCTTTCGACCCTGCAGCGGCCCGGCAACAAGGGCGTGCCCTTCTTCTTCGTCCGGGTCGACCAAGCCGGCACGATCACCAAGCGCCACTCGGCCACGCGGCTGCAATTCGCCCGCTTCGGCGGCGCCTGCCCGCTGTGGAACGTGCACCAGGCCTTCGAGACGCCCGGCCGCTTCCTGCGCCAGCTGGTCGAGACACCGGACGGGCTGCGCTACCTGTCGCTCGCCCGCGACATCTCGAAGCCCGGCGGCAGCTTCACCGCGCCGGTGCGCCGCTACGCGATCAGCCTCGGCTGCGAGGTCAGCCATGCCGCCCAGCTGGTCTATGCTGACGACCTCGACCCGTCGAACCCGCATGCCTACCAGCCGATCGGCATCTCCTGCCGGATCTGCGAGCGGCGCGACTGCCACCAGCGCTCGGTGCCGCCGCTGGAGCGGCGGCTGCGGGTCGACCCGGCGCGGCGGGGCCTGCTGCCCTACGAGATCGCCTGAATCTCAGCCCTGCGCGGGTACCATGCCGCCGATCAGGCGATGCGCGATCTCGTCCTTCAGCGCGGCGCGGCGCTTGCGCAGCTCGGTCTCGGCCTGCGCACCCAGCGGCTCTACCAGCGTCTCGGCCTTGTAGACGGCGCGGTTGACCTCGTCATACTGCGCCAGCAGCCCGGCGAAATGCGGATCGGCGATCTTCAGCAGGTGCAGGCGTTCGACATGCTCGGGGAAATCCTGGGCGATCTGGTGCGGAACATGGGTCATGGAAGCTCTCCGTCCTGAGGTGACGCTCCGACCCTGCGCCCGCGCCGCGGCGCGCGCCTTGATCCGGATCAAGATCCGCCGGCGCGGCGCCATCCGGCGGAACGCGCCTCGGCCTCGGAGCAGAACCAGCGCTCGCCGCGTCCGGTGTCTATCCGGGTCTTGGCGTAGCTGCGCATCCCCGGCAGATGGTAGAGCCGCCCGTTGTCGGAGATGTTGCCCTTGATCGCGCAGGTCTCGGCCGGGGCGGGCTGCGGGGCGGGTTGCCCGGCCGCGCGGAAGGCGGCGGGCGCCTCGGCCTCGCCCTGCCAGATGCCGAGCCCCGCGATCGCGGCGCGCTTCTCGGCATCGACGTAATCGAGCGCGTAGCGACGATAGGCGAAGGCGGCGCCGGCCTCGACCATCGCGGCGCCGATATCGCCGCCGGGCCCGCGGCAGCGCGCGACCAGCCGCTTGTAGCGGTCGCGCTCGATCCCCTCGCAGCGGATCTCGCCCGAGGCCAGGACCGCCAGCTTCTCGCGCGACCAGCGCCCGCAGGGCCAGTCGCGACCGTCGCTGCGGCTGCAGGTCTGCGCGAGTTCCGGCGCGTCGATGCCGTAAAGCCGGACCCGCTCGCCCCCGATGCGAAGCGTGTCGCCGTCATGGACCACGGCGCGGCCCTGCAGGCTCTGCGCCCCGGCCGCGGACGCAAGGCAGAGGGCGGCAAGCAGGATCGTGACGGCAAGGCGGGACATGGGCACTCCGTTCGGTCGGTTTCGGCGCCGCCGAGGCCGCGCGCGGACTTGCCCGCGGGCGGGCTTCATGGGAAGGGAACCGCCAAATCCGGCCTTGGTGAGGCAGGACGGGGAACAGGCGGGGGCAATGCCGGGTCGCGCGCGATGATGCAACTGACGAACGGTCCCGATCGGCGGCCGATCGCCTTCGGCCGCCCGCTGCGGATCCTGCGCGCCGACCATCCGTCGGACGTGATCACGGTGCTGGACGCGGCGGAGGCGGCGCTGGCGGCCGGGCACTGGGTCGCCGGGCTGCTGGCTTACGAGGCGGCGACCGCCTTCGAGCCGCGGCTGGCCGGCCTGCCGCTGGGCGACGGCCCGCTGGTCCATCTGGGGGTCTTCGATGCGCCCGTGATCGCACCCTCGCCCGTGACGCCGGCGCCGCTGCCACGCTTCTCACCCGTGATCACGCAGGCCGAGCACGAGGCGCGGGTGGCGCGGGTGCTCGACTACATCGCGGCGGGCGACTGCTACCAGGTGAACCTGACCCTGCCGTTGCGGGCCGAGACCGAGGCCCCTCCGGCGGCGCTGTGGGCGGCGCTTTTGGCGCGCCAGCCGGTCCCGCATGCGGCGCTGGTCACCCTGCCCGAGGCGCCGGCACTGATCTCGCTGTCGCCGGAAAGCTTCTTCAGCCTCGACGGCGCGTGCGGGATCCGCACACGACCGATGAAGGGCACCCGCCCCCGCCATGCCGATCCCGCCGCGGATTCCGCGGCAGCGCGCGAGCTCGCGCGGTCCGAGAAGGACCGGGCCGAGAACCTGATGATCGTCGACCTTCTGCGCAACGACATTTCGCGCCTCTGCCGGCCGGGCAGCGTGAAGGTGCCGCTGCTGTGGCACGTCGAACCCTATGCGACCGTCCACCAGATGGTGTCCGAGGTGACCGGCCAACTGCGCCCCGGCACCGGGCTGGCCGAAGTGATCACGGCGCTCTTTCCCTGCGGATCGATCACCGGGGCCCCGAAGATCCGGGCGATGCAGATCATCGCCGAACTCGAGGCGCGGCCGCGCGGCGCCTATTGCGGGGCGATCGGCTGGGCGGCGCCCGACGGGCGCGCGGCCTTCAACGTGGCGATCCGCACACTGATCGCCGAAGACGGCGGGCTGACGCTGAACGTCGGCGGCGGCGTCGTGGCCGACAGCACCCCCGCGGGCGAATGGCAGGAGGCGCTGTGGAAGAGCCGTTTCGCGAACCCGGACTGAGCCCGGACGACAGGCTGATCGAGACGCTGGGCTGGACCGGGCGCGAGATCGCGCGGTTGGCGCTGCATCTCGACCGGCTCGCAGCCTCGGCCGCGGCGCTGGGTTTCGCCTGTGATCGCGGACGCGCGGCCGCGGCGCTGGAACGGATCGCGCAGGGTGCGGCGCCGCTGCGCCTGCGGCTGACGCTGGCCCGCGACGGCGTCCTTGAGGCGACGGCGCAGCCGATGGCTCCGGCCCCCGAGGAATGGCGCGTGGCACTGGCGCCGCGGCGCATCGCCTCGGACGATCCGCTGCGCGGGCACAAGACCACTGCGCGCGGGCTCTACGACCGCGGTCGCGCCGCCCTGCCCGCCGGCATCGACGAATTGCTTTATGTCAACGCGGCTGGACGGCTGGTCGAGGGCACGATCACCACGCTGTTCTTCGACCTCGGACAGGGTCCCTGCACGCCGCCGCTGGCCGAGGGCTGCCTGCCCGGCGTGCTGCGCCGGGCACTGCTGGACGCGGGCCGGGTGCAAGAGGCGCCGCTGCCGCTCGACCAGTTGGCGGCGGCGCGGCTCTGGTGCGGCAATTCGCTGCGCGGTCTGATCCCGGCGCGGCTGGCCTGACCCTATCCCTCGCCCCGCCCGTCTCTGGCTAGCGGCGCGGCGAGGGTGACGACACCCCGTCCCGCCGCCTTCGAGGCATAAAGCGCCCGGTCGGCGGCGTCCGCCATGCCGCCGAGTTCGCCCGGCGCGCGGTCGCGCGACAGGGCGATGCCGAAGCTGCCCGAAACGCGGCGGCCCTCGGGCTGGGTCTCGCCCAGGGCGACAATGCGGGCGATGATCCGCTCGCAGATCGCCACCGCCTCGGCCGGTCCGAGGCCGCCACGCAGCAGCAGCACGAATTCGTCGCCCCCGATCCGCGCCGCCTGGTCGCGGGCCCGGATCTCTTCGCGCAGGATCTCGGCCACCGCCACCAGCAGCCGGTCGCCGGCCGCATGCCCCTCGGCATCGTTGACCTGCTTGAAATGGTCGAGGTCGAGATGCGCCAGCGCGAAGGCATCCTCGTTCCGCCGCGCGCGGCGGATGGCCTCGTCGAAGGCCATCTCGAACGCGCGGCGGTTGCCAAGGCCCGTCAGCGGGTCGGCGAGCGAGCGCGCCAGCGCCGCGCGATGCGCGGAATCGAGCCGCAGCGCCAGCCCGCGCAGCTCTGCCGCGACGGCGGATTTCGCTTCGAGCAGGTAGAGCATGTCGACCGTCGGATCGGTCGGCGCGAAATCGGCATCGGTCAGGGCATGGCCCGCAACCGCCTCTGCCACCGCCAGCCCGAAGCCGAGGTTCAGCAGCCAGCCCGGACCCAGCGCGAAGCGCGCGGGCACCGCATGGGCGCGCAGGCGGGTCGGCATCGCCCCGGCCAGCACCAGCTCGAGCCGGCGCGGCTTGGCCTCGGCCAGCCAGCCCATCCCGCCCTCTCGCGTGCCGGGACCGGAGCGCGAGGGCAGGAACAGGTCTTCAAACCGCGCCCCCGGCGGCGGCTCGCCCAGCAGCCGGCGCAGCGTCGGGCCGGTGGCGAGAATCTCTCCGGCCGGTCCGAGCGCGAGGAACATCGGCATCAGCCGCCCCAGCTCTGCCCAGCCCAGCACCGCGCCTTCGTCCGGTGGCCCGGCCCGCGGGCGCAGGCCCGCCTCATCGTCCAGCGAGCGCGGGGCCGCTTCATTGCCAAGCGGGCACAGGCCCGCTTCATTGCCCGTCGAACGCAGGCCAGCGTCTTCGCCCCGCGGGCGGGGCCCCGCATCCGCGGCCCGCGCGGCATCCGCCACGACAGGCGGCGTCCCGGCGAGGGCGGCCTTCGACACACCGTGGGCGGCGACCGGCAGGGCGCCGCTCCCGGCCTGCCGCCACTGGTCCTGACCCGCCAGACAGCGCATCTCAGGCCACCGTCGCGGCCAGCCGGAACCCGCGGCCCGGCGCATAGCGGTCTTCCAGCAGCACCAGCGCGATCTCTGCCCCGCCATCCGCCAGCGTGGCGAAATCGAGGAAGACCAGCGCCCCGTAATCGTCGGCCATCGCCCGCAGCAGGCCCGCCAGCACCGGCGTCACAAGCTCGGGCGGCAGCGTGCCGTCGGCGGCGGGCGCGACCGTCACCCGGTAATGCCCCCCCGCCACCGCCCGTACAGCGAGCGCCGGAAGCCGAAGCTCCGGCAGGGCAAGCGCGACCCGGTCCGGCAGATCCTCGAGCGACAGCAGGAAGTCGGGATAGCTGCTGCCGCCGAAGCGCAGAAGCCGGCGGATCGCCTCGCGGCCCACCAGATAGGCGCCCAGATCCTCGAGCAGAACCAGATCCGGCTTCCCCAGACGGTCCGCCGCCAGCGCGAGGAAGCGGCGGGCGAGCGGTTCGGGATAGTCCAGCATCGCCTCGAACCCGTCGCGGCCGATGCCCAACTCTGACGCGAGGTCGCGCCAGACCTGCGGGGGGTAAGTGTCCCGCAGGAAACACTGCAATGCCCTGTTCACCAACCCGTGCATGATCCGGCCCATCCGATTTGGGCCAAGTCTAGGGATGCATCCTTAACGAACCCCGAACGCGTCAGGGGGCCATCCAGAGCGCCGCCCCATCGGCCCCATCCAACTCGAGCGCCGTGACCGGCGCCGGTGCGAGGCGGAACTCGCCGGCATGCAGGCGCGCCATCAGCGCGGTCGCGGCGGCACCCTCGGGGCCCTCGACCGCAGGACCACGCCGCGCGCCCGACGCGAAATCGAGCCGCGTCACACGACCGTCGGCCAGCAGGAACAGCATCGCCTCTTCCCCCGGCAGGTCGGGACGGAAATCCCCGGCCACCAGCACGCAGCCCGGCCGGCCCTGCGCGTCGCGCGCCGCACAGGCCCGCGCCCAGAGCGTCTGTTCCCAAGGCGCGACGGTCAGATCCAGCCCCGCCGGCAGCCCCGCACCCGCGGGACGGATCACGAGCGCCGCGACCAGCGCCGCAGGGTCGGGCCGCGGAGTCGCGCCGCGGGGGCTGCGGCCTTGCGCGGCGGACAGCGCGTCAATGCGGGCCACCAGCTCTGCCGCGCCCGCGGCCTCGGCCTGCGCCCTGAGCCGCGCCAGCGCCCGCGTGCCCGCACGGCCCCAGTCGAAGCGTAGCTCCTCAAGCGGCAGGTCGTGCTCTGGCGTCCGCCCATCGCCGAACCGCGCGACCTGGCTGGCGGCGGCGAGCCGATAGGGATCGAGCAGCGGCGTCAGCACCAGCGCGGCCAGCGCCCAGACCACCAGCGCCATCGCCCGGTCGACCCGCGCCACCGCGCCCAGCCAGCCCGCACCGCCGCGCAGTGCCGCCGCGGCGTGGCCGATCGCCAGCCCGGCCAGCACCGCCACCAGCAGCAGCGCCGCGACCCGCTCGGGCGTCAGCCCATAGGCCTGGACCCGGGCAAGGACCGCCCAGCCCGCCATCGCCGCCAGCGGCACCAGCGCCAACGACAGGCCGCGGGCCGCCAACCGCTCGACCCGCCCGCTCTCGTCGCGGGCGGCGGCCAGCAGCGCCAGCAGCCCGACCGCGCCAAACCCGATCGCGAGCATCGTGCCTGCGGCCGAAACCTCGCGGAACACCAGGGCGAAGCCGCCAAAGGGCAGCACCAGCAGGAACAGCGCCAGCACCAGCGCCAGCGGCGGCAGGATCAGCCGCAGCATCCGGCTGGCCAGCGCCAGCGGCACCTGCCCCGCCGCCTCGGCCATGACCGCCAAGCCAAGGCCGAAGATCGCCCCGGTGATAGCCCAGGGCAGCGCCTCGACCCGGCGGAACAGCGGCTCGAGCAGGTGCAGACCGACCAGCCCCAGCAGCGTGTCGCACAGCCAGATCACCGCCCAGCAGAGCAAGGTGAACAGCAGCCCGACCACGGCCCGCAGCGCCAGTCCCCAGCCCGCGGCCAGCACCGCGGCCGCGCCTGCCCCCGGTGCCAGCAGGAAGGGCAACGGCATCAGCCCGAGCAGGCTCAGCGCCGGGATCACCTCGTCCGAGGAAATCAGCGCCGCGACCGTGTCGAAGCGGGGCGATGACAGAGCGGCGAGCGCGGCCACCGGCAGTGCGACCAGTGCCGACAGGGCCAGTGCCCGACGCCCGGGCAGATGCCCGGCCAACGCCAGCCAGGCGGAAAAGAAGCTGGCCGCATAGACGATCGCCACCAGCTGCAGCGCCCCGTCGCCCAGCACCGGCACGAGCGCATCGCCCAGAAGCCAGCCCGAAAGTCCGGCCGCCGCTCCGATCGCCGCCAGCCCGATGCGCCCGGCCGGGCGCTGCATGCCCGCAGGCCCTGACGTCTGGGTCATCACCCGCTCCTGTCTGCCGCCTGCCCCTGTCTAGCAGCCGGCGCGCGCGGCGGGAATGCGACCGGAGCGCCGGCCGGTCAGCCGCGGGAGCGAGGTCAGGAGGTCAGAAGTCGGTGGGCGCCCCGCCTTCGGCCTTGCGGCGGGCAACGAAGTCGTCGAGCTCGGCCAGCGCGCCGGCGTCGATCGGCGGCGGTTCGTATTCTTCGAGGATCGCCTTGAAGATCCGGTGCGCGCGGTCCGCCGACCACAGGCCGCCATCGGCCTGCCAGGCCTCGAAATTGCGCCAGTCCGAGGCGATCGGCTGGTAGAAGGCCTCGGTATAGCGCTCCTGGGTATGGGCGCAGCCGAAGTAATGGCCGTCGAAGCCCACTTCCGCGACCGCCTCGACCGCGATGTCCTCGGGGGTCGTGGCCCAGGTCACCGGCTCCATGTAGCGCTGGATCATCTGCAGCATCTCGCAGTCCATCACGAATTTCTCGGGGCTGGCGATCAGCCCGCCCTCGAGCCAGCCGGCCGCGTGATAGACCATGTGGCTGCCCGACTGCACCGCCGCCCAGAGCGAGTTCGAGGTCTCCCACATCGCCTGCCCGTCCGGCACGTTCGCCGCGCAGGTGCCCGAGGAGCGCAGCGGCAGCCCGTAGAAGCGCGCCATCTGCCCGGTCATCTGCGTCGCGCGCATGTATTCGGGGGTGCCGAAGGCCGGCGCGCCCGACTTCATGTCGACGTTCGAGGTGAAGGTGCCGATCATCGAGGGCGAGCCGGGGGCCGCGTATTGCAGCAGCGCGATCGCCGACAGCGCCTCGGCCAGCGACAGCGCCACGGCGCCCGACATGGTGACCGGCGCCATCGCGCCCGCCAGCGTGAAGGGCGTGACCACGACCACCTGCCCCGCGCGGGCGCAGCGCAGCGCCCCGTCGATCATCGGCTGGTCATGCTTCAGGGGCGAGACCGAGTTGATGTTGGTGAACATCCGGGGCGCGGCGCGGAACGCGTCATGGGTCAGGCCGCCGGCGATGCGCACCATCTCCATCGCGTCCTCGATCCGCTCGCGGCCCAGCGAATAGGCATGGCAGACCTTGTCGGTCAGCGTCAGCTTCGCGTGCAGGCAGTCGAGATGGCGGACCGAGGCATGCACGTCGATCGGCTCGACCGGGTAGCCGCCGGCGAAATGGATGCAGTTAAAATACTGGGTCAGCTTCATCATCGTCTGGAAGCCGCCCATGAAGCCCGAGACCTTGCCAGTCTCGAGATCCCAGTAGTTCGGCGGCGACGAGACATTGCCGAACAGGATCTCGCGGCCGCCGAAGGGCAAGGCCCGCTCGGGGTTGCGCGGGGTGATGGTGAAGGTCCGCGGCGCGCGCGCGATCATCTCCATCACGAAATCCTCGTCCATGCGGACGGTGTTGCCCTCGACGATGCAGCCGGCCTGCCGGAACAGCTGCAGCGCCTCGTCATGCAGGAAGCGGATGCCGATCTCTTTCAGGATCCGCATCGCGCCCTTGTGGATCGCCTCGACCCCCTCGGGGCCCAGCGGCTCGGTCGGACGGTCGTGGTTCTGGGGGATGCGCCAGGGCATCTGCTCGATGACATGGGTCTTGGCGCCCGCCCCGCGGCCGCCGGCCCGGCCGCCCGCGCGCCGCCGGCGCTGCCCCTGCTCGATCACCGCATCCGTCATCACCCGCCCTCCTTGGCCTCGCTCACAGGATTGGCGGCGGCGGAGCGGGCTTCGCGGCGATCCGCGACATGAACATGTCGTTTTCGCGCGGCAACCTGCCGCAGATCGCGGGCGTGGCCGGTTGGCAGGCGCGTCCCCCGGCCCGGCGCGCATGGCCGCGACACCGGCAAGCACCTGCGGTGCGGCAACGTCCGCGCGGTGCGACCCGCATTCCTTTGCGCTCTCGGATGCAGGAGGCGCACCAGGCCCTGCGCGGCGCAGCGAGGGCCCAGCTCGCACCCAGCCACAGGCGGCGCGCGCGCATCGCAGCCAGTCAGACGCTGCTCGGCGAAGTGCGCTGTGCACTACCTTGCGGCAGCATCGGGCACAGCCGGCCGCGCCAGGCCGCGCGCCATCCACGCCCACGCGCCAGCCGCGCGGCGGGCGCGCAAGCTCAGGCGGCGTCGACCTCGGCCCGGTCCGGGCAGGCGGCCATGTCGTCCAGCCAGCGCGGCAGGTGGCTGATGTCGGGCAGCACGATCTCGGCCAGCGGGTCGAGATCCGCCGTCCCGGCAAGCCCGGTGAGCACGCCCACGCCGCGCATGCCCGCGGCGCGCGCGGCATGCAGGTCGTGGCGGCTGTCGCCGACCATCGCGATCCGGCCCGGGGCGACGCCGATCTGGTCGGCAAAGGCCAGCAGCTGGCCCGGCCCCGGCTTGGCGCCATGCCCCGAATCGAAGCCGGCGATGAAATCGAAGAGCCCCTCGATCCCGGCCTCTGCCAGATGGCTGCGCGCCGGCCCCTCGGCATCGTTGGTCGCCAGACCAAGCCGCAGCCCCCGCGCCTTCAGCGCCCCGAACAGCGCCGGAAGATCGGTCGCCGCCACCTGCGGCGCCGCCGCGGCCAGCGCGTTCATCCGCGACACCAGCGTCAGCGGGCTGGCGCCGGGCACATGGGGCAGCAGTGTCTCGGCGATCTCGCCGGGGGTGCCGGCGATCACCGGGCTGTCGGGCGCGAACTGCCCGGTCGCCAAGTCAAAGCCGATCGCCTCGCCCAGCCGGGCGGCACGCTCGGCCTCCTGCCCGGCAAGGTCCAAGAGCAGCGCGCGCGCCCAGGCGCTCCACGTCGCCGAGAAATCGAACAAGGTGCCATCCTTGTCGAAGATCAGTCCCTGAATGTCGGTCATGTCGGCCTCTCCCTGGCGGCGAACCTCGCCGATCCATGGCTGTGGTGCAAGCACGGCTTCCGCCGCGCCGCGGCAATATCAGGTAAAATGCGGCAGATCACCGCCCGGAAGCGCCGCCCGCGCCCGCTGCACGCGGAGCGGATCGATCCCGCGCTCGGCGGCGAACTCCAACACCCAGGCGTCCTCCTGCATCAGGAAATCCAGCACCGCCGCCAGGAAATCCGGATCGGCCGCGCGGGCCCGCAGCTCGCCAAGGTCGACGCCGCTGGCCACAAGGAAGTCGCGCAGCGGCGCCCCCTGCCCGGCCAGCCAGGCCAGCGCCTCGGCCGCCAGAGCCTCGGCCGCGCCGCCGTCGGCCCCCGATCCCGAACCTGTTGTCCTCCCGGTCATCGCCGTCGCCCCCGTCATCCCGCGTCAAATGCCCCGCTGCCCCGGCGGATCCCCGCCGGTGTGTCATGTTCGGGCGGCCTGTGAAAGCCTCGCGAAGACTTCGCGCAGGGACGGAAAGGATTTGTTAACTACCTTGGCGCCAGCCTGACGCACGCGCCGCACTCCTGCGGCCGCCGCCATCGCGGAGCGTCCCGTGCCAGGCCGTGTCCTCCTTCACGATCCATCGACCTCGCGCAGGATCCTGCTCGGGGCGCAGCTTGCCGCCGCCGGGCATGTGCCGCTACGCGCGGCCTCGCCGCCCGAGGCGGCCGAGCTTGCGCGCCGCGCGGCGCCGGACCTCGCGCTCGTCTCGCTCGACGAACCCGAGGCGGGCGTCGCCCTGATCGGCGCGCTGGCGCGCGGACCGGGGGCGATCCCGGTGCTGGCGCTGGCCGCCGCGCCGCCGCCGCCCGGCCTGCGGCTGGCCGCGCTCGCCGCCGGCGCCGAAGATATCCTCGAACCGCTGCCCGAGGTGGTCGAACTTGCCGCGCGCATCCGGCACCTGACGGCGCGCCGCGCCGATGCGGCAGAGCTTGCCGCCAGCCGCGACGCCTGCCGCAGCCTGGGCCTGGCCGAGGCTGCGGCGGGGTTTGAGCCGCCCTGGTCGCTGTGCATCCTCGGGACGGCCACCGGCGGCGACGAGCGGGCCGAGCGGACGTTCCTCACCGGCCTTGGTCGCAGATTGCCGGCCCGGCTCGACCGCGCCAGCGCCGAGGCCGCGCTGTCGGGGCGCATTGGTGCGCCGGACGCGGTACTGGTTTGCCTGGCCCCCGGCACCGGCCCTGGCGCGCTGCAGCTGCTGTCGGAACTGCGCTGCCAGCCGGCGCTGCGCCGCGCGGCGATCTGCCTTGGCCTGCCGGCGCGCACCGGGGCGGCGACGGTCGCCGCCGCGCTGGACCTCGGGGCCGCCGAGGTGCTGCCGCTCGACGCCCCGCCGGAAGAGGCCGGCCTCAGGCTCGCACGCGCGATCGGCCGCAAGCGACAGGCCGACCGGGTGCGCGCCGCCATCGACGAGGGGATCCGACAGTCGGTCACCGATCCGCTGACCGGGCTCTACAACCGCCGCTTCGCGCTGCCCGAGCTGGACCGCATCGCCGCGGCGGCCCGGCACCGGCGGCAGAGCTTCGGCCTGATCATCGCCGATATCGACCGGTTCAAGGCGGTGAACGACCGCTTCGGCCATGGCGGCGGCGACGCTGTGCTGGCCGAGATCGCCCGGCGGCTGGCGGCCGAGCTTGGCCCCGGCGACCTGCTGGCGCGGATCGGCGGCGAGGAGTTTCTGGTGGTGCTGCCCGGACGTGGCCCGGCAGAGGCGGCTGCGGTCGCCGAGCGGCTGCGCCGCGCCATCGAGCGGTGCAGCGTGCGCCTGCCGCAGGCCGCACCGGTGGCGGTGACGCTGTCGCTGGGCCTTGCCGCGCTGGACGAGGCCGCCACGACCCGCACCGATGCCGCCGTCCGGGCGCTGGCGCTGGCCGATGCCGCGCTGATGCGCGCCAAGGCCGAGGGGCGCAACCGGGTCTGGCTGGATGTCACGCTGGCGGGGTCTTCGCTGCGCGACGAGGCCACGCCGGTCCGCGAGGGCTGGCTGACCCCGGGCCGGCTGACGCTGCGGCGGCCCGCCGTCTAGCGCGAGCCCCCGCACCCGCCGGCCCGGCCGGCGCTGCGGCAGGCACCGCCTGTCGGCCCGGCCCCGCGGGGCGACCGGCCCGAGCCGGGGGCAGAACCGGGGACAGCCCTGTCGGGGCGATTTTCACCGGGCGACGTGCCCACGGCCGCTTGAGAGGGACCGGCGATACGCGGCGCTCGCAGCGGGCCGTGGTCGGGGCCCTCAGCCGGCACCGATCGGTCGGCACCCCGCCAGGGCAGCGCAAACGTCAGTCCTCGTCGCCGTCGCGGCGGTCGTGCGGCGGCGGGCGCAGGACGCTTTGCAGCCGGTCCGCGAAGGCCTGCCGCTCGGCCGCGGTCATCCGGCCCAGCCGCTCGATCAGCAGCTTGTGGCCAAGGTCGAACGCCCCGTCGACGCGGTGCTGCTGCGCAAGGATCAACTGCGCCGCGGCCTCGGCATCGTAGGGATCCTGCCGCAGCAGCACCAGCAGCCGGTCGAAATCGCCGCGCATCTGCGCGCGCATGTCGCGCATGCTGCCGGCCTGCTCGCGGAAGGCGCTGCGCAGCCCGCGCCGGTCCTCGGGCGAGAGCGCCTCGCCATAGGGTCCGAAGCCGAGATCGGGCGGCGGGCCGCGGTGCCGTTCGCTGAGCGCCGCACCGGCGATCAGCCCGGCAAGGCCGAGGTTCAGCGCGACCGACACGAAGAAGGCAGGCTTCAGCCAGCGCGGGGCGACGGCAGAGGGGGTCTTCATTGGCCGGGAAGTCCTTCGATCTGGTCGAGGAAGCTGGCCGCGACCTCGTAGGAGGGGATCAGCGTCAGCGTCTCGTCGGCGCTTTCGTCGCCGCCAAGACCCGCCGCGAGACCCGAGGTCAGCCCGGAGGCGAGCCCCGGTGCAGCGAAGCCGATCCAGAGCCCGGCGAGCCCGGCGGTGGCGAGCCCGCCCGCCACCTGCCAGCCGTCGCGCAGCCGCGCCAGAAATCCGCGAAGCCCGCCCGCCTGCGTCGCCACCGTGGAACTGGCCGCCGCGGCGCGCAGCGACAGCTGCTCGTCCAGCGCCTCGCCCAGCACCCGCGACAGGAAGTCGGTCCCCGGCTCGACCCGCCGCGCCGCCGCCCAGTCGCCCAGCAGCGTCTCGACCATCTCGAGATCGCGCGCCGCCACCGGGACCCCGGCCCCGTCGCGCTCCATGGCGTCACGGCCCACGGTTTCGCGGCCGTCTGCGTCCCTGTGCTCAGTCATCGCCAAACCCCAGCTCTGCGCGCCGCGGCATCAACAGCCCCGCGAGCGCCCTCTTGGCCCGTGCGGTCAGACTTTCGACCGCCTCGACCCCTATGTCCATCACCTCGGCGATCTCGGGGTTCGAGAGCCCCTCGATATGCCGCAGCATCACCGCCTGCCGCTGCCGCTCCGGCAGAGTGTCGAGCGCGCCGGTCAGCGCCTGCTGCCGGGCCGTCGACATCATCCCCGCCTCGGCGCCCGGGCGGTCGTCCTCGGGCTCGGCCACCTCGTCGAGCGCGACCGAGCGTCCGCGCCGCCGCAGCCGGTCGGTCGCGAGATTGGCCGTCACCCGGTAGAGCCAGGTCGAGACCTTGGCCTCGCCCGCCCGCCACTCGGGCGCGATCCGCCAGAGACGCAGCATGGCCTCCTGCGCGACATCCTCGGCCTCGGCCATGTCCTTCAGCCGGGCCTGCGCCACGCGCAGCGCCAGCGGCGCGAAGCGCAGCGTCAGGGCCCGCGCCGCGGCCGGGTCTCCCTCGGCGTAGCGGGCAAGCAGGTCCTCGTCCGAGGCTTCGGCAACCAGATCGAGCGGCATTCCCATCTCCTCAGCCCTAGTGCGGTTCCGGCCCGCCTGCAACGGCGGGCCGGGGCGTCAGGGCTCAGTTGCTCCCGGGGGCGGGCACGGGGGCGGGCACAGGGGCAGCCTCGGGCGCATCCGAGGGGGCTGCGGCGGGCGCGTCGCCCGGCGCCGGGGCCCCGGCCGGCGGCGGCATCATCCGCTGCATCGGCATACCGCCCCATCCCGCACCATGTCCCATGCCGTGATGCCAGCCGTCCTGACCGCGGCCGCGCCGGCCCTCGCGCATCTCGGCCATCCGGTCGCGCGCCGACTGGAACTCCTCGGCGCTCAGCGCGCCGTCGTCGTCGCCGTCGATCCGGTCGAACATCCGGTCCATCATCGGCATCGGCCGCGCCAGAAGCTCGTCGACATCGAGGAAGCCGTCGCCGTCGACATCCTGCGCCGCCATCTGCCGCGCGACCCGGGCGCGGATCCGCGCCTCGGCCTGCTCCATATCGTGCGCGACCAGCTCGTCGGCGCTGATCCGGCCGTCGCCGTCGCTGTCGACCGCGATCCGGTCCTGCCGCCAGGCCGCCAGTTCCTCGGGGGTGACCGAGCCGTCACCGTCGGCATCGAGCTCGGCGAAATCGGGCAGCATCGCCATCATGCCGCCGCGCCGGCCGTCATGACCGCCACCATGATCACCACCGTGACCGCCGGCCTGCTGCCGCCAGCCCGGACCGGCCTCGCCCAGAGCCGCGCTTCCCGGCCCGCGGTCGGCCAGCGCCGGAACCGCAAGCGCGCCCGCGCCCAGCGCGACGACCAGCGCCCCGCCCAGAATCCGTGCCCGGCTCGAAAGTTTCCTGCCCGTCATGGGTCTCTCCTTGGGTTGCTCCTCTCACCGGCGGCGCGGGTCGGGCCCGTCATCCGCCAGTCCCTCCTGTTACGGCGGGTCGCGGACATTCCGTCGCGGGCCCGCCCCCTTCCCCTCGGGACCGGCCCGCCGCATAGTCGGGGCGGAGACGCGGCCGGGCCCGCCAGTGCAGCCCGGAGGCGAGGGAGAGAAGATGACCGACTGCACCCCAGACCCCGTCGGCCTCCGCCGCACGGCGGCCGCCCCGCCCCCGCGCGACGGGGCCGCGGCCGAACGCCCGCTGGGCCCGGCCCTGCGCCGCGGCTGGCGCCGCCGCTGCCCGCGCTGCGGCTCGGGCCCGATGTTCTCGGGATATCTCAAGGTGCGCGACGCGTGCCCGGTCTGCGGGCTGGACCTGCATCACCACCGCGCCGACGACGGCCCGGCCTATCTGACGATCCTGATCGTGGGCCATATCCTCGCGCCGGTGCTGCTGGGGGTCTACACCGCCTTCCGGCCCGAACCGCTGGTGATGGCCTCGGGCCTTGCGGTTGGCACGGTCGCGCTGTCGCTGTGGCTGCTGCCGCGGCTGAAGGGCGGCCTTGTCGCGCTGCAATGGGCCAAGCGCATGCACGGCTTCGGCCATCCCTCGCAAGACGACCCGGATCACAGCCAATGACAGAGCCCGCCAAGGCCCCCGCCGAGCTTCCGATCCGCGACGCCGCCACCGTCATCGTCCTGCGCCAGACCGGCGCGGGCCCCGCGGTGCTGATGGGCCAGCGCGGCGCCGGGGCTGCGTTCATGCCGTCGAAATACGTCTTTCCCGGCGGCGCGCTCGACCCGGGCGATGGTGCGGTGCCGCTGGCGCGCGAGCTTGACGCGGTCTGTGCCGCGCGGCTCGGCGAGCGCGCGCGGGCGCTGGCCGCCACCGCGATCCGCGAGCTGTTCGAAGAGACCGGGCTGCGCCTTGGCCAGCCCGGCGACTGGCGCGACCCGCCCGCCGACTGGGTCGACTTCGCCGCGACCGGGCTGATGCCCGACGCGGCGCCGCTCGGCTTCGTGTTCCGCGCGATCACGCCGCCCGGCCGGCCGCGCCGCTTCGACGCGCGCTTCCTGCTGATCGACGCGGCGGCGCTGGCCGACGACCCCGACGACTTCTCGCGCGCGACGGACGAGCTGGCGCATCTGCACTGGGTGCCGCTGGCCGAGGCGCGCGCGCTCGACCTGCCGTTCATCACCGAGGTGGTGCTGGCAGAGGTTTCGTCGATGGCGGCGCGCGGCCTGACCCGGCCGATCGCGGTGCCGTTCTTCGACAATTCCGGCCCGGTCAGCCGCTTCTCGCGGATCGGCTGACGCCCGCGGCCTCAGCCCAGAAGCACCACCAGCATCAGGACCGAGGCCACGACCAGCGCGATCCCGCCATATTCGCGCCGCGACAGCCGCTCGCGGAACACCGTGGCAGAGACGATCAGCGTGAACACGATCTCGACCTGCCCCAGCGTGCGGACATAGGCCGCGTTCTGCAGGGCGAAGGCGGTGAACCAGCCCAGCGAGCCCAGCATCCCGGTGACGCCCACCCAGATCGTCTTGCGCCAGGCGCGCACCACCCGCGTCAGCTCGCCCCGCTCCCGCCAGCGCAGCCAGGCGGCCATGCCAAGGCTCTGCACCGTCGTCACGCAGGCCAGCGTCGTGACCGCACGCAGGAAATAGGGCGCAGGCTCCAGCTGCAGCGAGGCGCCGCGATAGCCGATGGCCGACAGGCCGAAGAGCCCGCCCGCCAGAACGCCATAGGCCGTCGCCCGCGACCAGAGCCCGCCCGAAAGCCCGTCCTTCGGCGCCTTCGACAGCATCAGCACCCCCGCAAGCCCCACCGCGATCGCGGCAGCCCCGGCGGCCGAGACGCTCTCGCCCAGCAGCACGGCCGAGAACAGCGCGACCTGCACCGTCTCGGTCTTGGTGAAGGCGATGCCGACGGCGAAATTGCGCAAGGAGAACAGCGCGACGGTCATGTAGGTGGCGCAGACCTGCGCCGCGCCGCCGGCCACCGCGAAGGCCCAGAACCGCGGCCCCGGCAGCGGCACCCCGGCGCCGGTGATCGCCAGCGTCGCAAGGGTCGTGGCAATGGCGAGCGGCGCCCCGAACAGGAAGCGGCTGAAGGTGGCGCCCCCGGTCGAGAGGCCCGCGCCCTTCAGCCCCTTCTGCAGCATGAAGCGCAGGGTCTGCACGGCGGCGGCGACGAGGGTGATGGGGATCCAGATCGGCATGATGGGCGATCCATGGCATGCCGTTCAGCCCGCGAAAAGCTGCATCCTCAACAAATTCGCGACTGTGGCGGGCGCGATGCGGGGGTCACGGCCCCGGCGGCGGCAGCGCCTTGCGCAGGGGATGCGGCACCGGGTCCTTGGCGCGCCAGAAATGCGCCCGGAACACCTCGGCATAGGAGCCGTAGCGATAGTGGTCGTTCTTCGCCAGGAACAGCTCGCGCCGCGCGGCATAGAGCGCGGGCAGCCGGTACCAGGCCACCTGCGGATGGGTGTGGTGCACCGAATGCAGGTTGTTGTTCAGGAACAGGAAGGCCAGCAGTCCCCGGTCCTCGACGATGACCGAGCGGCCGCGGGCGCGCTCATGCGCGCGATGTTCCAGGAAGGTGCGGATCTTCAGCACCGACATCGCGCCATAGGCCGACAGGACGTAGGCCCAGAGCGGCATCTCGGCCACCGCCAGCAACCACAGCACCACCGGCACCAACCCCGCCAGATGCAGCAGCCAGTCGCGCCGGATCCGCCGGTCGCCGGCCCGGATCGCGCGGACATCCGCCCCGCAGAACACCACCGCCCCGATCGCCGGCCCCAGCAGCATCCGCCCCGCCAGCGTATTGTTCACCCGCAGCAGCCGCTGCCCCCAGCGCGGCAGCCGCTGCCAGACGGCAGGATCGAGGTAGTTCGCCTCGGGGTCGTCATAGGGGTCGGTCAGGTTCTCGTCGAAGTGATGCGCCAGATGCGTGTCCTTGAAGCGCCGGTAGGGATAGACGAGGCCCAGCCCCGCGAAGACCAGCGCCTCGTTCGCGCGCGGGGCGCGGAACGGATGGCCGTGCAGCACCTCGTGCTGCAGCGACGAATGCAGCACGATCGCCAGCACCGTCAGCACGACGCCCAGCGGCGCGAACCCCGCCCAGGCCCAGGTCGTGCCCATTCCCCAGGCCAGATAGCAGGCGGCCAGCAGCCCCAGCGTCGGCCATTCGGTTCCGGCATCGTGTCGATGTGCCACGACCTCGGCGGCGTGGCGCATCGCCATGCCCTCGGCGCCACGCAGCGCTTCGTCCTCAAGGTACCGCTCGGCAGCCCTCGTCCCCGCGTCCTTCGGCACGGCAATCCCCTCTCAAGTCCCCGGTTCGGGGATGCGGGGAAATCGCCGGTTTTTCAATCCCGACGGCGACAGAGTTGCGTCGTTTCCGCGCAACTGCCCGCGAAATCGGCAATTTCGCGTCCAGTCTGCCTCCCGCTTGGCGGAGTCAGCGCGGACGCAGCGCCGCCAGCGGATAGCCGTTGAAGGCCATCGCCTCGCGCGCGGCGGCGACGAGATCGCCCCGCGCGGTCGGCTGGCGCGAGACGATCGCCCCGAACCGCCCCGAGGGCGTGCCCAGCGCCGCGACCCGCGCATCGGCATCCATCCACAGCACCCAGATCGGCTCGGTCCCCCAGTCGGGGCGTCCCTCGCCGCCCGGCGTGATCCGCCCCGGGCCGGTGACATGGGCGACGCCGGCCAGCTTCGCCGGGCCGCGCGGGCCGCAGGCGACGCCGCTGACCGCGAAGCCGCCGGGGCCACCCTGCCAATGCTCGCGGGTGATGGCGCAGCGCGCCCGGCCGGGCGGCGGAACGTCGGCCACCACGTACCAGTCGCCCGCGAAGCGGGCCGGGTCGAACAGCGCCTGCGAGGCGATGAAGGCGCGGGTGTCGCGCACCACCGGCGGCACCGGCGGCGGCTTCGGCGCGCAGGCGGCCAGCCCGGTCAGCAGGGCCGCGGCAAGGGTCAGTCGATGCATTGGGTTACCTCTGCGCCGCGCTCGGTCAGGATCGGGTGGCAGCCGAACAGCGGCTGGACCGGGGCGCAGGTGCGGTTGGCGGCCAGACAGGCCGAGGAACAGTCGGAGGCCTTGCTGCAGCTGCGCCCCGCGTCGCGCGGCACCCTGAAGCAGGTCCAGGAATGCGCGCCGGGCTGGCGCGGGGCGAAGCGGCCCCCCTGCTTTAGGCAGGCCGCGGCCGCCCCGGCCATCGCGGCCGGATAGGCGGGGGCCGGCGGCGTTTCGGGCGCGGCCTCGGCGGCCGCTTTCGACGCAGCCTCGGCGGCGGTCCCTGCAGGCGCGGAGGCGGGGGCCGAGGCAGGCGACGCCGGAACCGCAGCGGTGCCAGTGGCCGATCCGGCGGCCGGGGCTGCGGCGGCCGCGGCCGGCGGCAGGGCCGAGGTTTCGATGCTCTCCGCACCCGCACCGCCGCTGACCGGCGCGGTCGCCGCCGCCGGATCGGCAGGCGGGGCCGCCCCCCGACCTGTGCCCTGCCCCGCGCCCGGTCCGAGCCCGGCCAGCTGGCAACCCGCCAGCCCCGTCGCAAGGACGGCGGCCAGCAGGCAGGTCGGGATCCGGGTCGGCAGGCGGCGGGTCATGGGCTCAGAATGGCAGCGGATGGCTGCGGTGGATACGGTCGATGGCGGTCAGAAGTTCCGGCGCCAGCACCAGATCCGCGGCGCCCAGCACGCAGTCGAGCTGCTCCATGCTGGTCGCGCCGATGATCGGCACGATCGGGAACGGCCGCGACAGCGTCCAGGCGATGGCCATCTGCGCGGGGTCGAGCCCGTTGACCCGCGCAAGATCGACATAGGCATCCGCCGCCGCGAAGGCGCGCGGGCCGATGCGCCCGCCCAGATCCGGGGTGCGCGACCGGCGCGAGCCCGCGGGCGTCGCGTCGCCCCGGTATTTGCCGGTCAGCAGCCCCGTCGCCAGCGGCGAATAGGCCAGCAGCGTGATCTTCTCGTTCACCCCCAGCTCGGCCAGGTCGGTGTCGTAGTAGCGGCACATCAGCGAATATTCGTTCTGCACCGCGATCGGCTTCGGGCCATAGCTTTCGCCGCCCAGCCGCAACCATTCCGACATGCCCCAGGCGCTCTCGTTCGAGGTGCCCCAGTTCAGCACCTTGCCCTCGGCCTTCAGGTCGGCCAGAGCGCCAAGGCAGTCTTCCATGTTGGCCAGCGTCGCCGCGCGGTCCTGCTTGCTGGCGTCGAAGCTCCACATCTGGCGGAAGTGGTAGCTGCCGCGGTTCGGCCAGTGGAACTGGTAGAGATCGACGCGGTCGGTCTTCAGCCGCTTCAGCGAGGCGTCGAGCGCCTTGCGGATCGACACCGGGGTGATCGGCTCGCCGCCCCGCGCCTTGCCGCCCTTGCCGCCGATCTTGGTGGCCAGCACCACCTCGTCGCGCCGCCCGGTCTTCGCGAACCAAGTGCCGATGATCTCTTCCGTGCCGCCGATCGTCTCTTCGGACACCGGGTTCGTCGGATACATCTCGGCCGTGTCCCAGAAGTCGACCCCGCGGTCGAGCGCGTGGGACATCTGTTCGTGACCTTCGGCTTCGGTGTTCTGGGTGCCCCAGGTCATGGTGCCAAGGCAGATGGCCGAGACCATCGGCCCGTCGGGTCCGAGCTTCACGCGCTTCATGGGGAGAGCCTTCCTGTCGTTCCAAGACCGCTGGCCGGGAGAGGCCGGCGGCGGGCACGATAGCCAAGCGCGCGGCGGGCTCAAGCCCCCCGCGCGCCAAGGGCCGCCCGGACCCGCTCAACCCTGCGTCACCCGGTCGGGGCCCCTGAAAAGACCCCGAACAGACCCCGGTTCACGCCCCTGTTCAGGCCCCGACCGCCTCCGGCGGCTGCAGGGCGGCCGACAGCGCCGGGACGAAGCGCAGGTGGAACCGGGCGGCCAGCGCGTCGATCTCGAAGGGGCCCTGCGGCTCTTCGGCCTCGATCGCGCCGAAGAAGCCCTCGAACCCGCCGGGGGTGACCAGGGTCATGATCTCGCCCGGCGTGTCGCCCACGTTCTGGAACCGGTGGACGGCCCCGCGCGGCACCACGATCAGCCCGCCCGCCTCCAGATCGACGCGGGCGCCGTTGCACCAGAAGGCGAAGCGGCCCGAGAGCACGCGGAAGAACTCGTCCTCGCGGTCGTGGACATGGTCGGGCGGCCCGGCACCGGGGGGCACCTCGGCCTCGAAGACGCCAAGGCGCCCCCCGGTGTCTTCCGCGGAAATGCGGATCCTGTGCGGCCCGAAGCCGTAGGCCATCGCCCCGGCGCCGGCCACGGAAAATACGGCCTGTTCAAAAGACTTCATCTGTAGCTCCATCAATATTATCGTGCTCAAGTGCGGGTTGTATAAATCTGCGCAGCTTGCCGATAAAGCGGGGCGACCCGGCATCACTGTCTTGATGAGCTGGCTAATGAAGACCGTCGATCCCCTGCATGGCATCGCCGCCTTCCTGGCCGTGGCGCGGCTGGAAAGCTTCACCGCCGCGGCCGAGGACCTGGGCCTGTCGCGCGCCACGGTCAGCGCGCAGGTGGCCGATCTGGAACGGCGCCTGGGCCTGAGGCTGTTCCACCGCTCGACCCGCCTCGTGCGGCTGACCCCGGCGGGCGAGGCCTACAGGTCGGAGCTTTCGGACATCGAAACCCGCGTCGCCACCGCCGAACGCGCCGCGCGCGCCCAGCATGCCGCGCCCGAGGGCCGGCTGCGGCTGACCGCGCCCCCCGATTTCGCGCATCGCTTCCTCGTGCCCTGGGCGACGGAATTCCTGGCCGCCAACCCCGGCGTGCAGCTGGAAATCGACGTCTCGACCGAGGCGCGGCGGCTGATCGAGGGCGGCTATGACCTTGCGGTGCGCGGGTTGATCGAGGTCGCGCCGGACCTGATCACCCGCGAGATCGGACGCTCGCGCTTCTACACCTGCGCAGCACCCGGCTATCTTGCTCGCGCGGGCGTGCCCGCGCTGCCGATGGACCTTGCAGGCCACGACCTGCTGCATTTCGCCCCCCTGCGCCGCGGCCGGATCTGGACGATGACCCGCGGCACCGAGACGGTCGAGGTGCCGGTCACGCCGCGGCTCGCGCTGGGCGATGGCACCGGGCTGATGCGGGCGGCGCTGATGGGCGGCGGCATCGCCCAGCTGCCCGCCTTCGTCGTCGGCGACGAGATCCGCGCCGGCCGGCTGGTCGAGGTGCTGCCCGACTGGAGCGCGGGCGTCGTGCCGCTGCACGCGGTCTATCCCGACAACCGGCTGATCGCGGCGCGGGTGCGCGCCTTCGTGGCCTATCTCGCGCGCCGCGCCGCGGCCGAGCCGGACCTCAGCCGTCACTGACCGCTCAAACCCCGAGCCACGAAGCCCGCGCCCGGCCCCGCGCCCGCCGACAGCCAGCGCGATGACCCGCGCTGCGCCGGACCGCCCCGGCGGCCGGACCTTGCGTTCCGCCACGGCAGGCGGCGGGAAAGTGCCGGGCCGCGCCGCAATCGGCCGGGACATCGCCGGGGAATCGGCTAGGGTGCCCGGGCCATGCGCCTGCTGATCTCTTTCGCCGCCCTCTTCCTGTCGGTCCTGCTCACCCAGCTGGGGGCCGGCGGCGTCGCCCCCCTCGACGCGGTCTCGGGCCTCGCGCTCGGCTTCACCACGGCGCAGGTCGGCCTGCTCGGCTCGGCGCATTTCCTGGGCTTCTTCGTCGGCTGCTGGTGGGCGCCGCGGCTGATGGGCTCGGTCGGCCATTCCCGCGCCTTCGCCGCCTTCACCGCCACCGGCACCATCGGCATCGCCGCCCACATGATGCTGGTCGATCCCATCGCCTGGGCGCTGATGCGCACCCTGACCGGCCTGGCCGTCGCCGGCTGCTACACGATCATCGAGGCCTGGCTGCAGGCCTCGGTCACCAACGAGACCCGCGGCCGCGCCATGGCCACCTACCGCATCGTCGATGTCGGCGCCTCGCTGGCCGCGCAGCTGATGATCGGCGTGCTCGAGCCCTCGTCCTACGCGTCCTACAACCTGCTCGCGATCCTGGCCTGTGCGGCGCTTCTGCCGCTGACGCTGACCTCGGCCAAGCAGCCGGCCACGCCGAAGGCGCCGCGGCTGCGCCCGATGCTGGCCTGGCGGATGTCGCCCCTGGGCGCGGTGATGGTCGTGGTCTCGGGCGTGACCGGCGCGGCCTTCCGCTTCGTGGGCCCGGTCTATGGCGCGGCGGTGGGCCTCAGGCTCGACCAGATCGGGGTGTTCCTTGCCGCCTATGTCGCTGGCGGCTGGGTCGCGCAGATGCCGGTGGGCTGGCTGGCCGACCGCTACGACCGCCGGCTGGTGCTGATCGGGCTCTCGGCCGGGACGCTCGTCACCTCGGCGATGGTGGTGGGCGCCGCGCAGCTGGGCGGCCTGCCGATCTTCGTCGCCGCCGCCGCCTTCGGCTTCACCACCCTCACCCTCTATTCCGTGGCCTCGGCCCATGCCAACGACTTCGCCGAAACGCACGAGCGGGTCGAGCTGTCGGCGGCGCTGATGTTCCTCTACGCGGTCGGCGCCATCGCCTCGCCGCTGGGCGCCTCGTGGCTGATCGGGCTGCTGGGCCCCTCGTCGATGTTCGGGGCCATCGCGCTGGTGCATGTCGCCACCATCGTCTTCGGCCTTGCCCGGATGCGCGCCCGGCCGGCGCCCGAGCCCGGCGCCCGCACCGCCTATGCTTGGGTGCCGCGCACCTCGTTCGTCATCGGCCGGCTGCTCGGGCGCAACCGCTGACCCGCGTCTAGCCCGCCCCCCGCACACATCAACTCACGTTCCGCGCAGGGCGGGCCCCGCCGGCCCGGTCGGCGCAGCATCGCCTGTTTGCCCCCGCGGCATCGGTGGAGCGCCACCGATGCCGCCACGGTCGCTGCCCCGGGTCATTTCCCCCGCGCGCCCGGCCCCTACAAGGGGGGCTGCGGGTGCCGCCTGCCGTGCCGAGACCAGTGACCTGTTCAGCTGTGCCGCGGAGGGCGCCCGTGGACGACACTCCCTCACCTGAAAGGAACAGGACGTGAAAACTCTTGCCCTCGCCGCCGTCTCGGCGGTCGCCCTCTCCTCCGCCGCCGGCGCCGCAACCCTCGCGGTGGACGAGGCGAACTATGACGGCGCCCTGCTGACCCCGAACAGCAGCTACTCGACCACCTGGACCTCGAACGGCACCAGCTGGGACATCCAGGGCTTCTCGTTCACGCTGAACGGGCTCAGCGGCGGCAACGACCTGCCGCTGGTCACCCTCAGCTTCGACGACGGATCGGGCGCGAAGACCTACAGCGACTGGGACATCAAGACCTCGGGCAGCCGCGCGACCGGCACGATGTTCCTTGACGGCTTCGTCACGGACGCCGACTTCACCATCGGCTTCGACTATGGCGACGGCGCGAAGAACGTCTTCGCGAACTACGTCTTCGACGCGACCGTCGCCACCGACGGCGGCACCGACCCGGGCCCGGCCCCGGTGCCGCTGCCGGCCGCGGGCGTGCTGCTGCTGGCCGGTGTCGGCGGTCTTGCCGGCGTGAAGCGCCTGCGCCGCAAGGGCTGACGCCCCGGAAGGCGCCGCGCCCGCGCGTGGCGCCTTCACCGCTGCTGGCCTCCGGCCCCGGGCTGGGCTAAAGGAAGCGCGACACCAACGCGCAAGGCATCTTCATGGCACGGATCCTCATCACCTCGGCCCTGCCCTACATCAACGGCATCAAGCACCTGGGCAATCTCGTGGGCAGCCAGCTGCCCGCCGACCTGACCGCCCGCTACATGCGTGCCCGCGGCCACGAGGTGATGTTCATCTGCGCCACCGACGAACACGGCACCCCGGCGGAACTCGCCGCCGCCAAGACCGGCGAGGCCGTGGCCGACTACTGCGCGCGGATGCATGACGTGCAGGCGGAACTGGCCCGCGGCTTCCGGCTGAGCTTCGATCATTACGGCCGCTCGTCGAGCGCGCAGAACCACCGGCTGACCCAGCATTTCGCGGGCAAGCTGGCCGAGAACGGCTTCATCGAGGAAGTGTCGGAAAAGCAGGTCTATTCGATCGCCGACGGCCGCTTCCTGCCCGACCGCTACATCGAGGGCACCTGCCCGAACTGCGGCTACGACCGCGCGCGCGGCGACCAGTGCGAGAACTGCACCAAGCAACTCGACCCGACCGACCTGATCAATCCGCGCTCCGCCATCTCGGGCTCGACCGAGCTCGAGGTGCGCGAGACCAAGCACCTGTACCTGAAGCAGAAAGCCCTGAAAGGCGACATCGACGGCTGGATCGACGGACAGAAGGACTGGCCGATCCTGACCACCTCGATCGCCAAGAAGTGGCTGCATGACGGCGACGGCCTGCAGGACCGCGGCATCACCCGCGACCTGAACTGGGGCATCCCGGTCAAGAAGGGCGATCAGGACTGGCCGGGGATGGAGGGCAAGGTCTTCTACGTCTGGTTCGACGCCCCGATCGAATACATCGCCGCGACCGCGGAATGGGCCGCCAAGCAGGGTCTGGGCGACGAGGCTTGGGAGCGCTGGTGGCGCACCGACAAGGGCGCCGAGGACGTGCGCTACCTGCAGTTCATGGGCAAGGACAACGTGCCCTTCCACACGCTGTCGTTCCCGGCGACGATCATGGGCTCGCGCGAGCCGTGGAAGCTGGTCGACTACATCAAGTCGTTCAACTACCTGAACTATGACGGCGGCCAGTTCTCGACCAGCCAAGGCCGCGGCGTGTTCATGGATCAGGCGCTGTCGATCCTGCCGGCCGACTACTGGCGCTGGTGGCTGCTGTCGCACGCCCCCGAAAGCTCGGACAGCGAATTCACCTGGGAGAACTTCCAGGCCTCGGTCAACAAGGACCTGGCGGACGTGCTGGGCAACTTCGTCAGCCGGATCACCAAGTTCTGCCGGTCCAAGTTCGGCGAGGCCCTGCCCGAGGGTGGTGAATTCGGCGAGCGCGAGGCGCAGCTGGTGGCCGAGCTGGAAACCCGCATCCGCGCCTACGAGGGCTTCATGGAGGCGATGGAGGTCCGCAAGGCGGCCTCCGAACTGCGCGCGATCTGGGTGGCCGGCAACGAGTACTTGCAGTCCGCCGCCCCCTGGACGGTGATCAAGACCGAGCCCGAGCGCGCGGCGGCGATGGTGCGGCTGTCGCTGAACCTCGTGCGGCTCTACGCGGTGCTGTCCGAGCCCTTCATCCCCGACGCCGCCGCCACCATGCTGGCCGCGATGAAGACCGAGGACCGCAGCTGGCCGACCGACGTGTCCGCCGCGCTGTCGGTGCTGCCGGTCGGTCACGCCTTCGAGACGCCGGAGGTTCTGTTCGGCAAGATCGCGGACGAGAGCCGCGAGGAATGGGCCGCGCAATTCGCCGGCGTCCGCACCTGAGATCAGGCGCTTGCGGGGCGACCTTCACGCAAAGCGTGAGGCGCCCCCCCCAAGGCCCTGTCAGCCGCCAAGATATTGGGTGACGCCGGTCCCGGCCTTCCAGGCCAGCCAGATCAGCACGCCGAAGTAGACCATCGTGATCACGTTGAACGCGTAGCCGGCGATCACCATCGCGCCGTCGCGCTGCATCATGCCCAGCGACAGCAGCAGCACCGCGATCCCGGGCAGCGTGTTCGAGAAGGGCACGAAGCCGAAGGGCGCCATCAGCAGCACCCCTGCCAGGATCAGCATCAGCCCGTTGAACCGCGCCACCGCGCCGGGCGTCGTCAGGCCTGTCAGCCGCGGCCTGACGAAGCGTTCGATCCGGACTACGATGCCCGCCCCGCGTTCCAGCGCCGCACGCAGCTTCTCGGCCGGAAGCTCGCGGTCCAGCACGCGGCGCGGCAGCCAGGGCATGCGGTTCAGCGTGATCGCCACCGCGATCAGCACGATCGCCAGCCCGAACACGGTCGAGACGCCGGGGATCGACACCGGCAGCAGGAAGGGCAGCGAGGCCAGCCCCGAGATCATCAGAAGCCCCTGCTCGCCGATCAGGTCCATCAGCCGGCGCAGGGTGATCTTGTCGCCGTCGATGCGGCCGATGGTGTCGGTCAGCGCGGCAGCGAAGCCCTGCCGGGTGTCGGAAAAGGTGGAGCTGTCGGTCATCGGGGATCCGGGGAGAGGTGCACGGCAGCATCCGGCGCGATGGCGGGACGCACGAGGGCAGAACGTCGGATCCGGGGTCTGGATCCCGGGGAGGACGGGAAAAGGAAAAGGCGCCCCTGCGCGAGGGGCGCCTTCCCCGGAATATCGCTCAGGCGAGCGCGAGGTTGATCGCGGATTCGCGACCGTCACGGCCCGGCTGGATGTCGAAGGTGACCTTCTGGCCGTCCTTCAGCTCGGTCAGGCCCGCGCGCTGCAGCGCGGTGATGTGCACGAACACGTCCTTAGCGCCGCCATCGGGGGCGATGAAGCCGTAGCCCTTGGTTGCGTTGAACCATTTGACGCTGCCGCTGGCCATGCGTCTCTCTCCTCTGTTTCGCCGCCCGCAGGATTGCGACGGCCCGGCACGACGTGTTCGAAGCCAGTGGAAACAGGATCGACAGGCACGTAGCGGCCCTAGATATGACCCGCGAACCCCTTTCTGGCAAGTGTTTGCTGCGCGGAAACGCCGCGTTCAGGCGATCCTTTGCCCCTCTGCGGTGTAGCCCGCCAATGCCCCCGGTTTCACCGAAAGCCCCAGCTCGGAGCCGGGCGCGAGACTGGCCTCCGGCATGCCCGGACGGCGCCATGTAAGGGGCGTGCCGCAGGGCAGCGCGAGATGCACCAGCGTCTCGGCGCCCAGCGCCTCGGTGAAGCGCACGGTGCCTGTCACCTGCGCCCCGCCGGGGGCCGCAAGGGCCATCGCCTCAGGGCGGATGCCGACCTCGGCGGTGCCGGCGGGCAGCGTGCCGGGGTCGCGCACCGAAGCGACCGGCAGGAAATTCATCGGCGGCGCGCCGATGAATTCGCCCACGAAGCGGGTCGCCGGACGCTCGTAGATCTCGAGCGGGGTGCCGATCTGCTCGGCCCGGCCGCCGTTCATCACGATCACCCGGTCGGCCAGCGTCATCGCCTCGACCTGATCATGGGTGACATAGAGCGAGGTCACGCCAAGGTCGCGCTGCAAGGTCTTGATTTCCAGCCGCATCTGTACGCGCAGCTTGGCGTCGAGGTTCGACAGCGGCTCGTCGAACAGGAAGGCCGCGGGCTTGCGCACGATCGCGCGCCCCATCGCCACCCGCTGCCGCTGCCCGCCGGACAGCGCCCTGGGCTTGCGGTCGAGATAGGGGCCGATCTGCAGAAGCTTCGCCGCCTGCGCGACCCGCGCCTCGATCTCTGCCTTCGGCAGTTTCGCGATCTTCAGGCCATAGGCCATGTTCTCGCGCACGGTCATGTGCGGGTAGAGCGCGTAGTTCTGGAAGACCATGGCGATGTCGCGCGCCATCGGTTCCAGATCGTTCACCCGTCTGCCGCCGATCGCGATCTCGCCCGAGGTCACGGTTTCCAGCCCCGCGACCATGCGCAAGAGCGTGGACTTGCCGCAGCCCGAGGGGCCGACGATCACGATGAACTCGCCTTCCGCGATGTCGAGCGAGACGCCGTGGATCACCTCGGTCGGCCCGAAGCTTTTCTTCACGTCTGCGAGGGAGATGGTGGCCATTGGTTATTTCTCGCTGTCGACGAGGCCGCGGATGAACAGCCTCTGCATTCCGATCACCACCGCGACGGGCGGCAGCATGGCAAGGATCGCCGTGGCCATGATCACCGGCCAGTCGGCGAGGTCGTCGCCCGAGGGGAACATCTGCTTGATGCCCATCACCACGGTGTTCATCCGCGGATCGGTGGTGATCAGCAGCGGCCAGAGATACTGGTTCCAGCCGTAGATGAAGAGGATGACGAAGAGCGCGGCGATGTTGGTGCGGCTCATCGGCAGCAGGATGTCCCGGAAGAAGCGCAGCGGCCCCGCCCCGTCGACCCGCGCGGCCTCTGCCAGCTCGTCCGGGACGGTCAGGAAGAACTGCCGGAACAGGAAGGTCGCGGTGGCCGAGGCCAGCAGCGGCAGGATCAGGCCGGTGTAGCTGTTCAGAAGGCCCAGCGAGGCCACGACCTCGAAGGTGGGCAGGATCCGCACCTCGACCGGCAGCATCAGCGTGAGGAAGATCGCCCAGAAGAACAGCTGCCGCCCGGGGAAGCGGAAGTAGACGATGGCGAAGGCCGAGGTCAGAGAGATCGCGATCTTGCCCAGTGCGATACCCAGCGCCATCACCGCCGAGTTCAGCAGCATCATCGCGACCGGCGCATTCGTGCCGCGGGTCAGGGCGCGGGTGTAGTTCTCGATCAGGTGGGGCCCGGGCAGCAGCGGCATCGGCGCACGGGCGATCTCGGCCTGCGTCACGGTCGAGGCGACGAAGGCCAGCCAGATCGGGAAGCAGATCACCGCGACGCCGGCGATCAGCAGGGCATGGGTGGCAAGGCGCGAGGCGCCGTGCGCCTCGACCATGCCCGAGGTGTCGGAAGCGGCCATCAATAATGCACCTTGCGTTCGATGAAACGGAACTGGACCACGGTCAGCAGCCCTACCAGCACCAGCAGGATCACCGATTGTGCTGCCGAGGCGCCTAGGTCCTGCCCCACGAAGCCGTCGGCGAAGACCTTGTAGACGAGGATCGTGGTCGATTGCTGCGGCCCGCCGGCGGTGATGGTGTGGATCACGCCGAAGGTTTCGAAGAAGGCGTAGATCAGGTTCACGACCATCAGGAAGAAGGTGACGGGCGACAGCAGCGGCAGCACGATGGTGCGGAACCGCGTCCAGAAGCCCGCGCCGTCGATCGCCGCCGCCTCGATCACCGAGGCGGGGATCGATTGCAGGCCGGCGAGGAAGAACAGGAAATTGTAGCTGATCCGGCTCCAGGCCGAGGCGAGCACGACCAGCGTCATCGCCTGCCCGCCGTCAAGGACGTGGTTCCAATGGATGCCGATCTGCCCGAGGTACCAGGACACGACGCCGACGCGGGTGTTGAACATGAACATCCACAGCACGCCGGCGATCGCCGGGGCGACGGCATAGGGCCAGATCAGCAGCGAGCGGTAGGTGCCCGCGCCCTTCAGCAGCCGGTCGGCCAGCACCGCGAGGAAGAGCGCCGCCCCCATCGACAGCGCGGTGACGGCGATCGAGAAGACGGCGGTCGTCAGGAACGCCGCGCGGTAGTAGCGGTCGGTGAGCAGATATTCGAAATTGCCCCAGCCCACGAAGCGGGCGGAAAGCCCGAAGGGATCGGGGACGAACATCGACTGCCAGACCGCCTGCGCGGCCGGCCAGAAGAAGAACACCGCCGTCACCGCGATCTGCGGCGCGAGCAGCGCCAGGGGCAGCCAGCGGCCCCGGAAGATCACCCGTTTTTCCATGCGTCCTGTTCCGTGCGTCCTGTTCCGGAATGGGATCGGGCCCCGCCGCTGCGGCGGGGCCCGTCGGTCGTGGCCTCAGGGGCTCAGCGGTTGGCCTGCTCGAAGCGGCGCAGCAGCTGGTTGCCACGCTCGACGGCGCTGTCGAGGGCGGCCTGCGCGGTCTTGTCGCCCGACCAGACGGCTTCCAATTCCTCGTCGATCACCGCGCGGACCTGATCGAAGCTGCCCAGGCGCACGCCCTTCGAGTTCGGGGTCGGCGCCTTGCCGGTCATCTGCTTGATCGCCACGTCGGTGCCGGGGTTCCTGTCGTAGAAGCCCTGTTCCTTCGACAGTTCGTAGGCCGCGGTGGTGATCGGCAGGTAGCCGGTGTCCTGGTGCCACTGCGCCTGGATCTCGGGCGAGGAGAGGAAGTTCAGGAACTGGCCGACGCCCTTGTAATGGTCGGCGTCCTTGCCCTGCATCACCCAGAGCGAGGCACCGCCGATGATGGTGTTGTAGGGCGCGCCCTCGGCGGTCGCGTCATAGGGCAGCGGGCGGATCTCGAAGCCGAACTGGGCCTCTTTCTTCACGCCCGCGTAGCCGGCCGAGCTTTCGGTATAAAGCGCGCACTGGCCCGAGCGGAACGAGGCGCCGGCTTCCGAGCGGCGGCCGCCATAGACGAACTTGCCGTCCTTCGCCCACTGGCCCAGCATCTCGATGTGCTTGACCTGCAGCGGCTGGTTGAAGGTCAGCTCGGTCCCCAGGCCCGCGAAGCCGTTCTCTTCGGTCGAGAAGGGCACGTTGTGATAGGCCGAGAAGCTTTCGAGCTGGATCCAGCTCTGCCACGAGGTGGTGAAGGCGCAGTCGACGCCGCCGGCCTTCAGCTGGTCGACCACGGTCGAGACCTTGTCCCAGGTGCTGAGGTCGACGGTCGGCTCGATCCCGGCCTTCTTCAGCAGGTCGAGGTTGACATACATCACCGGGGTCGAGCTGTTGTAGGGCAGCGACAGCATGTTGCCCTCGGTGTCCGAGTAGTAGCCGGTGACGGCCGAAAGGTAGTTGCCGGGCTCGAACGGCAGGCCTGCCTCTTCCATCACCTCGTAGACCGGCTTCACCGCGCCCTTGGCGGCCATCATCGTGGCGGTGCCGACCTCGAAGACCTGCAGGATGTCGGGCTGTTCGCCGGCGCGGAAGGCGGCGATGCCGGCATTCAGCGCCTCGGAATAGTTGCCCTTGGGGGTGGCGACGACGGTGTAGTCGGCCGAGCCCGCGTTGAAGGCGGCGACCTGGGCGTCGAGCAGCTCGGCCAGGCGGCCGGTGAAGGCGTGCCAGAACTGGATCTCGGTCTTGGCCGAGGCGGGACCGGCCAGCGACAGGCCGGCGGCGAGGGCGGTGGCCGACAGGGCCATGGCGCGAAGGGTCATCGGGTCTCTCCGGTTGCGGATGAGACGCGGGTAGGCAGGTTTCACGACAGCGGGGTGTGGGTCAGGCGACAGTTTGATGACCGGCTCTTACCGCTGCGGGCAGGCGCAGGCCGACGCCGCGCGGCGCCGGACCGCGCGAGGTGATCCGGCTGCGTCGCTGAAAGGGCACCGGCCGCCGATCGGACCAACGGCGACGCCGGGCATGACACCGGGTCGGGTCGTGGCCGCGGAGGGCGCGCCGGTCACGGTCAGCGTCAGTGTTGCATGTCGCCCTCTGCTGCCGCGCGGTGCGACGCGCTGTCTGGCAGCAGGCCGGACGACAGCGCCCGGGGCCGCGTCTTCCGCCTGTCCTGCGGCGCGACGGGCCGGACGGTCGCGGGATGGCCGGGGATGGTCGGCAGCTGCGGGCTTCGCGCAGGCGACCCGGATCGCGACTGCGGCCGGCCCCGCCGGGCCTCGAGCGCATCGGCCCTGCGCGTTGTCCCGCTCGCAGTGTCCCCCGCTGCCTGGTCGCGCAGTCCCGGCTGGGGCGCCGCCCCCCGGGCAGCGCGATGGCACCGCGCCTGTCGCGAGACCGCACGCCATCCGCCTGCGCCGTCGCCGGCACATTCCGTCGGATCGGCACGGGGTGCGATCACCCCGTGCCTGCAAGCAGGTTCCTTGGGTTTTCGCGCCCTGGACAGGCCCGGCGGCCTGCAGACCCGGGCCCGGAAAGCCCCGTGCCTCAGGCGTCGAAGATCACCAGCTGGCGCACGGCCTGACCGGCGGCGAGACGCTCGAACCCCTCGTTGATCTCGTCGAGCGTCAGGCGGTGGGTGACCAGCTTTTCGACCGGCAGCTGGCCGCGCATCATCATCTCGGCGAAGCGGGGGATGTCGCGCATCGGCACGCAGGACCCCATGTACGAGCCCTTCAGCGCCTTCTCGCCCACGGTCAGCGAGACGGCGGGGATCTTCAGCTCGGCCTGCGGATGCGGCAGGCCCGCGGTGACGGTGGTGCCGCCGCGGCGGGTGATGTCATAGGCGAAGGTCAGCGCCGGCACCGCGCCCGCAAGCTCGACCGCCAGATCGACGCCGCCGCCGGTCGCGCGGCGCAGATCCTCGGCCGCGCCGGGGGCGGTGGGATCGATGGCCTCGGTCGCGCCGAGGTCGAGCGCCAAAGCGCGCTTCTCGGGCGAGAGGTCGACGGCGATGACCCGGCGCGCGCCGCCGGCGACCGCGCCCAGCAGCGCCGCCAGCCCGACGCCGCCAAGCCCGATGATCGCGACGCTCTGGCCCGCGCGCAGGTTGCCGGTGTTCAGCACCGCCCCCACGCCGGTCAGCACCGCGCAGCCCAGCACCGCCGCGCGGTCGAGCGGGATCGCGGGGTCGATCTTCACGCAGGAGCCCTCGGCCACCACCACCCGGTCCGAGAAGGCCGAAACGCCGATGTGGTGGTCGACGCGGTGCCCCTCGTGGCTGATGTGATGGGTGCCGGTGATCAGGCTGCCCTGCCCCGCCGCCACCGCCGCCGGCTCGCAAAGCGCCGGACGCCCCTCGGCGCAGGGCAGGCAATGGCCGCAGGAGGGCGCGAAGATCAGCACGACATGGTCGCCCGGCGCGAAGCGGGTGACATGGGGGCCCACGGCCTCGACCACGCCCGCGGCCTCGTGGCCCAGCGCCAGCGGCAGCGCGCGCGGGCGGTTGCCGTCGATCACCGAAAGGTCGGAATGGCACAGGCCCGCGGCGGCGATGCGCACCGACAGTTCGCCCGGCCCGGGGGGTGAAAGCTCGGCCTCGACGATCTTCAGCGGTCGGGAGCGGTCGTAGGGCCGCGGCAGCGCCGTCTCGGCCAGCATCGCGATGCGGGTCTTCACCTGGATCCTCCGCGGGCGGCCTCCTCCGGCGCCCGTTCCGCGGGAAGCTTACCGGCCCGGGCGGCAGGGCCAAACGTGACGTCGCGTTCGCCACGGCACCTTCAGCGCGACACGGGGCCGTGCGCGCCGGGGGACCGGCCCGCAGCGACCGTGCGGCGGGGCACCGCGCGCGCCATGGCCGCGCCTGCCCGGCCCGGCGTCCCTATTTCGCGGCGACCCGGCCCGGCGCCATGTCCCGGACGGTCGCACCTGCACCGGCCTCGCCAAGCGCGAGATCGCGTTCGACCCGGCATCTTCGACACGACGCGGGACCGTGCGTCCTTGGGGAAGCGCTCCGCAGCGGCCGGGCAGCGGGGCACCGCGCGCGGCGTGACCGCGCCTGCCTTGCCCGGCGTCCCTATTCTGCGGCGGCCCGGCCCGGCGCCGCCAGATCCCAGACGGTCGCCGCGGCATCGGCGACGGCTTCCGTCACCCCGCGCGGCAGCTTCGCGTCGCCGATCCGCGTCACCGGCAGGCCGGCGGCGGTCAGCGCCGCCTCGGCCGAGGTCTCGGACAGGGTGCGGTCGAGATGCACGATCAGGTCCACCGCCTCGATCGCCGCGCGCGGCTCGTCGAAGACGCCGCGCAGGATCAGCCGGCGCGGCTCGAGCGCCACCGGCTCGGCCCGGTCGGTAACCGCGATCCCGGCCCGGGCGAGGCTGCGCAGAAGCGCGTAAGCGGTTGTGATCCCCTCGCCTTCGCCGGGGTGCAGGCTCGAGGTGACATAGCTCACGCGCCCCCAGCCCGCGGCGGCCAGACGCTCGGCCGTCAGCATCCCGGCAAGGCGGCCGAAACGGTCGAGCACGACGGCATGGCCCTCTGCCCGCGGCGGATCGACGGCCGCGTCCCAGGGGCCACATTGCGAAGGGCCATCGCCCGGCACCGGCACGAAGACCGGGCGCGAGCCGGTGGCCAGCAGCACCTGCGCCGGGCGCAGCGCCGCCACCGCGACCGGGTCCGCGGGCTGGCCAAGGCGCAGCTCAATCCCCAGCCGGTCGATCTCGGCCCGCCACCAGCCGATCAGCTTCAGGAACTCGCGGCGCGAGGGCGTGTCGGCCCAGCGCGCCATCTGCCCGCCGATCGCCTCTGTCCGTTCGAAGATCACCGCGCGCCCGCCGGCCAGCGCCACCCGCCGCGCGGCCTCTAGCCCGGCGGGACCGGCGCCGATCACCGCGACGGTGCTGCCCTCGGGCAGGCGCGCGGCGGCGGCCTGAGCGGGCGCCCGGCCCAGCGCCGGGCTGGCCATGCAGGTCAGCGTCTCATGCGCCATCAGCGAGTTGATGCAGACATTGGCGCCGATGCAGGGGCGCACCTCGGCCTCGCGCCCCTCTTGCGACAAGGGCAGGATCCGCGGATCGGCGACATTGGCGCGCACCATGCCCACGAGATCGGCATCCCCCGCAGCAAGGATCTCTTCGGCCAGCGCGATCGAGGTGACGCGCCCCACCGTCGCCACCGGCAGGTCGGCATGGCCCGCGGCGGTCAGCGCGCGGCGCACGGCCGCGGCGGCGGTGCGGAAGATCGCGAAGGGCGCGGGGGTCGGCGGCCAGTGGTCGATGCGGGCCAGCTTGCGCAGGTTGTTGCCGCCGGTGACGCTGATGTAGTCGACAAGCCCCGACCCTGCGATCTCGACCGCGATCCGTCCGGCTTCCTCGGGGTCGATGCCGCCGGTCAGGAACTCGTCGCCGGGCATCCGGATGCCGAGGATCCGGTCCTCGCCCAGCGCCCCTCGCACCGCCGCAAGCACCTCGAGCGGATAGCGGCAGCGCGCCGCAAGCGCGCCGCCATAGCCGTCCTCGCGCCGGTTCATCGCCGGGCTGAGGAAGCTCGCCAGCAGCATGCCGTGTGCCAGCGAGACCTCGACCCCGTCGAGATCGCCCTCGCGGCAGCGCCGGGCCGAGGCGGCGAAGCGGCCGGTGATCCAGCCAAGCTCCTCGGCGCTGGCCGCGCGGCTCATCCGCTGTGTCAGCTCGGAGCGGTCCCACGAGGCCGAGACGATGTGATCGCCCGCGGTCTCCATCGCGCCGACATGGGCAAGCTGGGCCAGCATCAGCCCGCCCTCGCCCTGCACCGCCGCCGCCAGCCGCCGGTAGCCCGGGATGATGCCGTCGTCGACATTGACCAACGTCTTGCCGTCGGCCCAGACCTCGGAGGCGACGACCGGCGTCGCCCCGGTGATCTGCATCCCCAGCCCCGCCGCGGCGCGGGCGCGGTGATAGGCGATGTAGCGCTCGCCCGGCGCGCCGCCCTCGGCGAGCCCCGGCTGGTGCGCGGGCAAGTAGACGCGGGCGCGCAGCCTGCGCCCCCTCAGCGACAGCGGACGGGCGGCAAGCGGATAGCGCGGGCTGGCGGTCATGGCGGCCTCGGGATCGGATCGGGATGCCCCGATCAGACCCGCGCCGTCCTTCGCAGGCAAATGAATTCCGTCGCACTGTTCCATTCGGCTTGGCAAAAATACTCCGGGGGAGCCTCGCCCGCAGGCGCGGCGGGGGCAGAGCCCCCTTGCACACGTCCCCGTCCGCCGCTACGTCATGGGAACTTCATCCGTTGGGGTGCCCCGCCGTCACAGGCCGGGGCTGAGAGGCCGCAAGCCAACCCATCGAACCTGATCCGGTCAGCACCGGCGGAGGGAACGGATACGCGCCTTGGCCCCAAGCGGGCGGACCGGCGCGCACTCGCCCCCGATGCCGATGTTCCGACCGCCGCATGGAGGGCGGCAGATGGACCAAGGGGCACAAGACCGCGGCGCACAGGACCGCCAGGCGAAGGCTGGCACCGGATCCGGCGCGCGGGTCGCGCTGACCATCGCCGGTTCGGATTCGGGCGGCGGCGCCGGCATTCAGGCCGATCTCAAGACCTTCTCGGCGCTGGGCGTCTTTGGCGCCTCGGCGCTGACCGCCGTCACCGCGCAGAATACCGTCGGCGTGCAGGGGGTGGCGGCGATCGCGCCAGAGATGGTCGCCGCGCAGATCCGCTCGGTGCTGGAGGACATCCGCGTCGATGCGGTGAAGATCGGCATGCTGGCGACGCCCGAGGTGATCGCGGCGGTGGCGGGTGCGCTGAAGGACTACGCGGGCCCGGTGGTGCTCGATCCGGTGATGGTCGCGAAGTCCGGCGATGCGCTGTTGACCGAACCCGCGGTGGCGGCGCTGGTGTCCGGGCTGTTGCCCCGCGCCACGCTTTTGACCCCGAACCTGCCCGAGGCCGCGCGGCTGCTGGGAACCGCCCCCGCCGCGACCCGCGATGCGGCCGAGGCGCAGGGCCATGCGCTCCTAGCCCTTGGCGCGCGGGCGGTGCTGATGAAGGGCGGCCATGCCGAGGGCGCGGTCTGCACCGACCTGCTGGTGACGCCGGGGGGAACGCTGGCCTTCGAGGCGCCGCGCCTGCCCACCGGCAACACCCATGGCACCGGCTGCACGCTTTCTTCTGCCATCGCGGCGGGGCTGGCGCGCGGGCTGGCGCTGCCCGCGGCCGTGGCGCAGGCGCATGGCTGGCTGCACCGCGCCATCGCCGGGGCCGATGCGCTGAAGATCGGCGCGGGCCACGGGCCGGTGCATCATTTCCACGCGCTCTGGCCGACCCTGGAAGAGGTGAGCAGATGAAGGCGCATATCCTCGGCGGCGGGGTGATGGGGCTGTGCGCGGCGGTGGAACTGGCCGCGCGCGGGATCGAGGTCAGCCTCTTCGACCCGGAACCCGCCCCCGGCCCCCATGCCTGTTCCTGGTGGGCGGGCGGCATGCTTGCACCCTTCTGCGAGGGCGAGACCGCCGAGGAGCCGGTGGTGCGCCTTGGCCAGCAGGCCGCCGGCTGGTGGGCGGCGCAGGGCGTGGCGGTCGAGCACCGCGGCACGCTGGTGCTGGCGCTGGGCCGCGACCGGCGCGAGCTCGACCGGTTCGCGCGGCGCACCGAGGGGCACGAGTGGCGCGACGCCGCCGGCATCGCGGCGCTGGAGCCCGGCTTGGGCGACCGCTTCGACCGGGCGCTGTTCTTCCCGACCGAGGCGCATCTGACCCCGCGCGCGGCGCTGGCCCGCCTGCGCGAAAATTGCGACCGGCTGGGCGTGAGCTTCACCGACACCGCGCCGCAGGGGGCGCGGATCGTCGACTGCCGCGGCCTTGCCGCCCGCGACGCCCTGCCCGAGCTGCGCGGCGTGAAGGGCGAGGCGATCACGCTGCTGGCCCCGGGGATCGACTACGCCCGCCCGATCCGGCTGCTGCATCCGCGGATCCCGATCTATCTGGTCCCGCGCGGTGGCAATGTCTTCATGCTGGGCGCGACGATGATCGAAAGCGCCGAACGGGCCCGCGCCAGCGTGCGCTCGGTGATGGAGTTGCTGAGCAGCGCCTACGCGCTCGACCCCGCCTTCGGCGAGGCCGAGATCCTCGAGATCGGCGTCGATGCCCGCCCCTCGTACCCCGACAACATCCCGCACCTGACCGAGCGGGGCGGCGTGCTTTACCTCAACGGCCTGCACCGCCACGGCTACCTGATGGCCCCGGTGATCGCCGGGATGGCCGCCGATCTGCTGGCGGGTGCCAAGACACCGGAGCTGATGCTGTGAAAGTCTATCTGAACGGAGAGCCCTTGGAGGTCGCGGACGACACGCTCGCCGCGGCATTGGAGGCCGCGGGCTATGGCGGGGCCAAGGTCGCGACGGCGGTGAACGAGGACTTCGTGCCCGCCGCCGCCCGCGCCGCCACCCCGATCGAACCCGGCGACCGGATCGAGGTCGTCACCCCCCGGCAAGGAGGCTGAGATGAGCGATCCCGTCACCTTCTACGGCACCGAAGTATCGTCGCGCCTGATGCTCGGCACCTCGCAATACCCCTCGCCGGCGGTGCTGGCGGAGGCCTTCCGCCGCTCGGGCGCGGGCATCGCCACCGTCTCGGTCCGGCGCGAGGCCGGGGGATCGAGGGCCGGGGCGGATTTCTGGCGCCTGATCTCCGATCTGGGCGTGAAGGTTCTGCCCAACACCGCCGGCTGCCATTCCGCGCGCGAGGCGATCACCACCGCGCAGATGGCACGCGAGCTTTTCGACACCGACTGGATCAAGCTGGAGGTGATCGGCAATGCCGACACGCTGCAACCCGATCCCTTCGCGCTGCTGGACGCGGCGAAAAGCCTGACGGCCGAGGGCTTCAAGGTCTTTCCCTACATGACCGAGGACCTGATCCTGGCCGAGAAGCTGCTGGCCGCGGGCTGCGAGGTGCTGATGCCCTGGGGCGCGCCGATCGGCACGGGGCTGGGCCTGAACAACCGCTATGGCCTGCGGTCCCTGCGCGCCCATTTCCCCGAGGTGCCGCTGGTGATCGATGCGGGCCTCGGCCTGCCGTCGCAGGCCGCCGACGCGATGGAGCTGGGCTTCGACGCGGTTCTTCTGAACACCGCCGTCGCCAAGGCCGGCGACCCGGCGGCGATGGCCGAGGGCTTCGCGCTGGCGCTGAAGGCCGGGCGGCTTGGCTATCTTGCAGACCCGATGGAGCCGCGCGACATGGCCGCGCCCTCGACCCCCGTTCTTGGAAAGGCGTTCCTTTCATGACCCTCGACCGTTTCTACCCGATCTTCCCCGATGCCGACTGGATCGAGAGCATGGTGCCGCTGGGCATCAAGCTGGTGCAGATCCGCCTGAAGGACATGGACGAGGCCACGGTCCGCGCCGAGATCGAGCGCGCGCAGGCGGTCTGTTCCGACTATGGCTGCACGCTGGTGGTCAACGACTACTGGCAGATCGCGCTGGAGCTGGGGGCCGAGTGGATCCACCTCGGGCAAGAGGATCTGGACGAGGCCGATCTCGACATGATCCGCGAGGCGGGGGTGAAGCTGGGCGTTTCCACCCATGACGAGCTGGAGCTGGACCGCGCGCTGGCGCTGCACCCCGATTACATCGCGCTGGGGCCGGTCTGGCCGACGAAGCTGAAGAAGATGCGCTGGGAACAGCAGGGGCTGGAGCGCGTCAGCGAGTGGAAGCAGATCATCGGCGCGACGCCGCTGGTTGCCATCGGCGGGATCACCATCCCGCGCGCGGGTCAGGCCTTCGCCGCCGGCGCCGATGTCTGCTCGGTCGTGACCGACATCACGCTGGACGAGGACCCCGAGCAGAAGGTGCTCGACTGGCTCGCCGCCACCCGCGCCGAAGGAGAAGGCGAGGAAGAAGAGATCGCCGAGATCACCGGGCACGAGGACGAGAGCCCCGACATGGCCGACGACTGGCTGTCGGGCAAGCGATGAGCCGCTACGCCCGCCAGATCGCCGTCGAGGGTTTTGGAGTCGCGGGCCAGCAGGCGCTGCGCGGTGCGCATGCGCTGGTCGTGGGCGCGGGCGGGCTGGCGGCGCCGGTGCTGCAGTATCTTGTCGGTGCGGGTTTCGGACGGATACGCCTCGTCGATCCGGACGTGGTCGACCGCTCGAACCTGCACCGCCAGACGCTGTTCACCGAAAGCGACATCGGCCGTCCGAAGGTCGCGGCGGCGGCGGCGCGGATGGCGGCGCTGAACCCCGAGACGGCGATCGAGTCCCTCCGCGCCGCGCTAACGCCCGCCACTGCCGCAAGGCTGGCCGAGGGCGTGACGATGGTGCTCGATTGCGCGGACAGCTTCGCGGTCAGCTACATCCTGTCGGACCTCTGCCTTGCCGCAGGGCTGCCGTTCCTGTCGGCCTCGGTCGTGGGGCGTGACGGCTATGCGGGCGGGTTCTGCGCCGGGGCGCCGTCCCTGCGCGCGGTCTTCCCCGACCTGCCGCAGCGCATGGGCTCCTGCGCGGTCAATGGCGTGCTGGGGCCGGTCGTCGGCGTGATCGGCAGCCTGCAGGCGCAGATGGCGCTGGCCATCGCCACGGGTGACAGAACCCCGCTGGGAAGGATCGTGACTTTCGACGGCGCGGGCTTCCGCGCCGGCGGCTTCCGCTTCGACCGCGCGCCCGAGCCCGATCACGCGCCGCGCTTCATCGATGCCGGCGCGCTCGACGGCCGCGACTTCCTCGTCGACCTGCGCGCCGAAGACGAGGGGCCGCTGGCCCATCCCACCGCGCGCCGCCTGACGGTGGCCGATTTCGACGCCCCGCCGCTGCCCGCCCCGGGCCAGCGCGCGGTGCTGATCTGCCGGTCCGGCCTGCGCAGCTGGCAGGCGGCCGAGAAACTTTCCGCACAGTGGCCGGGCGAGATCGCGCTCGTGGCGCTGGGCGATCATTCTCAGGGAGAGACCCGATGAAGACCACGCTTCCCGCAGCCCTGATGGCGCTGATCGCCCTGCCGGTTTCGGCGCAGGAGCCCACGCATCTGAAGCTGATGCTCGACTGGTTCGTGAACCCCGACCACGCGCCGATCATCGTCGCGCAGGAGAAGGGCTTCTTCAAGGACGAGGGGCTCGAGGTCGAGGTGATCGCGCCGGCCGATCCCTCGGACCCGCCGAAGATGGTCGCCGCCGGACAGGCCGACATCGGTGTCTCTTACCAGCCGCAGCTGCACCTGCAGGTGGCCGAGGGGATGCCGCTGACCCGCGTCGGAACGCTGGTCGCGACGCCCTTGAACTGCCTTCTGGTGCAGAAGGACGGGCCGGTGAAGACCGTGGCCGACCTGAAGGGCAGGAAGATCGGCTTCTCGGTCGCGGGGGTCGAAGAGGCGTTGCTGACCGCGATGCTGAAGCCCGCCGGGCTGACGCTGGACGATGTCGAGCTGGTCAACGTCAACTGGTCGCTGTCGCCGGCGGTGATGTCGGGTCAGGTCGATGCGGTGATCGGCGCCTATCGCAACTTCGAGCTGACGCAGATGAAGATCGAGGGCGTCGAGGGCACCTGCATCTATCCCGAGGAGAACGGCGTTCCGACCTATGACGAGCTGATCTACATCGCCAATCCGAAGACGATGGACCGCGCGGCGGTGCAGAAGTTCCTGCACGCGACCGAGCGGGGTGCACAATGGATCGTCAACCACCCGACCGAGGGCTGGGAGATCTTCTCGGGCACCGCGCCCGAGCTGAACGACGAGCTGAACGCCCGCGCCTGGGACCTGACGCTGCCGCGCTTCTCGCAAAGCCCCGCCGCGCTCGACCAAGGCCGCTACGCGCATTTCGAGGCCTTCCTGAAGGACGCGGGCCTGATTCCCGAGGTGAAGCCGGTCTCTGACTTCGCCGTCGATCTCGGGGCAACCGAGTGAGCTACGGCACCACCTTCCCGGCGCTTCGGGCGGCGGCGGGCGGGCATTGGCCCGCCTACACCCGCCACGCCTTCGTGCGCAGCATGGGCACCGGAGAGCTGCCGAGCGCGGCCTTCCTGCACTACTTGCGGCAGGACTACCTGTTCCTGATCCACTTCTCGCGCGCCTGGGCGCTGGCGGTGACCAAGGCGCCCGACCTGCCGGCGATGCGCGCCTGCGCGGCGACGGTGCATGCGCTTCTGGACGAAGAGATGAAGCTGCATGTCGCGACCTGCGCCGCGGCGGGCATCCCCGAGGCCGAGCTGCTGGCCACGCCCGAGGCCGTCGAATGCGTGGCCTATACCCGCTTCGTGCTGGATTGCGGCCATGCGGGCGACTTCCTCGACCTGCTGGTGGCGCTGGCGCCCTGCGTGCTGGGCTATGGCGAGATCGGGACGGCCCTGCGGGACGAGGCGACCTCTGACGCCTATGCCGACTGGATCGCGACCTATGCGGGCGATGAGTATCAGGGCGTCTGCGAGGGCGTCGCGGTGCTGATCGACCGCACCGTGGCCGAACGCATCGGGCCCGCGCCCGAGGCCTCGCCGCGCTGGGCGTCGCTGGTCGAGACCTTCGCCACCGCGACCCGGCTCGAGGCCGCCTTCTGGGACATGGGCCTGCGGGGCTGCCCGTGATGCCGCCCGCGGCGCCTCTCGTGGCGCCTCTCGTGGCGCCTCCGGGGCTGGTCCTGCAGGGCGCCGCGCGCTTCGGCGCGCAACCGCTCTTCCCGCCGCTCGACTTCCGGGCGGATGCGGGGGAATGGACCTGCCTCCTGGGCCCCTCGGGCGTCGGCAAGTCGACGATCCTGCGGCTTTTCGCCGGGCTCGACACCGGCGCCGCGTTCGAGGGCCATGTCGGGGCCGATGACGGCGCGGCGCTGGCCGGCCGCGTGACCTTCATGGCGCAGGACGACCTGCTGCTCCCTTGGCTCGACGCATTGGGCAACGTCACGCTGGGCGCGCGCCTGCGCGGCGAGCGTCCGGACCGGGCCCGCGCTTCGGAAATCCTCGGGCGGGTGGGGCTTCAGGGCTTCGAGGCGCGGCTGCCCTCGGAACTGTCGGGCGGCCAGCGCCAGCGCCTCGCGCTCGCCCGCACGCTGATGGAGGACCGCCCGGTGGTGCTGCTGGACGAGCCGTTTTCGGCGCTGGATGCCGCGACCCGGGCGCGGATGCAGGGGCTGGCGGCCGAGCTGCTGGCGGGCCGCACCGTGCTGTTGGTGACCCATGACGCCGCCGAGGCCGCGCGGCTGGGCCAGCGGATCTGGCAATTGACCGAGGATGGCCTGACGGCGCTCGAAGCGCCCGCAACGCCCCTGCCCCGCGCCCCCGACGCGCCCGAGGTGCTGGAGGCGCAGGCGCGGCTTCTGCGCGCCCTGATGGCCGGAGAGCGCGCATGATCCGCGCCCTGCGCCTGCCGCTTGCCCTTTGCGCCGCGCTGGTCTTCTGGCAGGCGCTGGTCAGCGTGACCGGCCTGCCGCCTTTCATCCTGCCACCGCCCGAACGGGTGCTGACCACGCTGTGGTCCTCGCGCGCGCTGATCGCGGAACATGCGGGCATCACCCTGACCGAGATCCTCGCGGGGCTTTTGCTGGGCTCGCTCTTCGGCGCGGGCACCGCGGTCGCGATGGCGGCGCTGCCGCGGCTGGAAGCCGTGCTGCGCCCGGTGCTGGTCTTCAGCCAGACGATCCCGGTCTTCGCGCTGGCACCGCTGCTGACGCTGTGGCTGGGCTACGGGCTGTCGGCCAAGATCGTGATGGCGGTGCTGGTGATCTTCTTCCCCGTCGCCTCGGCCTTCCACGACGCGATCCTTGCCACCCCCCGCGGCTGGATCGAGCAGGGCCGGGTGATGGGTGCCACGCCCGCGCGGCTGCTGTGGCAGGTCCGGCTGCCCGCGGCGCTGCCGGGGCTGGCCTCTGGCCTGAGGCTCGCGGCGGTCTATGCGCCGATCGGGGCGGTGATCGGGGAATGGGTCGGCTCGTCGGGCGGGCTTGGCTACCTGATGCTGCTGGCGAACGGGCGGGCGAAGACCGACCTGATGTTCGCGGCGCTTCTGGTGCTGGCGGCGATGACGCTGGCGCTGCACTGGGCGATCGACCGGCTGGCGACGCGCGCGAGCCTCAGGATGCGCGGCGAGCGGCGGGCTACTGCTTCGCCGCGTTGACGGGGGGCGTCGCGCCGCGCTTCAGCCGCGCCTCGCGCCAGGTGATGTAGCTGATCGCGGCGATGATCATCACGCCGCCGAGGATCACGAAGGGATCGACCGGCTCGCCGAACATCAGCAGGCCAAGGAGCGAGGCCCAGATCAGCTGCAGGAAGGTCACCGGCTGGGTGACCGAGACCGGCGCCACCCGGAACGCTCGCGTCATCGAATAATGCGCAAGGGTCGCGAAGAGCGCGGTGGCGAAGAGTCCGAGGTATTGCGCCCCCGTCGGCGGCACCCAGACCGCGATCGCGAAGGGCGCGAGGAACAGCGCCACCGTCACCGACATCATCGCGACCACCACCCCCGCGGGGGCGAGGTCCGACAGCTTCTTCATCGTCAGGTAGCTGCCCGCGAAGCAGATCGCGGCGCCGAGCTGGGCGAAATGGCCGGGCGACAGCTCGCGCAGGCCTGGGCGCAGGATCACCAGCGCCCCCAGCATGGCGACGGCGATGGCGAGGATCCGGCGCAGCGCCAGCCTTTCGCCGAAGAGCAGCGCCGCACCAAGGGTGACGCCGATCGGGTTCAGGTAGCCGATGGCCTGCACCTCGGCCACCGGGATCCGGGCCATGGCGTAGAACCACAGCACCACGGCGACGGAATGGATCGCGCCGCGCAGCCCGAAGAGCCGCCAGGTGCGCGCCGGGAAGCGGCTGAGCGCCACGGTGCGCAGCGCCGGCAGCAGGAACACGAGGCCCAGCAGGAAGCGCAGGAAGGCGCTTTGCGCGGTGGGCAGGTCGGTGCCCAGGTGGCGCACGATCCCGTTCACCGCGATGAAGGCAAGGCTCGAGCCGAACATCCAGGCCACCCCCATCACGGGGTTCTGGGCGGGACGGGCGGCGGCGGCGGGGGACGGGTTCGGGGACGGGTTCGGGCGCATGGCCCTTCCTCGCCGCTTCGCGCGGCGAAGACAATGCGGCAGATGCAGGCCCCGGCCCGTCAGCCCCCGAGGGCAAGCCCCAGCGCCAGCACCCACATCACCGCGGCGATCAGCCCGTCGAGCACGCGCCAGGCCCCCGGCCGCGCAAACAGCGGCGCCAGCAGCCGCGCGCCATAGGCAAGGCCGAAGAAGAACAGGACAGAGCCCGTCGCGGCCCCCAGGCCGAAGGCCAGCTGGTGCGGCGCATGGGAGGCGCCGACCGAGCCCAGCAGCACCACGGTGTCGAGCCAGACATGCGGGTTGAGGAAGGTGATCGCGGCCAGCGTCGCGATCACCGCCCGCAGGCTCTGGCGCGGGGCCTGCCCGGGGTCGAGCGCCTCGGCCCCCGAGAGCGCGCGCCTGAGCGCCAGCGCGCCGTAGCCCGCCAGGAAGGCCGCCCCCGCCCAGCGCAGCCCCGGCCCCAGCGCCGGCACCGCGGCGATGGGGCCCGACAGGCCCGCCAGCCCCAGCGCGATCAGCAGCGCATCGGCCAGCGCGCAGAAGGCCGCGACCGCGAAGACATGCTCGCGCCGCAGGCCCTGGCGCAGCACGAAGGCGTTCTGCGCGCCGATCGCGACGATGAGGCCGAGGCCAAGGCCCATGCCGGAAGCCGCCGATGTCCACATGATCCTGCTCCGTTCCTTGCCCAAGGCCGGGGGCGCTGCCCCCGGACCCCCGGGATATTTCTGCCAATGCGAAAACACAGGCGCGACATAGCGGACGACGTCGGATAAGAGAAATTCATCCATCTAAATCTGATGAAGTTTATCTTATGCTCGACTATACCCAGCTCGACACGCTTTCGATGGTCCTGCGCCTCGCCGGGTTCGAGGCGGCGGCCGAGCGGCTGGGGGTCACGCCCTCGGCGGTGTCGCAGCGGATCCGGGCGCTGGAAGAGCGCGTGGGCGCGGTGCTGGTCGAGCGCGGGCCGCCGGTGGTGGCGACGGCCGAGGGCGCGCGGCTCGCCGCCCATGCCGAAGCGGTGCGCCTGCTCGAGGCCGAGGTGCTGGCGCCCGCCGCGGGCGAGGACTGGCCGGTGATCCGGATCGCGGTGAATGCCGACAGCCTCGCCACCTGGTTCCTGCCGGCACTGGCGGGGATCGAGGGGCGGCTTTTCGAACTGGTGATCGACGACCAGGACCATTCCGCCGACTGGCTGCGCCGCGGCGAGGTGCTGGCGGCGGTGACCGCGCACGCGCGCCCGGTGCAGGGCTGCGACGCCCGCGCGCTGGGCGCGCTGCGCTATGTCGCGACCGCGAGCCCCGGTTTCGTCGCGCGCTGGTTCGGGGACGGCGTCACCGCCGAGGCGCTGGCCCGCGCCCCGGCGCTGGTCTTCGACCGCAAGGACCGGATGCAGGCCGACTGGGCGCGCGCCGCCACCGGGCGCGCGGTGGCATTGCCGGGGCACCGCATGGCCTCGTCCGAGGCCTTCGTGACCGCGGCGGAACTCGGCATCGGCTGGGGCATGAACCCGGAACCCATGGTCCGCGCCGCCCTGGCCGCGGGCCGGCTGGTGGCGCTGCGCCCCGACCTGCCGATGGATGTCGCGCTGCACTGGCAATGGTCGCGCCGCGCCGCCGGGCCGCTCGGCGCGCTCACCAAGGCGGTGCGCGGGGCGGCCGCCCGTTCGCTGATCGCCCCCTGACCCTTTCGGCTTGGCGAAAATACTCCGGGGGGGCCGCGGCACGCGGCGGGGGCAGAGCCCCTTTCTCGCCCTCAGGGCGTCTCGACCCCCGGCAGGGCGCGCACCAGTTCCATGAAGGCCTCGCCGCGCTTCTCGAAGTTCGGGAACTGGTCGAAGCTCGCCGCGGCCGGGGCCAGCAGCACCACCTCGCCCTCCTTCGCCTCGTCCGCTGCCCGCGCCACCGCGACCTCCAGCGTCTCGCAGATCTCGTGCGGGGTGTCGCCGATCTGCAGGGCGAAGTCGCGGGCGGAATGGCCGATCAGATAGGCCTTCGAGACCGACCCCAGATGCTCCCACAGCCCGGCAATGCCGCCGTCCTTGCCCAGCCCCCCGGCGATCCAGCGGATCTTGGGGAAGGCCTGCAGCGCCTTGGCGGCACTGTCGACATTGGTGGCCTTGCTGTCGTTGACGAAGCGCACGCCGGCGCGCGTGCCCACGGTCTGCGAGCGGTGCGGAAGGCCTGCGAAGCTTTTCAGCGCCTCTTCGATCCCCCGTGGCGCCAGCCCCAGCGCGCGCGTCGCCGCGTAGGCGGCGCAGGCGTTCTGGTGGTTGTGCGCGCCCGGCAACCCGGCGATCCCGCGCAGGTCGATCGAGGCGACCTGCCGCCCCTTGCGCCATTCCGACAGGAAGCCCTTGCGGGCGTAGACCGACCAGCCCTCGCCCTCGATCCTGCGCGCCGACGAGATCCGGATCACCCGGTCGTCGGCCGGGCCCATCGCCAGCTGATTGGCGAGATAGAGCCCCTCGGTCTCGTCAACGCCGATCACCGCGCGGTCGGGGCCGCCTTCCGCGAAGAGCCGGCGCTTGGCGGCGAAATAGCCGCCCATTCCGGCGTGGCGGTCGAGATGGTCGGGCGAGAGGTTGGTGAAGACCGCCACATCGGGCGTCAGCGCACGCGCGAGGTCGGTCTGGTAGCTGGACAGCTCCAGCACCACCACCTCGCCGTCCTGCGCGGGCTCGATGTCGAGGACGCCGCGGCCGATGTTGCCGGCCATCTGCGTGGGCCGCCCGGCCTGGGCCAGGATGTGATGGATCAGCGCCGTGGTCGTCGACTTGCCGTTCGAGCCGGTGACCGCGACCACTTTCGGCATCACGTCGAAATTGTCCCAGGCCCGGTCGGCCCAGCTGCGGAAGAACAGACCGATGTCGTTGTCGACCGGCACGCCCAGCTCCAGCGCCTTCAGGATGTGGCGGTTGGGTTGCGGGTAAAGATGCGGGATGCCCGGCGAGGTGACCAGCAGCTCGATCCCCGTCCAGGCGGCATCGCGCCCGAGGTCGGTGGTGACGAAACCCGCGGCCTCGGCCTTCTCGCGCGCCTCGGGGCTGTCGTCCCATAGAAGCGGCTCGGCCCCGCCCGCGACCAGCGCCTTCGCCGTCGCGAGACCCGAGCGCCCGAGCCCGAGCACCGCAACCTTCCGCCCCTCGAGGCCCTTCACCGGAATCATCGCGCCGCTCCCGTCCTGCCAGATCCGCCGGGGTCGCTGCCCCGCTGCCGCCGTCATAGCGCCCCGGGGCGGGCAAGGTCCACAGTCCCGCCCGATCCGTCCGCGTCCCGGGCTGTCCGAAAGAGAGACTTGGAGCGCCCCCGGCAGATGTGGCAGGGAAGGCCGGACGCAGCGGGACGGGAAGCGGGACTTGGCCGGCGGACAGCATCGGAGGGACATCCAGGGTCTGCGCGCGATCGCCGTGCTGGGCGTGGTGGTGTTCCATGCCTTCCCGCGGGCCCTGCCCGGCGGCTTCGCCGGGGTCGATGTCTTCTTCGCGATCTCGGGCTTCCTGATCGGCGGCATCCTGCGCCGCGACATCGCCGCGGGCCGGTTCGGGCTGGCCGAATTCTATCGCCGCCGCATGCGCCGGATCGCGCCGGCGCTGCTGGCGATGCTGGCGCTGACCGTCGCGGGCGGGCTGCTGGTGCTGTCGCCCGAGGCCCTGCGCGAGCTGGCCCGCACCGCCTTCAGCTCGATCTTCTTCGTCTCGAACGTCGATTTCTACCGCCACAGCGGCTACTTCGACCGCGCGGCAGAGCTGCGTCCGCTGCTGCACACCTGGTCGCTGTCGGTCGAGGAACAGTTTTACCTGGTCTTCCCGCTGGCGCTGGCCCTGCTGATGCGCCGCGGCGCGGGCGCGCTGGTGCCGGTCACCGCCGTCGCCGCGCTCGGGCTGCTGGGGCTGTCGCACTGGGGGATCGGGCAGGATCCGCTCGGCGCCTATTTCCTGCTGCCCTACCGCGGGTTCGAGTTCCTGCTGGGCGCGCTGGCCGCCTATCTGCCGCCGCCGCGGCCGCGGGCGGGCCGCGCGGCCAGCGCGCTGGGCCTTGCGCTGATCGTGGCGAGCCTTTGGCTGATCACGCCCGAGCATCCGTTCCCCGGGCTTTGGGCGCTGCTTCCGGCCGGCGGGACGGCGCTGGTGCTGCATGGCGGCCGGTCCGGCGCGACCGGCCTGCCCGACAGGCTTCTGGGCCATCCGCTGGCGCTGTTCTTCGGGGCGATTTCGTATTCGCTCTACCTCTGGCACTGGCCGGTCATGGCCTATCTGCGGATCCTGACCCCGGGCGAGCCGCCGGTCCCGGTGATGGCGCTGGCGCTGGCGCTGTCGGTGCTGCTGGGCTGGGCCAGCTGGCGACTGGTCGAGCGCCCGGCGATGGCGCTGCCGCCGACCGCCCCGATCCTGCGCGGGGGCCTTGCGGCGATGGTGGTGCTGGGCGCGGGCACGGTCGTGCTGCACCAGTCGGGCGGCTGGCCCGGGCGCTTCCCCGATGCGGCACGGGCCTATTTCGCCGGGGCGCAGGACTTCAGCCCTGACCGGGGGCGCTGCCATCAGGACGACGACAGCCGCCTGCCCTATGCGCAGGCCTGCGTGCTCGGACCGGCGCAGCAGGAGCCCGCGGGCACGGTGGATCTCGTCGTCTGGGGCGACAGCCACGGAACCGAGCTTGCGGCGGCGCTCGCGCAAGGGCACCGGCTGCGGCAGGTGACGGCCTCTGCCTGCCCGCCGGTGACCGGCCTCGACTTCCCGCGCCGCCCGCATTGCCGCAGCGCGAATGCGGCGCTGCTGGCGGATCTCGTGGCCGATGGCGCGGTGCGCAGCGTGGTGCTGGCGGTCAACCACGACGCCTATCCCGAACTGCCGGGCCCGGGTCTGGCCGAGGGGCTTGGCCGCGTGGTGAGCGCGCTGCGCGGTGCCGGCAAGCAGGTGATCCTGCTGGGACAGATCCCGGTGCCGGGCTTCGAGGTGCCGCAGGTCGCGGGCGCCCGGCGCGCGATCGGGATCGACCCGGCCGGGCTGGCCTTCGCGCCGGAGCGCTCGGCGGATTGGGACGCGGCGCTGGCCGATCTTGCCCGGGATCCGGGGGTGCGGCTGGTGGACCCGCGGCCGCTGCTCTGTCCCGCGGGCCGCTGCCCGGTGACCGCGGACGGCCGGGTGCTCTACTTCAACGCCACCCACCCCAGCATGGCCGGGGCCGCGCTTCTGGCGCGGGCGATCGAACCGCTGCTGTGAGCCGGGGGGCGCAGGTCAGCCGGCGGCGGCGTAGTGGTCGCGCTTGCGGCCGTACATCGCCCGGTCGGCGCGGCGCAGCATCGCTTCCAGCGTTTCGCCGGGCTGCACCGTCGCCGCGGCCATCGCCAGCGACATCGGCATGGTCGAATAGAACTGGTTGTTGACCTCGACCAGCCGGTCGAGCGCCGCCAGCAGCGTCGCGGTCTCCGCCGCATCGGCGCGGGGCATCAGCAGCACGAATTCGTCGCCGCCCACCCGCGCGGCGTGCCAACGGCTGCCGGCCGCCTCTTTCAGCACCTCGCCCACGCGGCGCAGCAGCGCGTCGCCCGCGTCATGGCCCCATTCGTCGTTCACCGCCTTCAGCCCGTTCAGGTCCAGCGCGATCGCCGAGATCGGTGCCACCTGCTGACGGGTCAGCCGGTTCAGCATGTCGATGTAATGGCCCCGGTTGTAGAGCCCGGTCAGCACGTCATGCTTGCCCAGATAGACCAGATAGGCCTCGGCCTTCTTGCGCGCGGTGATGTCGGTCAGCGAGACCAGCACCCGGCTCCAGTCGCCTTCGCGCCCCGGGATCACCGAGAACTGCATGATCGCGTTGCGCTCGCTGCCGTCGAGGGCGTAGTTCAGCACCTCGCGGCTGTGCACGAGATGGCCGTTCCACAGCTCGATCAGCTGCTCGCGGAAATGCGCCTGCATCCCGTCGCGGAACACCTCGTGCAGCCGGTCCAGCAGCACGTCCTGATCGGGGGCGCAGAACATCTCGAGCGTGGCGCGGTTGACCTCGAGCACGCGGATCTCGGACATGCATTCGGTGACGAACTCGGGATGCACGTCGGTGAAGACCCGCAGGTCGGTGATGCCTTGAAAGCGCAGCTCTTCCAGCATCTCGCGGATGCGGCTGAAATCCTCGACCCAGAGCGAGACGGGCGAATGCTCGAACAGGCCCTCGGCATACTGGCGGTTCACCAGCTCGCCGCGCAGCGCCTGCTCGCGCCGGGTCACGTCCTCGGCGGTCAGCAGCACCCGGCCGAGGTCCGCCTCGTGTCCCGGCAGCACCGCCGCGCGCAGCTGGATGTCGAGCCGGCGCCCCGACAGCGTGTAGTTCACCGCGGCGCTGGTGAAGCCCGCGCGCCCCTCCCACAGCTGGCAAAGCTCGCCGACATGGGTCAGCAGCATGTCGTCGCGGAACACCTGCCCAAGGTTCTCGACCAGATGCCCGAGGCTCTCGGCCTCGAACAGCTCGAGCGTGCGGGCATTGACGCGCAGCACCCGGATCCGGGCCGAGCACTCGGCGATGCGGCGCGGATCGGCCAGAAGATGCGCGCGCAGATCGGTCACGCCCTCGGCCCGCCAGCGATCGAACTGCGCCTTCACCCCGCTGAAATCCTCGAGCCACATCGACACCGGCGCGAGATCGAAGACCGCGTCGAGCTGCGCATCGGCCGCCGAGGCACCGGGGACGGCCCTCGCCGCGGAAATGGGGGTCATGTCGCGTCCCGGGCGCAGGGCCCGCTCCTGAACCGTCAAGTCCAGTCGTTAATATTGATTAATCAGCCGGGGGGAAGCCCCGCGCGTCCCGGCCCCGCAGTTGGCGCCGGAATGCGGCACCGCGGCAACCCTGCGGCCCGCGCGTCAATCCCACATGCCGCGCAGTTTCGCCGCGACGTCCAGCCGGGGCGGCGCGGGGACCGCGGCGGCGCCGGGGGCGAGGGGCGGCTGCCAGTAGACCTGCTCGAACCGGTCGAGCATCGGCGTCGGGATGAAGCGGGTGCGGGTGGCATACAGGTGGCGGTCGCCGCGCTTGGCCTGCTGGGTGACGTAGAACTTCAGCGGCACCCCGAGGCTGAGCGCATCCTTGGCCCGCGTCATCGCGACATAGAGCAGCCGGCGCTCTTCCTCGAGATCGGCGCTCTGCCCGGTGCCGAGGTCCGAGGGGATACAGCCATCGACCACGTTCAGCACGAAGACCGACTTCCACTCCTGCCCCTTTGCGGAATGGATCGTCGACAGGATCAGGTAGTCGTCGTCCTTCAGCGGCACCCCGGCGGGGGCGCTGGTCGCATCGGGCGGATCGAGCGTGAGGTCGGTCAGGAACGCCTCGCAGCCCGGATAGCCGGCGGCGATCTGTTCCAGCTGGCCCAGGTCGGCGCGGCGGAACTCTGGCTCGTCATGCAGGCGGTCCATCTGCGCGTCGTACCAGCTGCGCGCGCGCGACAGCGCCTCGGGCCAGCCGGCGCCCTCGGGCAGGGCCGCGACGAAGCCGGCCCAGTCGGTGCTGCGCGGCGGGGCGGGCAGCGTGCGCAGGGCGGCAAGCGGCGCGGGGCTCGCGTCCAGCAGCTTGAGCACGCGGCGCGCGGCGACCGGTCCCACGCCCTCGACCAGTTGCAGCGCGCGGAAGCCCGAGACGCGGTCGCGCGGGTTCCGCGCGAAGCGCAGCAGCGCCATCACGTCCTTCACATGCGCCGAATCGAGGAACTTCAGCCCGCCGAACTTGCGGAAGGGCACGTTGCGGCGGGTCAGCTCGACCTCGATCTGGCCGGAATGGCTTGCGGTGCGGAACAGCACCGCCTGATCCATCAGCCGCTGCCCGGCCTCGCGGTTGGCCAGCACCGCATCGACGAAGGCGCGGGCCTGGTCGGCCTCGGACGCGACCGTCACCAGCCGCGGCAGCCGTGCCGAGTCGCGGTCGGACCACAGGTCCTTGGTGAAGCGTTCGCGCGAGGCGCCGATCACCGCGTTCGCGGCGGCCAGGATCGGCCGGGTCGAGCGGTAGTTGCGGTCAAGCGTCACCACCTCGGCCCGCGGCGCGAAACTGGCGGGAAAGTCGAGGATGTTGCGCACCTCGGCCGCGCGGAAGCCGTAGATCGACTGCGCGTCGTCGCCCACCACGGTCAGGCCGCGCCCGTCGGGCTTCAGCCCCAGCAGGATGCGCGCCTGCAGCCGGTTGGTGTCCTGATATTCGTCGATCAGCACATGGTCCCAGGCACCGCCCAGATGGGCCGCGAAGGCCGGGTCGTCCATCACCTGCGCCCAGGCCAGCAGCAGGTCGTCGTAATCGAGCACGTTCTGCGCCTGCTTCGCCGCGACATAGGCGGCGAAGAGCCGTTTCAGTTCGGCCTCCCAGGCCGCGCACCAGGGGAAATGGTCGCGCAGCACACCGTCCAGCGCCTCGCCCGAGTTCACGCAGCGCGAATAGATCGACAGGCAGGTGCCCTTGGCGGGGAAGCGCGCCTCGGTCCGCGAGAGGCCGGCCTCGTGGCGCACGAGGTTCATCAGGTCGGCGCTGTCCTCGCGGTCGTGGATGGTGAAGTCGGGATCGAGGCCGATCGCCGGCGCATGGTCGCGCAGCAACCGGGCACCGATGGCGTGGAAGGTTCCCGCCCAGTCCAGCGCCGCGGCCAGCGCCTCTTGCCCGGTGGCGCCGGCGACGATCCGTTCGACCCGGCGGGTGAGATCGGCGGCGGCGCGGCGCGAGAAGGTCATCAGCAGGATCCGCCGCGGATCGGCGCCGTTGACCAGCAGATGCGCGACCCGGTGCGCGAGGGTCGAGGTCTTGCCCGACCCCGCCCCCGCGATGACCAGCAGCGGCGGCGGCACCCTGCCCGGGGCCACGCCGAAGGTGACAGCCGCGCGCTGGCGGTCGTTGAGCCTGTCGAGATACGCCGTGGTCATGCCTGTGCTCCGCGACCTGTGCCCGGTCGTTGCCGGAAGCTTAACGAAGCCGGAACACAAAGGGAACATGAACCTGCGCGGACCTGTCGCCGCCAAATTTTTTCCACGCGCGGCACCGCCGATGTCCTGTGACGTAGCGCGCGGGCGCGATCCGGCGTAGGCAAGGGCAGGCTTTCATTCGGGGGGATGTCGGTCATGCAGTCCCGTGTGTTCTGGAACCGTGCGTTTCTGGCCTATGTCGCGGCAGCCTGGATCGGCGCCGCCTACAAGCTGGCCCAACTGCTGCTGCACTGAGCGCGCTGCGCCTCGCGAACCATCCCGTTCCGAAACAATCTTCTCGCAGGGCATGGTTTGGCGGACTTCTCGCGCTAATTCACCGACGGTGTGACGGAGGAGGAGGAGATGCCATGAAGGACGAGAAAATTGCCGTGCCACGCGCGTCTTCGGGCGCTGGCAAGCCTGCGCCGGAACCGCTGCGCCCGCAGGACGAGCCGCATTGGTGGCTGATGAAGCGCAATGCGATGGCGCTGCGGCGCGAGTTGTCCGAAACCCGGCGGCGTCCCAAGCTGAACGACGCCTGATCCGCGCGCGCCACTGTATCTGGCGGCAGGACTGAAGGTCTTGTGGGGGTTTACTCCCGCCTCGGCGGGCCACCATTCCGGTCCTGAAAGGGGGGAATGGTGGGCGACCCTGGAATCGAACCAGGCATGGGTCTCCCCGGCGGAGTTACAGTCCGCTGCCGCACCTTGCAGCACGTCGCCCGACGCTGGCGGCGGAATATCGGAGCCCCCCAAGGGCGTCAAGCGGGTTTTTCCCGCTGCCGCAGCGGCAGCCTGTTCGGGTCGATGAGCCCCGCCGCGCACCGGGTGCCGGCCCCGGGCGCCGCAGCCCGGGCATTGTGCGCCGCGCGCGAACCGGCTATCGCGGAGGGATGAAAAAGCCGACCTGGGTCATCGACAAGGAACGCGCCAAGCGCAAGGCAGAGGCCGAGACCATCTGGCTCTTCGGCATCCACGCCGTGCGCGACGCGCTGGGCAACCCCGCACGCGAGAAGCTGCGGCTGGTGGTGTCCAAGAACGCGCAGGACCGTCTCGCGACCGAGATCGCGGCCTCGGGGATGGAACCCGAGATCGTCGATCCGCGCGTCTTCGACCGCGCCGTGCCGCTGCCGCCGGAAAGCGTGCACCAGGGCGCCGCGCTCGAGGTGAAGCCGCTGAAATGGGGCCGGGTCGCCGATGTCTGCATCGACGGGGCTGGCCTGCCGCTGGTGGTCATGCTCGACCAGGTCACCGATCCGCACAACGTCGGCGCCATCCTGCGCTCGGCCGAGGTGTTCGGCGCGCGCGCGGTGATCGCGACCGCCCGCCATGCCGCGCCGGAGACCGGGGCGCTGGCCAAGACCGCCTCGGGCGCGCTGGAACGCCAGCCCTACCTGCGGGTCACCAACCTGTCGGACGCGATGACCGAACTGCGCGAGATGGGCTACTGGCTGGTTGGCCTTGCCGGCGAGGCCGAGACCGAGCTGGCCCCGGCGCTGGCCGCGGCCGGATCGCGCCCCGTGGCGCTGGTGCTGGGCGCCGAGGGGCCGGGCCTGCGCGAGAAGACCCGCGCGACCTGCGACGTGCTGGCGAAGATCCCCTTCGCCCGCGATTTCGGCTCGCTTAACGTCTCGAACGCCGCGGCCGTCGCGCTCTACGCTGCCGCCACACGATAAGGTGTAGCGTCGCGGCCCTTCCGAAGGGCGCCCGGCGCTGCCATCTTTCGCAGCGAGCCCGCAAGGAGACCTTCGTGACCGCTGCCGCCAGCCCCGTGATGCCCCCGTTCCCGTCCCTGCCCCGCCCGCGCCTGCGGCGGTTGCCGCGCAGAACGACGCAGGGCCTGCACACGCTGCTGGCCGCGCTTGTCTGCGCCCTGTCGCTGTCGCTGGCGGTTCCGGCGCTGGCCAAGTCCAAGCACTATGCCGCGACCGGCGGCGTCGCGATCGGCGGCTACGACCCGGTCGCCTATTTCAGCCAGTCGGTGGCGCAGCCCGGCGACGCCGGCCATGCCGTGCGCTGGCGCGGCGTCACCTGGTATTTCGCCACGCCCGAGAATCGGCAGGCCTTCGAAATGAACCCGGCCGGATTCGCGCCGCAGTTCGGCGGCTGGTGTCCGGTGGCGCTGGCCGCGGGGCGGCTCGCGGCCGGAGACCCGGACCTGTTCCGCATCCTCGACGGCAAGCTTTACCTTCTGGAAACCCCTGAAGCCGCTCAGGTTTTCGAAGCGACCGCGCCAGAGACCATCGGCAAGGCCGCCGCCGGCTGGAAGGCGATTCCGCGCAAGTAGCCGGGCGGCGCGGGCCCTGCCCCATCCCCGGATCGCGCGCAAGTCACGCACCGATAACAAATTTGGGATGGTGGCTTTAACGCCACAGAAACCGCGCTATATTCATAGCAGGAAGACGGCAACGGAACTGTCGTGTTCTCTTCACTGTCCCTCGTTCCGCCACTTGCGCCCGGGCCTGTCCCGGGCGCTTTTTTCTTTGAGAACCGTCCCCTGCAGGCGCATGCCGGACGGCGTAGCGCGCCCGAGCCCCGCGGTGCGGGGTCAGCCCGGCGCGTTTCCGCCATAGGGCGGCACCGCGCCCTGGCGCAGCGCATCGGGCAGCAGCACCTGCAGATCCTCCCAGGCCCAGGTCGCCTCGGCCCGCGCCCCGCCGCCGAGCCGCGCCACCAGACGCGCCCCCAGATGCGCATAGAACGCCCCGGCCGGCTGGTTCGAGGCCAGCACCTGCGCACTGGCCGCCCAAGCCCCCAGACGCGCCAGTGTCACCGCCCCCGCCCCGATCAGCCGCCGCCCGAAGCCCTGCCCCTGCCAGCGCCGCAGCAGGTAGAGCGCGCGGATCTCGCCGTCATAGCCCATCTCGGCCAGCGGCGGATGGCGCTGCGGACCGGCGGTGACGAAGCCCGCGGGCAGGCCGTCGGCCAGCAGCAGCTGCGTCGCGGCGCCACCGGCACGTCCGCTGATCTCGGCCTCGAGGATCGCGCGCCAGCGCTCGCGCCGCCGCGCGGGGTCGAGCCGCGCCACCTCGGCCGGCAGCAGCGTCGCATAGGTCTCGCGCCAGGCGGCGACATGCAGCCGCGCCAGGATCGTCGCGTCCTGCGGCGTGGCGGCGCGGATCTCGACGAAGGCCATTCCCGATCTTCCCTTTTCGCGCGGACGCCCCAGATTCAGGGCCTGACGTCAAAGATGGGAGCGATTCCGGCCATGACCAGCACCGATGCCTTCCTGCGCGACACGCTGCATTCGACCCGGGTGATCGCCGTGGTCGGCTTTTCCCCCGATCCCGAACGTCCCTCGCATTATGTCGCGGAATATCTGAAGGCACAGGGCTATCGGGTGATCCCGGTCAATCCGGGTCAGGCGGGCAAGGTCCTGCTGGGCGAGACGGTCCATGCGAGCCTGTCGGAGATCCCCGCGGACATCCATGTGGACATGGTCGACATCTTCCGCCGCCCCGAGGCGGTGCCCGAGGTCGTCGACGAAGCCATCGCGGCGCTGCCGCATCTGCGGACGATCTGGATGCAGCTTGGCATCTCGCACCCGGCCGCGGCGGCCAAGGCCCGCGCCGCTGGCCTTGGCGTCGTCGAGAACCGCTGCCCGCGGATCGAGATCCCGCGCCTGTTCGGCGCCCGATCGCCGCTGGCACCGCCGGTCAGCGGCTGATCCCCCTTGGCGCGAGGGTCAGGCAAGGCTCTGCTCCAGCGCCGCCGCCAGACGCGTCGCCGCCGCCCGGATCTCGGGGATCGCGGTCGTCTCCCAGAGCGAGCCGCGGCAGGGCGGCCCGAGGGCGCGGATCCGCTCCTGCACCGCGCCTGAGGCCGCGATCAGCGCCCCGCCGCGATCCGTCTCGAACCCGAGCCCGGCATCGTCGGGCCGGGCGATCCCACGCGAGAACAGCGCTCGCACCAGCGGATCCTCGGCCCGGATCCGGCCCGCGCCGCGACAGTCGCGGATCTCTGCACAGTTTAGCGCGTCGGGCACGCCCGCCGCCCAGGGGGCAAGGCGTGCGGTGAGGCCGGCCGGTCCCGCCTCGGCCCCCAGGAAGCCCGCACGCAGCACCCGGAACTGCCCCGCGACCCGCGCGGCCTCGAGCGCGCGCAGGCTCGCCGGCGGCAGGCGGTGGCGGTGCACCTCCCACCAGGGTGCGGCATGGCGCAGGAAGCGCTGGCGCTCCTCGGGCGGCAGGCTGGCCCAGATCTCGCTCGCATGCGGGCGGATCGCGTCGATCGCCGCCTGCCAGCCGCCGCCCCGTGCCCCGCATTCGCGCGCGAGCCTGCGCACCAGCGCAAGCCAGGACGACAGCGGCTGACCGAAGGGCAGCACGCCCGCCGGAAGCGCCAGTTTCGGGCTGCCTGGCCGCATATGCGCCCGTGGCAACAGCCCGCGGCGCGACACCGCGACGATCTCGCCACGGTGGCCCGCCTTCAGCAGCGCCAGCGCATGGTCGGCCATGGTCAGCCCCGTGCCGACCAGCAGCACCCGCCCGTCGGGATCGACCGGCGGGCTGGTGCTGGCCCAGCCGTCGCGCACCAGCCCCTCGCCGTCGGGGGCGCGGCGCGGGTGCCCGGTCGCCAGCACCGCGAAACTGCCCGCGACCCGCCGCCCGTCGCCCAGATGCGCCTCGACGCCGCCCGGAACGGTGCGCAGGTCGATGCAGGCCGCCTCGATCCGCAGGATCCGGGCGCCCTCGGGATCGGTCGCGGCCCTTGCGTAGCGGTCGGCCAGATAGCTGCCAAAGGCCGCGCGCGGCGCGAAGCCGCCCGCCGGCGGTGCCATGCCGCGCGCGGCGAGCCAGTCGGCGAAGTCGCCGGGCGCCTCGGCCAGCACGCCCATCGCCTCGGCCGGGCTGTTCAGCAGATGGCCGCGGTCGGGCTGGGCATAGGCGACGCCGCGCCCGACGCGGGCCGCGGGGTCGATCAGGGTGATCGTCGCCTCGGGCCCCAGCCGCTTCGCCAGCGTGATTGCCAGGATGGTGCCGCTGGCCCCTGCCCCGACGATCAGGATCGCGCGTCCGGCCCCGCGCGGCGGCGCGGTTCCGGCGGTTTCGGCCTTGGCGGTGTGCTCCGGTGTCTGGACGATATCGCGCATCTGACCCTCCTCAGCCGTAGCACCGGCCCCAGACCGCCGCGCGCGACGGCAGGGGCGCAGGGATCGCGGGCTCGGCAATGGCCGGCCGGCGCGCAGAGGCGGCTCGCTTCTCGGGCCGCAGTTCGGGCAGATCCGAGGCGTCCAGCCGGCCCAGCAGACCACTAGCCAGCGCCTTGCCGCGCGCCCAGGGGCCGAAGCCGCTCGCCACGTTGATGTGCCCGGCAGGCCCGAGATCCACCAGCCGCGCGCCGAGGTCGCCCGCCAGCCGTTCGGCCCGGGCGTATCCCAGCCAGGGGTCATTGCGGCTGGCGACCAGCGTCGCGGGCACCGGCAGCCGGCGGTCGGGCAGCGCGCCGAAGCCGCAGGTCCGCTCGCTTTGCGCCGGATCGGCCGGGGCGACCAGCAGCGCGCCCGCCACCGGCAGGTCGGGCCAGCGCGCCAGCAGCCGCGCGATAGTGATCGCGCCAAGACTGTGGCCCACCAGCACCGCGCCCGGATGATGCAGAACGGCGCCGGCGAGTTCCGCCTCCCAATCCGCGGCCTCGGGGCGCGCGGGGTCGCGCCAGTCGAGCAGGATCGCCCGGGGATCGGTCGCGGCCCACCAGGCCTGCCAATGGGCGGGCCCCGAACCGTCGAGACCGGGGACGAGCAGGATCTTGGTCATCGGCTGTCTCCTTCGCTGGACCATCTGGCTTCGAACACCGGGTCCGACGAAGAAAACTCTACCAATCGAATCGTGAATTACGGTTCCAAACTCGGCGCCCGACAGAGACGGGAATGCTGCGGGCAGACGCCGTCGCAGGGGATCTGCCCTTCCGGGCTGCGCGGCAGGGCGCGATTGCCTGACGCTTGCATGCGGCGGGGGCGCGCCCTATATCTCGTCCTGTTCCGGGCTTGCCCGGGACTATGGGCATAAACGCGCTCGGAATAAGCGGCTCGGACCCGGGGGCGGTACCCGGCGGCTCCACCAAACCCTGTCTTGTTGGGACAGTCTGGGGCCGAAATAGGATCGACGAACGTCTAAAGGGGTTGGCTTTGTCCCGGTGAGGTACCACCGTTATCGGTCCGAAACGTACAGTTGCCAACAACAACCGTGCTCCGGCAATGGCTCTGGCTGCGTAAGCAGTTCGGGTCGCCGAAACTAAGTCCTTGCGCTTAGCCGCGTAAGGCGGGGTTCGCAGGTACCTGGCAACAGAAACCTGCACCTTTCCCCCCTAGCTTGATCGCAGATCCCTCATGGCTGGCCGCTTGCTGCGGAACGCCCGTCGCGCCGTGATGTCACCTGTCCGGCGTCGGGCGACCAAAACCGCACGCCCCCGCCCCAGCGCGGCAGCCGCCAACCGAAGGCGTGCCGGAACGCGGGCGTTCTAGCCTGGACCTGCCCTGCGAGCGGCGCGCGGAGTCTTTATGTGAGGTAGGTGGCGGAGGGAATGGGCCTGACGTCCAACCTTCTCCACTCTAACTGATTGTTTTTGTTGGCAGGATAGGCAGAGCGGGACATCACATCGACAGCGAGTCCGTCCGCCCAGCGTCGTGAAGCCGAAACAAGGAGGGTCTGATCTACCGATTCTCGTCGGTAGAAGTGGCGGCAGCGAGCAGGCCGCGCTTCGGCGCCTTACGCATCACCCACCAGATCTTGCCCTGGGTTCGGAACGCCGCCTCCCGCTCGCCGCTGACATAGCCCTTGTCACCGAACACCGCGCGCTCGTCACCGTGCAGCAGGTGGTCGAACTTCTGGATGTCGTGCACCTTGGCGGTGCTGGTCTCCAGTGTGTGGACCACGCCACTGTCGAGGTCGACGCCAACATGCGCCTTCATGCCGAAGTACCAGGCGTTGCCAATCTTCGTGCTGCTCATCTCCGGGTCGCGAGCGCCCCGCTTGTTCCTGGTCGAGCTCGGCCCGTCGATGAGTGTTGAATCGACCAGCGTGCCTTCACGCGGCAGGATGCACTTCTCGCGCAAGTAGGCGTTCACCGCCACGAAGATCGCCCGCGTCAGCGCTTGCCGCTCCAGCAGGTGCCGGAAGTTTTGGGATCGTCGTCTCGTCGGGAATCGCATCATCGCCCAGCTCAAGCCCGGCGAACCGGCGCATCGCCTCGCTGTCGCAGAGCGCCTCCTCGGCCGCCAGGTCGGACAGCGCGTACCATTGCCGGAGCCAGTAGATCCGGAGCATCACCTCCAGCGCAATCGGCTGCCGCCCGCCCTTCGGCCCCGCCTTGGGGTAGTGCGGCTCGATCAGCGCCGACAGTAGCGCCCAGGGCACCACCGCGTCCATCTCGCCGAGAAGCTTCTCCCGCCGGGTTCGCTTCTTCTATCCATCATAGGCCTGCGAGGTGAAGGTGGTCTGCTTCATCGGCGGCGCTCCATCGAGTTCGCCGCCAGCCTATCAGATCACCGCCCGTGGCCGAGGTTGTTCAGAGGTTCCACAACTTCCTAGCGAAATCCCTGAAATGTTGCTACCCTCCGACTCGCACTACTCGGAAATATTGAGGTGCGACCGTAAGCGTGGCTTGAACATTTGGGAGTCATGTGATGCCGGATGAATGGATGGTGCGACGGCAGACCACGAGCGGTATCTGTCACGTTCAGCTAAAGACAGCTAGTCCTTTGGGCGCTGATCTTGCTGGCCCATTTTCCACACGGAAGGACGCGTGCAAAAAGGCGTCGCAGTTGTACGATGCGTCAGGCACCGACTCGAGTAAATGTAGTGGCTATGGATCTGGAACAGCTTCGGCGTGCCAGAATGACGGCATCAAACTACCTTAGTTTTTACATGGTTCACGCCAGGCGGCGCATCGTGTAAATTGACTCAGGCGCTGGAAGCTTAGGGAGAATGCGTCATGACCTTTGACCTCGCTGACTTAGAGCGTCGACTGAACGAAAATCAAGATTTGCAAGCAGATTTCATGAAGGATCCAACTTCCGTCCTTGAACGCGAAGGCATCGTAATGACGCCAAAGATGAAGGAGAATCTTCAGAAGTTTGTGCGTGAGATGCAAGATCCAAAGTTCGCGGCTTCCGGTGCCAGCACGGCCGCGCAGGGTGGGATAATGATTAGCATTGGAAAATCATTCTGAAGGATGGCCGATGAATGCGAGAGCGATCTCTGAAAGATTATTAGTCTCCGACGCGCTTCTTATCATGCCACCCTTCGCGGGTATTGATCGCCCGTCGCTCGGTTTGCATCTGCTTCAAGCGTGCGGGGCCAAAGAGGGTCTGAAGGTCAGCGTCGCTTACGCTAACATCTCCTTCGCAAGTCGAATTGGCGCTGAACTCTATGAAGCCATATGCTTTGCACCGACGGCCGCGCTGCTCGGTGAGAAGATTTTTGCGCCGGCTGCATTTGGAACGAAGCCGACCGACAGGCCCAGCGAATCCTCTTTCCGTCGCGCCGACGTCAATGATCCGCTCAAACGCTTCTGTGTCGACCTTAGAGAAATTCAGGAGGAGGCAACTTCGTTCGTCCGCGACTTCGCGGAGTGGGCTACGACCGGAAGCGTCAACGTCTTCGGGTGCACCACGACCTTCGAGCAGACGGCAGCATCAGTCGCTCTGCTCAAGGCCATAAAACGACTTCGACCCACCGGAAAGACGCTTATCGGCGGAGCCAACTGCGACGGAGCCATGGCGGCCGGCGTTGCGGATCTGACACCCTCGATCGATCACGTCTTTTCAGGTGAGTCGGAACTGACGTTCCCCCGTGCTCTAAAGAGTATCTTAGCCGGCGAACCTTTCGTGGAACGAGTTGTGGCAGGGCAACCCTGTCGCGATATGGAAGCACTCCCAACACCTACTTTTGCTGAATACTACGAGCAACTGAACGGAATTACGAAGTTGGGCGGGCAGGCTGTTTGTGAGACCCTTTGGCTGCCATATGAAGCCAGCCGTGGGTGCTGGTGGGGCGAAAAGAACCACTGCACTTTTTGTGGAATCAATGGAAGCGGCATGGCTTTCCGACAGAAATCTGCCGAAAAGGTAGTGAAGGAAATAACAGACCTTTTGGTTGATCATCCTAATGGAAAGATATTGTTCACAGATAATATAATGCCGAGCAATTATTTCGACTCTCTTCTACCGCAGCTCGAGCCAATTCGCGATAAGCTACATATTTTTTATGAGCAAAAGGCAAACCTTACGCTCTCGAAGGTCGAGCAGCTGGCAAGATCGGGCATTAGGGTAATCCAGCCAGGAATTGAATCTCTTTCCACGTCGCTTCTGCGTCATATGCGAAAGGGCGTTTCGGCTGGACAGAACATCGCCCTGCTCCGCTACGCCCTTTCATTGGATGTCTCGGTAAATTGGAATCTTCTCCATGACTTTCCTGGAGATGAAGAGATACAGTACGCAGATATTATTGGATTAATTCCAAAGTTGTGTCACCTCAACCCGCCCACGGGTTTTTGCCAGTTGAGCATTGATCGCTTCAGCCCCTACTTCGACGCGGCTGAAAAGTTTGGCATAACAAATGTGAGGCCTATGGAAGCTTACTTCGACGTTTACCCGAGCGACGTCGATGTTAGTAGGATAGCATACCACTTCGTAGGAGACTACGAGAGCGCGAGCAGGCGCAGCCCGGCGCTGGCCGCGCGCCTAGAAACGTTGGTTGAGGACTGGCGAAGGGAGTGGACGGAGCGAGCCGGTCGCCGTCCAATGCTGCACCTCGCCGAATTGAGCGAAGATCTTTTCATCCTTTTTGATACGAGGTTTGGTGAGGACCGACGGTCTGTTCGCTTCATCGACAAGGACAGGGCCAGACTGGCGCTAAGCCTTCAACGCCCGGATGCCTGGCCAGAAGTCGACGTCGATTGGGCGGTGAAAGTGGCGCAGGTGTCTCTTCATATCGACGGATTGCTCGTTCCGCTCGCGGTAGCTGAGCCAGAGCTGCTTGCTCGGTTTGAGAGCGATAGGCTTTCCGGTCCTCGGCTGGACGAGATGCCGCTCGCCGCAAGAGAAGATCGATGGCAAGAGCAGGCAGCGATCTAAGATCTGAATACCTGCGGGATGGAGTGACTGTCGCACGAGCAGTGCTGGACAGCACGGAGGTACGGACTCTACGCGAGGAAATTGAGAAGTTTGTTGCTGCTCCTCATTATCTTTGGAAGGATCAAACGCGCAGTGCCGACAAGAGCGGTAAATTTCTCGTCGGTGCTTTCATGTGGCGCTGGAGTGACGTAGTTCGCAACATTGCTCTGGAGTCGACCATACCGCATCTGGCAAGCGATGTTCTCGGTGGGGAGCGGGTTCGCCTATTCTACGATCAGTTGTTCTTCAAACGAGCGGGAACCAGAACACCTACCCAGTGGCATCAGGACCTTCCATTCTGGCCGTTCACTGGCGATCAGATCCCGAGCATTTGGATCGCCGTTACTCGGGTAGATCGGAACGGTAGCGCTGTAGTCTACAGGCGTGCGAGCCACGTTATGGGGCCGATGCTCCGCCCCGTTGATGCATTCGAGACTAGCTCGACCAAGGTCGAGGCAACCCCTGTAGACTCGTCTGTCGCTATGGACACCGATGACCTAGATCTCGTCAGCTTTGAGCTTGAGCCCGGAGACGTCGTGCTACACCATCCGCTCGTCATCCACGGTGCCGGAGCGAACAAGTCCCAGAGTGATCGCATAGGGTTGTCAATAAGATATTTGGGCCCAAGCGTGACTTGGAGTGCGCGCCAAGGCGCAATGTTTGTTCCGGGGGCAACGGGGCATTTGCGTGACGGCGATGCGGTTGCCCTGGAAGAGGTGTTTCCTCTAGTGCGAAGTACGTGACTTTGTAAGGCCCGGCGGCCGCCTCGTCTTTCTCTGCATCATGGGACGCTATGCGGCGGCGCAAAGGTCTGTTAGACTAGCAAAGTGCTGAACGAGGAGTTGAGCGATGGCTGAAAATGACCAAACCAAGGTTCCCGGTCGAGAAGTTCTCGAGTTTGATCTTCTGGATCCGAAAACGCGGGAAGATGTCATCAAGTGCATCCAAGAGCGCGGAAAGATATCGGTTGTCATCGAAGATCGCGGCACTGTATCTCTTGATCGGCTTTCTGCCTTTAAGCAACTGATCGACTGACCGGAGCGGTTCGGCAATGACTCCTGCGCGGCCCTTTCCGAGCGACCGCACGGTTGTGGGATTGACGTACTCCGAGTACGTTCCGGGGTTGGTCAAGGCTGAGCCTGGTCTGGTTGATTACGTAGAGATAGCGTTCGAACAACTTTTGGGAACTCCCGAGGTGGGTGCCCTGCACGATGAAATTCCGATCGTTCTTCATTGTGCCTCGCTCTCGATTGCAGGGAATAATCCGCCAGAGCAAGCGTTGGTCGAAAAGCTGGCCTACTGGATCAAGAAGACAAAAACTCCGTGGGTGGGCGAGCATCTCGCCTATGTACGTAGCGACGGACGCTATCGCGAGATAGCGGAGCATGATGCGGTGACGGCCGCAGAAGATCGAACGGGTGCAGAGTTCGTTGTGGACGGCATACCGTTCAACGTTGGCTATACCGTCAGTCCGCAGCTCAGTGAGGCCGTCCTCAACAGGGTGGTGAGTGCCAGCGCCACCTGGGAAGCCAAGCTAGGGGCGACGGTGCTGCTTGAGAATGGACCAATTTACTTTTGCATGCCGGGCAGCACTATGGACCAGGTCGAATTTCTCAACTTGCTCTGCGCCAGACGCTCTGAGGCGCGGCTGCTTCTCGACCTTTCACATCTCGCCATCAGCTGTTCGAACTTATCTTTGGACCCGTTCGAGACACTGATGGCGCTCCCGCTGGATCGGGTAGTGGAAGTGCATCTTTCCGGAGCGCGCGAGGAAGGAGGCACAGTTTGGGACGATCACACTATGCCGGCACCAGCACTGGTCTTCGAACTGTTCGACCGATTGATGTCCGCCTCCCGGCCGAGGGCGGTGACACTGGAGTATAATTGGGATGCGACGTTTCCGACGGAGACAGTCATCCGCGACGTCCAGCGCGTGCGCCGAATAATCTTGGCCCGACAGGCCAAAGCTACGCTGGCATGAACCCCGACCATGCGCAAAGTGTTGTTGCGCGTTGTTTGACGGATCCTGAGTTTTTGCTGCGAGCGCACAGCCGGAGCCTATCTGAGACGTCTAGCGAGGGCACGGCTGAAGACATCGCGGCTGAGATGTTAGGTACCTCAGAGCTTGAGCGGCTCCTACGCTTTCGCGGCTTTATAACCAAAGTGAAGCATAACGCCCTGCGCCGCCGTATTCCCGCAACACTCGGCCTGATGGGTGGACTCGGCGTCGAGCTGTTGTTCTTTTGTGACTTTTCTCAAACCTACGTCTCCGCGCGGCGCAAGGGGCCTTTAGAAGAAAGGACTCACCTCGATCTTTTTTCGGAGGCGCTCTCAGGGTTTCTCGCTGAACAGCCCGAACAGCTGGCCACTCCAGTGGCGGAGACTTTTGCGCACGAACGCCTTCTCTTCGATCTGGGCAGGACACGGCCGGCAATCAGAGAAACAAACCACATGCGCTGGCATGGTGCGATGTCACTAGTACCAAAGACGACTGACGTAATTCGGATTTGCGACTGCCTCGGAGCGCGGAATTTTACTCTATTAGATGTGGTAATGCGTCGGCATACCCTCTGCTACTGGCGTCCTGAGAATGGGGATTCTGTTTCGATATTCGAGGTGGACGCACTCACCGCCGCGGTGTTCGCTGCTCTTCGCGCGGGCGGTGGGCCGGAAGAGACGCGGCGAATGCTGGCTGAGGCACACTTATCCCAGATTAGCCCAGAGGAGTTGCGTGCAACCGCGGTCGCGGCTGCTCGTCGCGGCTTCGTCGAGTTGCGCGGGGAGTGGTTACGGTGAAACTTCTGCTCGTGGACAACCTGCTTTTTGAGGGCGACCCCGATACTCCGGCATTTGACCCGCAGCCGCATCTGGGTCTGATGTCCCTCGTCGCCGTGGCGCACGGCGCCGGACATCACGCATCTATTCTCAATCCTAGGCAGTTGCTGCTCGACGGGAAGTTGAAGCTGGGACCAAGCCTATATGCAACTCTAGCCCAGATCATCTCGGATGCAGAAGCCGACGCGGTAGGCTTCACTGCACTCGGATGCAACATCCATTGTGTTGTGCAGACCGCGCAGGCGCTGCGGAGGATTAGTCCTGATCGTCCCGTTCTTCTGGGGGGGCCTCATGCAACGATCCTTCATCGCGAACTCCTCGACGCATTTGGCTGTTTCGACATCATCGCCCGGCACGAGGCTGAGCACAGTCTGCCACTGGTGCTGGACGCGCTCGAGGCGGACAAGTCGCTCTCGGGCATACCCGGGATCAGTTTTAGGTCTGCCAGGGGGTTGATAGTCGAGAATTCGCCTGCGCAAGTTATCGAGGATTTGGATGCGCTACCGGTTCCCTCCTACGAGGCCTATCCGCTGCATCGGCTGGGACTAGGCGAGATCCGTGTCGAGGCAGGACGGGGTTGCCCGTTCAGCTGCACTTTCTGTTCCACCGCGACCTTTTTCGGGCGACGCTACAGGCTGAAATCCGCAACGCGCCTTGTTTCTGAAATGGACATGCTGGCGGAGCGCTACGGGTTCTTACGGTTCAAACTAAACCACGATCTCTTTACCGTTAACCGCAAGCTGGTTCTCGCGTTTTGTGAAGCAGTTTCCAATCGCGGCTACGAGTGGTCCTGCTCCGCCCGGATGGATTGCGTCGACGCGCCGCTTTTGGAAGCAATGGCCAAGTCGGGGTGCCGCGACATCTATTTCGGCGTCGAGGCAGGCTCGTCCCGGATGCAGGAGATAACAAAAAAGCGCCTCGACCTGGGCCTTATTGCTCCCACTCTGGCTGAAACAGCACGGCTTTCGATCCGGACTACGACGTCCTTCATCACGGGATATCCCGAGGAAAACATGGAGGATCTCGACTCGACGCTCGATGCGGTGGGAGAGGCGCATCAATGCGCCAGCGCCCTAAACGTGTCGCAGCTGCACCTTCTGACGCCGGAGCCGGGAACTGAGCTCATGGCACGGCACGGCGGCACCCTGCGTCTGGATGCGCATGTGTCGGAGTTCAACTTCCCGCGGCTTGCACCTGAGGATGACGATCTCTTGCGGCGGCATCCCGGAATCTTCCCAAACCACTATCATTTTCCGACACAGATCGCGCGCGCTCGACTGATCTTCACGACCGACCTCTGGCCTGTACTTTACGAGCTTGATCGGCCCGTTCTGGCCTACCTAATCGCATGGCATGGCGGGCGACTCAGCCGGCTGGCGGACGGTTTTTACAGCTGGTCTTGCAGGCAAATGCCGGAAATGCCGCCGCCCGGGCTTGCTTCGCTTGCAGCTTATGTTGCGGAACGCTTCGGCGCAGGGGCCCCGGTGTCTTCGGTTGCCCGGTTCGCTGCGCTTCTGTCAGCGTTCAAGCGGGTCGTGCCCGAGCAGGACGGTGCCGCCGAACGCAATACCAACGGTGCGCTGCGGCTATCGCATGCGGTGCGTCTGCTGCCGGACTGTCACGATGTTCCCGCTCTGCTGGCCGAACAAGAAGACCTTCGGATCTACGGCGCGGACAACTCGGCACGGTCCCTCTCGGATTGGTTACTACTTCGCAAGGATGGGCAGGTCCGTCTCTTCGCCATCGGCGCAGAAACCCTTGAGTTTCTCGGCATGTTTTCCAAGCCTGTGACCTATGATGAGGTCTTGCGTACCTGCCTGTTGCAGGGCCGTCCGGCTGCCACACCTGAAGATGTCGCCGCGCTGGTCGACCTGGGCGCGCTCGTACGCATTGCAGAAGCAGCAGGGCAAGACGCCGCATGAGCTCCGGGTCGGCGCCGACGATAACTGCCTTGATGGAAGGCTACTACGTCGTCAGAATCCTTGACGCTTTCCACAGCGCCGGGCTTCTCGATCACCTGTCTTCGGGCGCTACTGTGGACACACTCTCAGCTAAACTTGGCTATGAGCGCGAACACCTTACCGTGCTGCTCGACTACTTGTCCTTGCGGAGCGATGTCGTCAAAAAGACAGCGTTAGGCTATCACGTCGCCACAGAAGATCCGGAAACTCAGTTCGCGCTGCATCTGCTCGACCAGTATGTGGGGGCCTACGGTCCTTGCCTAGACGCGCTGTCAGGCATTCTGGGTGGAAGAGTCGATGGCGGCGCTCTGGTCGATCAGGCCCGGCATGCAGCAGCATTTGCCCGCGCCGATCGAAACCAAGCGGACCTCGTTACCTTGCAGCTGCTCAGTGAGCTTCGCATCAACAATCTGGTCGATCTGGGCTGCAGTACAGCCGGCCTTATGATCGAGTATGCATTGCGCAATCCTAAGGCGCGCTGCATTGGCATTGATTGCAGCGCGCCCGCCATCAAAGAGGCACAGAGGCGGATCGCTAGAAGCGGCCTGTCCGGCCGGGTGCGCGCGGTCGAAGGTGATCTGAGCGAAGTCGATGGGTTGCTGGGCGTGGAAGAGCGCGATGCGGTAGAATGTCTCATCGCAACAAACGTTGCCAATGCCTTCTTCAGCGATCCCGATGGCACTGAGATCGACGCATGGTTTGCTACGTTAAAGAGTGCGTTCCCTCGCCGCATCATGCTGCTCGGCGACTATTTCGGAAGTCTCGGCCATCCACTGGACGATGATAGTGCGAGAAAACGCGGGTTGTTTCATGACGTTGCCCAGGTGCTGTCCGGCCAAGGAATTCCACCTGGCAGTCTTGTAGATTGGACAGAGGTGCTCGAGCGCAATGGATTCAACATCATTCGGGCTTTCGAAGGCGAGGGCGGCGATATGAGGCGCTTTATTCTTCTCTTTCAGCTGTAAGTACTGCGACGGTGTCTCCGCGCGCTGCTGCGACCTCGGCTGTGGACCAAGGCACTAGGTTGGCCTGCCGCAGTGCCTCATCGGGCAGCATGTCGAGCACGTTCCGCCTCACGATAGAAATCAGTTTTGTTAGATCGTTACAATAAACTGAAGGATTGTCGAAGCCCCGCGCTGCGCTGTAACGATGCGAAAGATATCCTCCGCCGCAGATGCGATTGATTGGACAGGCTCTGCACGTCGCGCAGAGGGAGCTGTTCGAGCCGTGATACTGCCGCAGGAGCGGGTGATCTAGGGCAGCCAGCAAGCTATCGCGGAGCACGTTGACGCCCGTGCGGCTTGCTCCTGGGATTGCTGCACGCAGCGTGTCGACCGGGCCGACCTCACCGTCGGTCTCAATCACTACTATCTCGTTCTCTCCCGCGCCCATCGAGTCGTTCGGATATGCGAGGCCAAGTGTCGTCGCAATGATCTGTTCGAAGACCCGCACCCGAAACGGCCGCTCTTCCTCCGAGTACCAGAGGCGGAAGACATCGAGCAGCCAGTCTGCGTGGGGGGTGCCGCCGTGGTCGCCTGGAGGTCGCCGGTCGTGGTTCGCATCAGGCAGAAGGAAGTCCACGTTAACAGGACCTAACTCGCGCAAGTGCTTGTACGCCTCGTCAGCGGCACTTACCGGATCGATGACCGTCAGGATTCCAGGTCTTAGTCCGTGTGCCTTGGCTCGGTCCCAGCCGGAAATCACCTTGTCATAGGATCCTTCGTCAGTGTGCGTAACCCGCTGTCGATCATTCACCGCCTTGGGTCCGTCAAGGCTGACACCCACCCTTACGCCCCAGTCCGCAAGCCTTCGGCACCAATAGTCTGTCAGAAGAGTCCCGTTTGTCTGGACGGAGAAGTCCGGCACGACGCCGACGTCACGTCCGCGGAGCCGGGCCGCTTCGATCAGCCGTTGGAACTTGCCAGCTCCCGCCATAAGCGGCTCGCCCCCATGAAATACAAATCGGAACCGTTTGAGACCATGCTCGGCAGCATGATTCATGCAAATGTCTACAGTTGCATCGATCACAGCATCCGGCATCGTCTTCGGTTGAGCTAGCGCAGTGCGGTCGCCGAGGTTGTACATGTAGCAATAGGTGCAGTTCAAATTGCACCGGCTTGCGATCTTGACGACTGCCAAGCGACAAGTTGGATGACTCTGCATCTCGCATGCCGATCTATCTAAGGGAATTTTAGTATACGACGTGGAGCCCCCACTAGCTATGGCCATGCCATGATAAGATTTAGGGAAGAAGCATTCAACTTCACCGCTGTGGCCTGCCCCGAACGGGTGGTCCGGATTCGATCTTAGTGCATGACGGGCGTCGGCGCCACGGCCTGAATGGCCGGCGGAGCTGAGCCCGATGGCGAAGC
>NZ_JBAWKD010000003.1:691960-708346 GCF_037095735.1 Frigidibacter sp. MR17.14 | reverse complement strand
GATCGCCCCGATCGCGATGGAAGAGAAGCTGCGCTTCGCCATCCGTGAAGGCGGCCGCACCGTCGGCGCCGGCGTCGTCTCGAAAATCATCAAGTAAGAGCGAAAGCTCCGAAGATCTGGAAAGGCCGCCCATCTGGGCGGCCTTTTCTTTTGGATCAAGCACTTGCCGCAAGCCTGACCCGTGACTTTCCGGTTTTGTGCGCTCCTTGACGGACCCTTGCGCAAAATTGCGCAGGATGCCGGATCTCACGCGGTGTCACGGGCGCGTGACTGGTCGGGCTAGCCCTATGCCAGAGATTACCGCTTGATATTGAACTGAACGGTTCATGCTGTGTTGGGGGTCAAGTCAAGCTCACACTGTCGAGAGTCGCCGCGATCTCTGCGTGATTTCACAGTCGCCGCTGCAGGTCCCATATCAGCTGCATCGAAGCACAGAACGCTTCGCCGGAACAGTCGCCGGACCGCTCCGGCCCCTGCAGCAGAAGGAAACCAGTCATGAAACGCATCATTCTCGCTTCCGCGATCCTTGCCGGCCTCGCTTCGGCGGCCTCGGCCCAAAGCTTCGAGCCGACGCTTTCGGCGCCCGAGCAGCAGGAAGTCCGCATCCTTGTGGGCAATGTCGACCTGTCGAACCTCAGTGCCGAGCAGGTCTCCTCGATCCAGAACGCGCTTTACGGCGGCGGCAACAAGGCGGCCGAGATCCGCGCCGCGCTGAACTGAGCGCGCCGCACTGACCAGACAGGGCCGGTTCCGCAAGGGGCCGGCCCTTGTCGTTCAGGCGGCGCGCAGCCCGGTCCGCCTCAGCCGCGCGGGAATTTCCAGGACAGCCGCGTGCCCGGCGCCTCGGCCAGGCTCTGGCACTGGCGCGCGAAGCGCGGGGCAGGGCAGAGCGGTGCCAGCCGCGCCGACGCTTCCATGATCAGCGCCGTCAGCGCGGCATCGTCGCGCCCCTCGAGCTGACGCGCGGCGATCTCCCCGGCGCTCGGGACCTTCCGGCACAGGAAGCTGACCGAGGCGTCGGGCAGATGCGCCAGCGGCTCGAAGAACTCCGCGAAGAGTTCCATCTGTGCCGGCAGCCAGGGCTGCACCCGGTGCAGGAAGTCCTGCTGCACGACGACCGAGCGGCCGGGAATCAGCGCCGGGAAGAACTGGCGGGCGATATGGTCGGCCAGCGCCGTGCTTTTCGCCGCGTCGATCACCAGGATCTCCACCGGGTCCTCGGCCGGCCAGCGCTTGGCCAGCAGGTTGCCGCGATGGAAGGTCACGCGCGCGTCCCAGGGCTCGAGCAGCGCGCGCGACAGGGCGAGCATGTCCTCGCCCTTGAAGGGCGCGATGCCGGCCGGATAGAGCAGGGCAGCCTTCAGATCCTCAGAGACGGTGAAGAAATCGAAGGCATGGACCAGCCCCGGATGCCCCGCCGCAGCATGGCCGGTGGCAAGCCAAGCGGTCGAGCCACCGGCGAAGCAGCCAAGGTCTACGACCTCGCCCGCGCCCTGCATCCAGTCGCGGCAGAGCCAGGCGTAATACTGCCGCTCCTCCTCGGTCAGCATGGTGGGCACGCGGCGCGCGGGCCCCTCGGCGGCGCGATCGGCCCAGGGGCGGGCGGCGAAGATCTGGGTCGGTTCGGTCATCTCGGGTCCGGGTATACAGTCTTTGTCGATCGGGTGAGAAGGCGCTTGATTTCCCCGCGCGGCTGCCTTACTCCCCCGTCACGGCCTAGGGGTATAGCTCAGTTGGTAGAGCATCGGTCTCCAAAACCGAGGGTCGTGGGTTCGAGTCCCCCTGCCCCTGCCAGGCCTGATTTCCAAGACATCGCAAGTTGTTGCGGCCCGTTGTTAAACGGGTTCCGCAAAGAACAGGACTTGCCCGCGCGGCAGCATCTGCGCGGACCGCTGCAAGCGCCATCCGGCGCCTGAGGCGATGTGGTGCAGGTCGTCCTCCAGCAGGTGATAGGGCGCGCGGATGTCATGGGTCACCACGCCGTCGGGCTGGCGTACCGGGCGCACTGCCGTCACCGCATCGGGGGCGAGGAAGACGGTGAACAGCACCCGTTCCAGCCGCGGGAAACGGCGCAGGTTCACCAGCGCCCGGCGCAGGAAGGCCATCGGCAGGTGCGGGAAGACCGCGAAGGCGATCGCGTGGGTGATCTTGTCGGGCACGCGCGGAAACTCGAATCGCGCGTCGCCGATCAGCTGCCGGGGGTCGAGCCGCGCGGGATCGGCCAGTTCGGTCCGGTGCCCGGCCAGCAGGATCTCGCGCGAGGCATCCGTCGCCCAGTAATGCCCCGGCGCCAGATAGGGCACCGCCCGGCAGCCCAGCCGCAACGCCCCGGCGCCGATGTCCAGCAGGACGTGTTCGGGCCGCAGGCCGGCCGCCAGCAGCGCCTCCATCTGCAGCCGGCCGGTCTCGTCCCAGCGGCCGCCGACGATGGCGCGGTGGCGACCGGCGGCGATGGCCTCGTCATAGAAGCCGGGGGCCTCGTAGGGCGAGGCGTAGCGGGAGGGTGAGGGCATGGGCGCGTCCGGACGGCAACGGGGCAGGGTGCCCCGTCCTGCCCCCCGGCCGCCGGCGCTGTCAAGCGCGGCTCAACCCGCCGCGGGCAGCCGCGCGATCACCTTGATCTCGAAGTCGAAGCCCGCAAGCCAGTTGACCCCGACCGCCGTCCAGTTCGGATAGGGCGCATCGCCGAAATGCTTCAACCGCACCTCCTGCACATCCGGGAAGAACTGCCGCTCGGGATCGGTGTGGAAGGTGGTCACGTCGACGATGTCGTCGAAGCCCGCGCCGGCCGCCGCCAGCACGCTTCCGAGATTCGTGAAGGCCTGTTCGACCTGTGCCCGGAAGCCCTGCACCGGCTGGCCCTCGGCATCGCTGCCGACCTGACCCGAGACGAACAGCAGATCGCCCGAACGGATCGCCGCGGAATACTTGTTGATCTCGTACAGCGCCTGCCGGCCCTCGGGGAAGATCGCGTCACGTCTGGCCATTGTCGGCCTCCTTTGTCTTGGCTTCGCGGGGCACCGGAATTATATACGCCCCGTATGCGAAATGTGGGGCATACGGGGCGTATGTCAATTGTCATACGGATCGTATGATGGACTGACGTGGCGAAAACACGGGTGCAAATGGTCGAGGAGACGCGGGCCAAGCTTCTGGGCGCGGCCCGCAAGGCCTTCGCCGAAAAGGGCTATTCCGGCGCGTCGATGGATGACCTGACCGCGGCGGTCGGGCTGACGCGCGGCGCGCTCTACCACAACTTCGGCGACAAGACCGGGCTTCTGCGCGCGGTGATCGACCAGCTCGACGCCGAGATGCTGGCCCGCGCCGCCCTGGCCCGTGCCGCGCAGCCGACGCTGTGGGACGGCTTTCTGGCCGAGGGCCTGTCCTGGATCGAAAGCGCGCTCGACCCCGAGGTGCGGCGGATCATGCTGCTCGACGGTCCGGCGGTGCTGGGCGATCCCTCGGGCTGGGAGAACCAGACCGCCTGCCTGCGCGCCTCGACCTTGACGCTCGCGCAGCTGCAGGCCGAGGGCGTGGTCGCCCCCGGCATCGACCCCGAGGCGGCGGCGCGGCTGATCAATGGCGCCGCGCTGCAGGCCGCGCTCTGGATCGCCGCGGCCGAGGCGCCGGGCCCGGTGCACGACCGCGCGACGCAGGCCTTCCGCGTGCTGGTCGGCGGGCTGAGGGTGGCGGGGTGAGCGGGGCGCTGCGCATCGCGCCGGCCACGACGGGCGATCTTCCGGCGCTGCTGGCCCTGTATGCGCAGCTGCACCCCGGCGATCCGCCGCTGGACCCCGCTGCGGCCGAGGACCGGCTGGCGGGTCTTGCCGCGCTTGCCGGCTCGGGCGTGCTGATCGGCTGGTTGGGCGAGGTCGTGGTCGCGACCTGCACATTGGTGGTGATCCCGAACCTGACGCGGGGCGGGGCACCCTATGGCCTGATCGAGAACATGGTCACCGACGCGGGCCATCATTGCCGCGGCTTCGGGGCGCGGATGCTGCGCGACGCGCAGCGGCGCGCCTGGGCGGCGGGCTGCTACAAGGTGATGCTGATGACCGGCTCGACCCGACCGGGGACGCTGGCCTTCTACGAGGCGGCGGGCTTCACCCGGTCGAAGACCGGGTTCGATTGCCGCAGGCCGCCGCCCTGAGAAGCCCTGAGCCGCCCATGAAAAAGGGGCCGGACCCTGCGGCCCGACCCCTTCCGTCCGTCGCGAGGGGCTATCAGCCCATGCGGTAGTTCGGCGCCTCGCGGGTGATCTGCACGTCGTGGACGTGGCTTTCCTTCAGCCCCGCGCCGGTGATCTTCACGAAGGTGCAGCCGCCCTTCATCTCGGCCACGGTGCGGTTGCCGGTGTAGCCCATCGCCGCGCGCAGGCCGCCGACCATCTGGTGCACGACCGTGGCGACCGGGCCCTTGTAGGGGACCTGGCCCTCGATCCCTTCCGGCACCAGCTTGTCCGAGGCGGCATCCTTCTGGAAATACCGGTCGGCCGAGCCGCGCGCCATCGCACCCAGCGAGCCCATGCCGCGATAGCTCTTGAACGAGCGGCCCTGGTACAGGATCACCTCGCCGGGGCTTTCGTCGGTGCCCGCGATCGCCGAACCCACCATCGCGCAGCTGGCGCCCGCCGCGATCGCCTTGGCGAAATCGCCCGAGAACTTGATGCCGCCGTCGGCGATCACCGGGATCTCGCCCGCTTCGCCCGCGGCATCCATCACCGCGGTCAGCTGCGGCACGCCCACGCCCGCGACGATGCGGGTGGTGCAGATCGAGCCGGGGCCGATGCCGACCTTGACCGCATCCGCGCCCGCCTTGATCAGCGCCCGCGTGGCCGAGGCGGTGGCGACGTTGCCCGCGATCACCTGCACCTGGTTCGAGAAGTTCTTGATCCGCTCGACCGCCATCGCCACGCCTTCGCTGTGGCCATGCGCGGTGTCGATCACCACGATGTCCACGCCGGCCTCGATCAGCGCCTTCGACCGCTCGAAGCCCTCGTTGCCGACGGTCGAGGCGGCGGCGACGCGCAGCCGGCCCAGATCGTCCTTGCAGGCATTGGGGTTCAGGACCGCCTTCTCGGTGTCCTTCAGCGTCAGAAGGCCCGTGAGCTTGCCCTTGCCGTCGGTGACCAGCAGCTTCTCGATCCGGCGCGCCTTCATCAGCTTCTTGGCTTCCTCGAGATCGGCCGGCTCGACCAGCATCGCGAGGTTGTCGGATGTCATCAGCTGCGACACCGGCGTGCGGTCGTCGGTGGCGAAGCGCATGTCGCGGTTGGTCATGATGCCCACGACCAGCCCGCGGCCGTCCACGACCGGGAAGCCGGTGACGTTGTAGCGCTCCTGCAGGGCACGGGCCTCGCCCACGGTCTGATCGGCGCTGAGCGTGATCGGCTTGTAGACGATGCCGCTTTCGAAGCGCTTCACCCGGCGGATCTCGTCGGCCTGCTGCTCGATCCCGAGGTTGCGGTGCACGACGCCGATGCCGCCGGCCTGCGCCATCGCGATCGCCATCCGCGCCTCGGTGACCGTGTCCATCGCCGAGCTGAGCAGCGGGATGTTCATCCGGATCGAAGGGGTGACGAAGGTCGAGGTGTCGGCCTCCGAGGGCAGCACCGAGGATGCTGCCGGAACAAGAAGGACGTCATCGAAGGTGAGCGCCTCGCGAATCTCCATCGGATACCTCGTCGGGGGAGTGTCGGTTGGCGCTTCCCTGTTTCACGCGTTTTCCCGAAGCGCAAGGGCAAAAGCGCCCGGACGCGCCCCGCCGAAGGCCGCACTTTGACGGCAGGGGCGGCGGGCGTAGCCTTGGCCCATGGCTGAGCAAGGGAGGAGCAGATGCCACAATTCGTCATCGAACGCGACATGCCGGGGGCGGGCAGCCTTGGCGCGCCAGAGCTGAAGGGCGCTTCGCAGCAGTCCTGCGCGGTGCTGAAGGACATGGGGCCGACGATCCAGTGGGTGCACAGCTATGTCACCGACGACAAGATCTACTGCATCTACCGCGCCCCGGATGCCGAGACGATCCGCCGGCATGCCGAAACCGCCGGCTTCCCGGCCAACCGCATCTCGCAGGTGCGCACGGTGATCGACCCGACCACCGCTGACTGAACGTCGCCGCGCCCCGCGGCACCACCTTGACGGGTGTCTGTCGCGGGGCGCACAGTCGGCGGGTGTGTGTCCGTTCGTTGCGAACGCCGGTGATCGTTATGCGCCCTCCCAGATCGTCCCCGCCCAGACTGTCCCGTCCCAGACCGTTCCGCCCGGTCGGACCTGCCGGAATTGACCGGCCGGCCCTTCGTGCAGCCTTCATCCCTGCGGCCTTCCCCCGTCCACGCTGACCCGTCCCCCCGCGGCCCCGCCGCGCGGCCGGCCCTGTTTTCATCACTGCATTTTTCAGTCCAGACCATTTGACGGAGTGTTCCCGTGGCAAAGAAATCCTTGAAGATCCTTGGCCTGCATGGCCTTGGTGGCCAGTCGCTGACCGGCTACGCCGCCGAGTGGGAGGCGGTGATCCGCGCCCAGCTTCCCGACAGCGTCGCCCCCAGCTTCGTCTTCCCGACCTATGACCCGCTGTTCAAGGAGGTGCGGATCTCGCCGGCCGAGACGCTGGCCGCGCTCTGGAAGCTGGCGGCAAGCGGGCTGGGCGCGACGCCCGGCGCCCGCGCCTTCGGCCTGCCGCAGCTGAGCGAGGCGGCGCGCTGGTCGGCGGGCTATGTCGTCGCCTGGGCCGCGGACGAGGCGTTCAAGGCGCGTACCCGGGCCTTCATCCTAGAACAGCTGGTGGAACATGCGCCCGACGTGGTGCTGGCCCACAGCCTCGGCTCGCTGCTCAGCTACGATGCCTTCGCCCATCGCGACGCGGCGAAGAGCAAGGCCGCGAAGCTGCTCGAGGATGTGCATTACGTCACCTTCGGCTCGCAGCTCGGCAACCGCTTCGTGCGCGGCAACCTGACCAACGGGCGCACGCGCGCGCTGGCGGTGCGGCGCTGGACGCATCTTTACAACATCCACGACGACGTCTTCACCGCGCCGCTGACCATCTCCGGCGCGAAGACCTTCCACCAGGTGCTGACCCCCTTCAACGAGCCGGGCGTCGGCGACCACAGCGCGGTGCGCTACCTGTCCGAACCGTCGACCAGGGCGGCGGTCTGGGAGATCGAGGCCGCGCCGCGCGCCGCGATGGTCGCGCGCGCCTTCCTCGCGCCGCCGCCCGGGCGCAGGAAGCGCCGCAGGGCACTGCTGGTCGGCATCAACGACTACCCGGTCGAGGCGCAGCGCCTGCAGGGCTGCGTCAACGACTGCTACACGATGAGCGCCGTGCTGCAGGACTGCGGCTTCGATCCCGACGACATCCGGCTGTGCCTCGACGACCGTGCCACCGCCGCGGCGATCCTCGAACGGCTGCACTGGCTGCTGGACGGGGCCGAGGACGGCGACGAGCTGGTCTTTTACTACAGCGGCCACGGCACCCGGGTCGCGAGCTACGGTGCCGACGGCCGCCCCGACCACCTGAACGAGGTGCTGGTGCCCTGGGACTTCGACTGGACGCCCGACCGCGCGATCAGCGATGCGCAGCTCTGCGATCTCTACGGGCAGCTGCCCTATGATTGCCATTTCATGATGATGCTCGACTGCTGCCATGCCGGGGGCATGCACCGCCAGACCGGCGCGCGCCCCCGCGGCATCGACCCGCCCGACGACATCCGCCACCGCGAGCTGAAATGGGACCGCGCGACCCAGATGTGGGTGGACCGCAGCTTCGCAAGGGTCAGCCCCGCCTTCACCGAGGACAAGGCGCTGGCGGCGGCCTATCTGGGGCGCGACGCCGACACCCTGCGGCTTGGCAGGGCGGCGGCGCTGCGGACCCAGACCGATGCGGACTACGACGCCGACGCCCGGCGGGCAGAGCGGATCGGCCCCTACCAGCCCATCGTCATCGAGGCCTGCGGCGAGGCGGAATCCTCGTTCGAATACCGCCACGGCGCCACCAGCCATGGCGCCTTCACCTTCGTCATGGCGAGCCTGCTGCGGACCGAGAAGGACGTCACCTTCCGCGCCCTCGTCGACAGGGCCGCGGCGCGGCTGGCAGAGCTCGGCTATCGCCAGACCCCGCAGCTGCTCGCCCCGGCGGCGATCCTTGCGGGCCGGGTGCCCTTCGACACCGGCAACGCGCCGCCGCCCGGTCCGGCCCCCGACGTGCCGGGCGGCGCCACCCCGCGGACCTCCGGCTGACCGCCGCGACCCGTACTCGCCCGCCCGATCCCTCTTGACGGGCGTGCGGGCTTCGGCTCCGCTCCGCCGGCAATCGGCCGGGGAGTTCGGGCATGGCACATGGCTACGAGGGCGGCAGGCTCGACCTGCCGTTCGTGGGGATCGCGACCTTCGGCAAGCGCCCCTATGTCCAGGACTGGTCGCGGATCGAGGCCGATGCCGCGATCCTCGGCGCGCCCCTGGACATGGGCACCCAGTTCCGCGCCGGCGCCCGCTTCGGGCCGCGCGGCGTGCGCGAGGCCTCGACGCTGTTCTCGTTCGGCCATGCCGGCGCCTATGACCACGAGGACGACGTTACCTACCTTGGCCCCGAGGTCCGCATCGTCGACATCGGCGATGCCGACATCGTCCATACCGACACCGAGAAGAGCCACGACAACATCGAGACCGGCGTCCGCGCGATCCTGAAGGCCGGCGCCCTGCCGGTGGTGATCGGCGGCGACCATTCGGTCAACATCCCCTGCATCCGCGCCTTCGAAGGGCAGGGGCCGATCCACATCCTGCAGATCGACGCCCATCTCGATTTCGTCGACGTGCGTCACGGCGTGCGCCACGGCCACGGCAACCCGATGCGCCGCGCGGCCGAGCAGGAGCACGTGACCGGCCTCACCCAGCTGGGCATCCGCAACGTCTCGTCGACCGCGAAAGAGGGTTACGAGGCCGCCCGCGCGATGGGCGCCGACATCCTCTCGGTGCGGCAGGTCCGCAAGCTGGGGGCCGAGGCGGTGCTGGCCCGCATCCCCAAGGGCGCGCGGCTCTACCTCACGATCGACATCGACGGCTTCTGCCCCTCGATCGCGCCCGGCACCGGCACGCCCTCGCATGGCGGATTCCTTTATTACGAGGTGCTCGAGATCCTGCAGGGCGCCGCCCGCAACCACGAGATCGTCGGCATCGACCTTGTCGAGGTGGCGCCCGATTACGATCCGACCGGCTCGACCTCGATCCTTGCGGCGCAACTCCTGCTGAACCTGCTCGGCTTCGTCTTCCACGCCCGCAGCCAGCGCGGCTGACGCCGGGGGCGGGGGCCGCAGCCGCCTGTCGGTCGCCGGGCGCACCCGGCTGCCGACCGGCGCGTCGCGGGGGGGAGTGTCCGCTCCGCCCGCGCTCCCTTGCCGCGCGGCGCGCGACGCGGCACTATCGCGCCGAACCGCGCCCGCCAGAGGCGCCGGACGCCCGAGGAGCAGAAGATGACCCGTCAGATCACCGCGGCCACGCTGGCCGCCGCCTTCGTCCTTTGCGCCTGCGCGCAGAACCCCGCGATGGTCGCGGGCAGCGCCCTGCGCGAGGCCGGCCCGTCAGAGGTCATGGCCTGCACCTATCTCACCGACATCCAGATGACGCCCGGCGTCTACGGGCCGCTGCTGCAGCAGGGCCTCGCCCGTGCCCGCAACAAGGTGAAGGCCGACGCGATGCAGGCCGGCGCCAATACCGTCGTCTTCGATCAGGCCGCGCCCGGCGCGCAGGTCTATCTGGTTCATGCCAAGGCCTACCGCTGCTGAAACTCTGAGCAATGGGTAAACGGGACTTACGCATTCGCTGCATGGCGGCATTGCGGAACCGGCGATTGTGACCGGCCGCCTGCGGGCATAGTTTCAGTGTCAAGGGAGCAAACCTTGCTGAATGACCGGAGGCCACCGATGGCTTACACCACCAACACGCTCGCTGCCGGCACCGCTGGCATCAAATCCGAAGGCATCATCGGCGCGCTGCGCCGCGGCCTCGTCACATACATGGAGCGCAAGTCGCGCTCGGTCGAGATCGACCGTCTGAACAAGATGACCGATGCAGAGCTTTCGAAGCTCGGCGTCACCCGCGACCGGATCCCGCACTACGTCTTCCGGGACATGTTCTACGTCTGAGGCACCGCCCGGATCTGAACCGCCGTCACGGCCGGGCCGAAGCCACAGCGCTTCGCCCGGCCGTTTCGTTTCGCGCCGCCTCTGGCCCGCGTCTCTGGCCCGCGCCGCTTGCCCGCAACGGTTTCGCGCGTTTCGCCCCGCCGCCATCTTTCCCTCGCCGCCCGCACATGCCACACCAAGGCGATCCGAGCCGGAGGGACGTCATGGCGCTTCACACCCACCACCTTCACCGCCGCGGCAGCTGGAGCGGCGCGGCCGAGACCGTCAGCCTCGGCTATGACGCGCGCTTGCTGCGCCGGCGCAAGCTGGTGACCGTCGCGGGCGAGGAATTCCTCGTTGACCTGGCCGAGACCACGAACATCGAGGATGGCGACGCCTTCCGCCTGTCCGATGGCCGCTTCGTGCAGGTCGAGGCCGCGCCCGAGCGCCTGCTGGCCGTGACCGGGCCCGGGCTTGCGCGGCTGGCCTGGCACATCGGCAACCGCCACACCCCCTGCCAGGTCGAGGCCGACCGCCTGGTCATCGCCGAGGATCACGTCCTTGCCGCGATGCTGCAGGGCCTTGGCGCGGTGGTGANCCCGGGCTTGCGCGGCTGGCCTGGCACATCGGCAACCGCCACACCCCCTGCCAGGTCGAGGCCGACCGCCTGGTCATCGCCGAGGATCACGTCCTTGCCGCGATGCTGCAGGGCCTTGGCGCGGTGGTGACGCCGGTCACCGGCCCGTTCCGCCCCGAAGGCGGCGCCTATGGCCACGGCCGGACCATGGGCCATGCGCATGGCCCCGACGACGGTGCCCACCATCATGACCATGACCATGACCATGACCACGACCACGGGCACCATCACCACCACCACCACGCCTACGACGAGCCGCGCCGCCACGTGCACCATCACGTCGTGCGCGAACAGGGCGACGACCCCGAGCGGCACGACCGTGGCGACTGACCTTTCGCCGTCGCCCGATCCGACCGCGGCGCGGATGGCGCTGGTCCAGTGGCTCTCGCCCGCGTTCCCGACCGGCGGCTTCGCCTGGTCGCACGGGCTGGAACGCGCGATCTCGGGCGGCGAGGTGACCTCGGCCGCCGCGCTGCGCGACTGGCTCGGCGACCTGATCGCGCATGGCTCGGGCCGGACCGAGGCGCTGCTGACCGCGCTCGCGCTGCGGGCGGATGCCGATCACGCCGCGCTGACCGCGCTCGCCCGCGCGCTCGCCGGCTCGGCCGAGCGGCTGGCCGAGACCGAGGCGCAGGGCGCGGCGCTGACCCGCACCGTGAATGCGCTCGCCGGCACCGACCATCCGCCGGCGCCGCTGCCCGTGGCGCTCGGCCGCGCCGCCGCCGGGCTGGGCCTTGCCCCGGCCGAGGTGATCGGCCTGTCGCTGCATGCCTTCGCCTCGACCCTCGTGCAGGCCGCGGTGCGCTTCGTGCCGCTCGGCCAGACCGAGGGCCAGCAGGTTCTGGCGTCCCTGCACCCGGCGATCGCCCGCGTCGCGACCTGGGCCGCGACGGCGGACGAGGGCGATCTGGGCACCGCGGGATTCGGCGCCGACATGGCGGCGATGGCCCATGAAGAGATGGAGGTGCGGCTGTTCCGCAGCTGACGCCTTTTCAGCGGGTTGCGTCCCGCAGTTGACGTGAAGGATGAAGACCCGATGGCAAGCCCCCACGGCCCCCTCAGAATCGGCATCGGTGGCCCGGTCGGCGCCGGCAAGACCACGCTGACCGAACAGCTCTGCCGCGCGCTGCGCGACCGCTTCTCGGTCGCGGTCGTGACCAACGACATCTACACCCGCGAGGATGCCGAATACCTGATGCGCGCGCAGGCGCTGCCGCTTGAGCGGATCCGCGGCGTCGAGACCGGCGGCTGCCCGCATACCGCGATCCGCGAGGATGCCTCGATCAACCTCGCGGCCATCGCCGACCTGACCGCGAAGATCCCCGACCTCGACGTCGTCCTGATCGAGTCGGGCGGCGACAACCTTGCCGCCACCTTCTCGCCCGAGCTGGCGGACCTGACGGTCTATGTCATCGACACCTGTGCCGGGCAGGACATCCCGCGCAAGAAGGGACCGGGGGTCACGCGCTCGGACCTGCTGATCGTCAACAAGGTCGGGCTCGCGCCGCATGTGGGGGTCGATGCCGAGATGCTCGAGCGCGACACCAGAGCCGCGCGCGGGACCCGGCCCTATGTCATGGCCGACCTCAAGCAGGGCAAGGGGGTCGCGGAGGTGGTGGACTTCCTGATCGGCGAGGGCGGGCTTTGACCGGGCGAGGGGGCGCTGCCCCCTCTGGTCCCTGCGGGACCATTCACCCCCGGGATATTTGGGCCAATGCGAAAGGGGCATGACGCCGCCTGCGCTTTCGCATTGGCCCAAATATCCCGGGGGGAGTCGCGGCCCGTGGCCGCGGCGGGGGGCAGCGCCCCCCTTGCGCTGGACCTTCCCGACGCGATCGGCTTCACTCGCGCCTGACAGCATCCTGAAGGGGCCGAACCGATGGGCATTCTGGATTTCCTCAGCGGCGAGTTCATCGACGTCATCCACTGGACGGATGACACCCGCGACACCATGGTCTGGCGCTTCGAGCGCGAGGGTCATGCGATCAAGATGGGCGCCAAGCTGACCGTGCGCGAAGGGCAGGCCGCGGTCTTCGTGCACGAAGGGCAGCTGGCCGACGTGTTCGGGCCCGGGCTCTACCAGCTCGAGACCAACAACCTGCCGATCCTGACCACGCTGCAGCACTGGGACCACGGCTTCCGCTCGCCCTTCAAGTCCGAGGTCTATTTCGTCTCGACCACCCGGTTCAACGACCTGAAATGGGGCACGAAGAACCCGGTGATGGCGCGCGATCCCGAGTTCGGGCCGGTGCGGTTGCGCGCCTTCGGCACCTATTCGATGCGCGTCGCCGATCCGGCGGTGTTCCTGAAGGAGATCGTCGGCACCGACGGCGAGTTCACGGCCGAAGAGATCAGCTTCCAGATCCGCAACGTGATCGTGCAGGAGTTCAGCCGGGTCATCGCCGCCTCGGGCATCCCGGTGCTGGACATGGCCGCGAACACCGCCGACCTCGGCAAGCTCGTCACCACCGCCATTGCGCCGACGATCGCCGCCTACGGCCTGTCGATCCCGGAATTCTACATCGAGAACATCAGCCTGCCCGAAGAGGTCGAGAAGGCGATGGACCGCCGCACCTCGATGGGCGTGGTGGGCGACCTGAACCGCTACACCCAGTACCAGGCGGCCGAGGCGCTGGGGAACCCGGCCTCGGCGGCCGGGTCGTCGATGGCCGCGGGCATGGGGGCGGGGATGGGCATGGCGATGGGGCAGGCGGCGGCCTCGGCCTCGGTCGCCGGACCTTGGGGCGCCGCGCCTGCCCATGCGCCGGCCCATGCCGCGCCGCCACCACCCCCGCCGCCGGTCGAGCCGCAGTGGCACATCGCCGAGAACGGCGCGACCCGTGGGCCCTTCGCGCAAAGCCAGCTGGCCGGCATGGCCGCGCAGGGGCAGCTGACGCGGGCGAGCCTCGTGTGGTCGGCGGGGATGGAGGGCTGGAAGCCCGCCGGCGATCTGCCGGCGCTGGCCACGGTCTTTGCCCAGATGCCGCCGCCGCCGCCGCCGGTTCCGGGGGCGTGAGCCGCAGGCGATGAGCGGCCCCTCCGAATTCCATACGCCCTGCACGAGCTGCGGGGCGGACCTGCGCTTCGCCCCGGGCCAGACCGTGCTGGTCTGCGATCATTGCGGCGCCCGGGTCGAGATCGCGCCAGAGCCTGCCACCGCACCCGGCCCCTGGAAACAGGCGCGCACCGGGCTGCGCGAACTGGACCTGGCCCGCGGGCTGAGCCTCGACCTGCCGGGCGAGGTCGCGGCGCATCGCACCGTCAGCTGCCCGAATTGCGGCGCGGTCGTCGAGTTCGACGGTGACCGCCATGCCGCCGAATGCCCGTTCTGCGCCACGCCCGTCGTCGTCGATACCGGCGAGACCCGGGCGATCAAGCCGCAGGGCCTCGTGTCCTTCAAGATCACCGAGGAGGCCGCGCGCGCCGCACTGGGCAAGTGGCTGCAGTCGCGCTGGTTCGCGCCCGGCGGCCTTGCGGACTATGCCCGCAAGGGGCGGCGGCTGACCGGGGTCTATTCCCCGTTCTGGACCTTCGATGCCGCGACAGAAAGCGCCTATCAGGGCCAGCGGGGCGATGCCTACTACACCAGCCGCACCGTGACCGTGAACGGCCAGGAGCGGACCGAGCAGGTGCGCCACATCCGCTGGCGTCCGGTGTCGGGCCGGGTCGCGCGCGCCTTCGACGACGTGCTGGTGCTGGCCTCGCGCAGCCTGCCCGCGGGCCATGTGAAGGCGCTGGAGCCCTGGGGGCTGGGGGCGCTGCAACCCTACCGGCCCGAATATCTCTCGGGCTTCCTCGCCGAGGGCTACACCGTCGCGCTGGCCGAGGGCCATGCCGAGGCGCGGGCGATCATGGAGCGGGTCATCGCGCAGGATGTGCGCGCCGACATCGGCGGCGACGAGCAGCGGATCGCGCGGATCGAGACCCGGCATCGCGACGAGACCTTCAAGCATGTGCTGCTGCCGGTCTGGACCGCGGCCTATCGCTATCGCGGCAAAAGCTTCGCCTGCGTGGTCAACGGCCAGACCGGGCGGGTGGCGGGCGAGCGGCCCTATTCGCCCTGGAAGATCGCGGGGGCGGTGGTGCTTGGCCTGATCCTGCTGGGGATCGTCCTGTGGCTGAACCAGCGATGATGGACCCCGATGGACGGGTGGCGATGTTTGCGCTAACCGTCGCGCAACGACCTTGGGAGGTGTGAGCCGATGATCCTCTGTGCGGGCGAGGCCCTGATCGACATGCTGCCGCGCGAGACCGCCGCCGGCGAGGCCGCCTTCGCGCCCTATGCGGGCGGCGCGGTGTTCAACACCGCGATCGCGCTCGGTCGTCTTGACGCGCCGACCGGGTTCCTGTCGGGCCTCTCGACCGACCTCTTCGGGGCGCTGCTGGTCGAGACGCTGGCGGCCTCGAAGGTCGATGCCGGGCTTTCGGTGCGCTCGGGGCGGCCCACGACGCTGGCCTTCGTGACGCTGGTGAACGGGCAGGCGAGCTACGCCTTCTACGACGAGGGCACCGCGGGGCGGATGCTGGAGCCGGCCGACCTGCCGGGGCTGCCCGAGGACGTGCAGGCGCTCTTCTGCGGCGGCATCAGCCTGGTGTCCGAGCCCTGCGGCGCGGCCTACGAGGCGCTGTTCCTGCGCGAGGCCGCGGCGCGCGTGGTGATGGTCGATCCGAACATCCGTCCGGGCTTCATCACCGATGTCGCGGGCTATCGCGCGCGGGTCGGGCGGATGATGGCCGCGGCCGATATCGTGAAGCTCTCGGACGAGGATCTGCGCTGGCTCGAGGGCGAGGGCACGATCGCCGATCTGGCCAAGGGCCTGCTGGCCCGCGGCCCGAAGGCCGTGTTCGTGACCGAGGGCGCGGCGGGCGCGCATGGCTTCACCGCCACCGCCGAGGTCTTCGTGCCCGGTCGCAAGGTGACGGTCGCGGACACCGTCGGCGCGGGCGACACGTTCAACGCAGGCGTCCTCGCGGCGCTGTCGCAGGCGGGGCTGCTGACCAAGGCGGGTGTCGCGGCGCTGGATGCCCCGGCGCTTCAGGCCGCGATCTCGCTTGGCAACCGCGCGGCCTCGGTCACCGTCTCGCGCCCCGGGGCGAACCCGCCCTGGAGCGCGGAGCTGCCGGCATGAGGGCGCTGGTTCAGCGCGTCTCCGAAGCCTCGGTCGCGGTCGACGGCACGGTCATCGGCGCGGTGGGGCCGGGGCTTCTGATCCTTGTCTGCGCGATGGCGGGCGATGGCGAGGCCGAGGCGCTGGCGCTGGCCGAGCGGATCGTGAAGCTTCGGATCTTCAAGGACGAGGCCGGCAAGATGAACCTCGCGCTGCCCGCCGCCGGCAATGCGGCGCTGGTGGTCAGCCAGTTCACGCTGGCCGCCGACACCTCGCGCGGGAACCGCCCCGGCTTCTCCTATGCCGCGCCGCCCGACGAGGGGCGCCGGCTCTATGAACGGTTCTCGGCGGCTTTGCGCGCCCTCGGCATCACCGTCGAGAATGGTGAATTCGGCGCCGACATGAAGGTCTCGCTGCTGAACGACGGTCCGGTGACGATCTGGCTCGACACCGCCGACCGCCCGGTGAAGGGCTGATCCTTCCCATTCGCATTGGTCCAAATATCCCGGGGGTGCGGGGGCAGCGCCCCC
>NZ_JBAWKD010000003.1:599105-691845 GCF_037095735.1 Frigidibacter sp. MR17.14 | reverse complement strand
CCCCCCCCCCCCCCCTGACGGCCCGACCTCGCCTCACGATCCCCCGGTCATCGCCCGCCGCTGTCGCGCGCGCTGCAGGCCCAGCTTGCGCTCGCGCAGGATGATCAGGATGCCCGCGAACATGATCAGCGCCGCCCCGCCCAGCATCTGAAGCGAGGGCACCTCGGACCAGATCAGCCAGCCAGCGCCCAGCGCGAAGACCATCGAGGTGTATTCGAAGGGCGCCACGATCGAGGCGTCGGCATAGCGGTAGGACGCGGTCAGGAACACCTGTCCCAGCCCGCCGAGCACCCCGGTCAGCACCAGCGCCACCGCCATCCCGGCCGAGGGCATCACCCAGCCCCAGGGCAGGGTGATCAGCGACAGAACCGAGCAATTGACCGAGAACCAGAACACGATCGAGCTGGTGCTTTCCTGCGCGACCATCTTGCGGATGAAGACCTGTGCCAGCGCCCCGCAGATCGCCGAGGTCAGCGCGAGCATCGCCCCCAGCGCCTGGGTGCCGCCGACATCGCCGGCGTTCAGCGTCTCGAGCCGGGGCGACAGCACGATCAGCACCCCCGCCAGCCCGAGCCCGACGGTGAACAGGCGGAAGGCGCGCACCTGTTCGCCCAGGAACATCGCGGCAAGGATCACCACGATCAGCGGCGCGGCGTAGTAGATCGCCGTCACCTCGGGGAAGCTCAGCAGGCCGAGCGCCGCGAAGATCATCCCCTGCGACAGACCGCCCGCGAAGCCGCGGTAGAAATGCCCGATCGGGTCGCGGGTCTTCCAGCCGTCGCCCAGATGGCCGGTGGCGGCCATCCAGACCACGATCACCGGGATCGCGAAGAACGAGCGGAAGAACATGATCTCGCCGGTCGGGATGTCGTCCGAGGCGTATTTGACGATGCCCTGCATCACCACCATCAGCAGGACCGAGGTGATCTTGTAGAGGATGCCGCGCAGCGGCTGGTTGCGGTCCTCGGGGGCGTTTTCGGCGGCCGCGGCCGCGCGGGCGGTCTGGCTGTGGGCAAAGGGGGCTGGCAAGGCGGAAATCCGGCGATGGGGGAGACCGTCCCCGCTATGCACCCGCGCCCCCGCGATGTCACCCCCGCATGCCGCGTCGATTGCGCGCGCGGGGCCGGCGCGTCAAGATCCGCCTAACGCCGCGGCTTGCGCGGGGGGCGCGCGGGGGCAGGCGGTCGGGTGCCCCGGCGCCGGTGCGCGCGGGGCAGAGAGCGGAGGCTGGACCAATGGCGGCACTGGCGACCACGGCGGCGGAGATGATCGGCGGAATGACGCCGCGGCTGATGCCGGGGCGTTACGTCTTCGCCAGCCTGCCCTACCGCCCCGCGCCGGAAGCCCTCACCAATTCTCGGACCGAAGCCCTGACCGCGGCCGCCCTCGCCAGCTTCCGCGAGGCCGAGGGGCTGTCGCTGATCCTGCCGCTGGCGCTGGCCGAGGCCGAGGGCCTGCCCGTCACCGCGCCGATGCGCCTGATCACGCTGCAGGTCTTTTCTGCGCTGGAGGGCGTCGGGCTGACCGCGGCGGTGGCTGCGGCGCTGGCGGACGAGGGCATTCCCTGCAACATGGTCGCCGCCCATCACCACGATCATGTCTTCGTGCCCGAGGCGCAGGCCGGCGCGGCGCTGGCGCGGCTGCTGGCCCTTCAGGCCGCGGCGGGGGGCGCGCAGGGCTGAGGGGCGCCACCGGCGATCCGCGCCCTTGCCAGTCACGGTGGCCAATCGAAGCGTTGTCACGCGAAGGGTGCGGCTTCCGGGCCGCGGTGCGTCGCCGCTGCAGCGCAGGCCCACGAGTGCCGAGGTTGTGCTGCAGGCGGCGCTGCGCATTCAGGACCCGGTGCCGGTTTTCGCGGTGGCGGCTCTCGGGGGCCATCGGCCGGGATGCGGGGCGCGGGCAGGTCTGCAGCCGACTGGGGTCAGGAGCCTCGCGCCCCGGCGATCCGGCGCCGCAGGCGTCTGTCGCGGCAGCGAGGGCATGAAACGCACGGCGCAGGAACGGTCGGGCCGAGGTGTCCCGCGGACCTGAGACGAGGGGGGCGCCCTTTTCTGCCCGGACCATCGGCGGGGATGGGCGCAGGGGGCGAAGACGGGCCCCGAGCCGTCGCGTGTCGCCGGTCGCGGTGCCTGTGTCTTTGTCCCGAGCAGCGGCGAGGGGGCGGCGACCGGTGGCAGCGCGGCGCGGGATCAGACGCGGCGCGCGCGGGCAGGTCGCCTGCGGCTGCGGTCGGGCCGGGGACCGGCCCGTGCCCCTTTGGCAGCCGGGCCGGGCGACAGGGGCTCGGCCGGGCACCGGCTCTGGCGCGCAGGTGCCGCGCATTGTTTCGCCGGACGGTCGGGCGCGAAGGGTGGCCGGTCGCGAGACGGGGGCGCAGATCGGGACGATAACGCCAACGGGCACCGCGGGGCGGTTTCGCTGCCTGCGGAGGCCGCGTTCGTCCCGGGGCCTCGCGTCAGAGACGGCGCAGCGCGAGGCAGCGGCCGGGGATCGTCCCGGCTTCGCCGGGCATCGAGACATAGGGCGGCGTGATCTCGGCAATGGCGAGGGTGCCCGCCGCGACCAGCGCCTCGACCGCGGCGCGGAAGCCCGCGTCCCAGACCGTGTCCTTGACGGTGATCGACAGAAGCCCGCCGGCGCGGGTGGCGCGGATCAGCTCGGGCAGCGCCTCGGCCCCGACATGGCCGGTGGTGAAAACCCCGGTCGAAACCACGCCGGCGAAGGCGCCATCCGCGAAGGGCAGGGGCCTGCCCAGCGCCAGCCGGTGCAGCGCGCGGTAGCGGCCCTTGGCGCGGGCGCGGGCCAGCATGCCCTCGGACAGGTCGAGCCCCTCGACCACCGGATAGCCGAGGATTTCGAGCCAGTCCCCCATCAGCCCGGTGCCGCAGCCCGCGTCGAGGATCGGGCCCGGCCCCGGCGCGAGATGGCGCGACAGGAGCGCGAGGCAGATCGCCGGGTGGCGATAGCCGTTCGCCGCCATCTCGGCATCGTAGGTGTCGGCCCAGGCGTCATAGGCGCGGGCGATGTCCTCGGGGGCGGCGGCGGCATAGACCTGCCCGAGATGTCCGTCATGTCCTGCCATCTTTCGCCTCCTGCGGGTGCCGCCTGTGCAAAACGATAGCGCGGGGGCGGCGAATCTGAAACGTTTTCGGGACAACGGGCGGAGGATGCATGCAGGATCCCGAGGGCGTGGCCGAGGCCGCGGCAGAGCTGACGGCACTGGGGCTGCCGGTCGAGGACGGGCCGGAGCGGCTGGGGGGCATGACCAACCGGGTCTATCGCGCGGGACGGCTGGTGCTGCGCCTGCCGGGCGCGGGGACCGAGGCCTATATCGACCGCGCGGCGGAACTGGTGGCGGCGCGGGCCGCGGCGGCGGCGGGCGTGGCGCCGCCGGTGGTGCGGGCCGATGCCGCGCGCGGGGTGATGGTGACGGAGCGGGTGCCGGGGGTGACGATGACGCCCGCGCTCTTCGCCGCCCGCAAAGGGGCACCGGGGCGGGCGGGCACCGCCTTCGCGCTGCTGCATGCCTCGGACGCGCGCTTCGCGGCGCGGTTCGAGCTTTTCGCGATGATCGACAGCTATCTGGCGGTGCTGGCCCCGCGCGCGGTCGCGCTGCCCGCGGGCTGGGACGCGGTGCTGGCCGCGGCCGAGGCGCTGCGCCCGGTGCTGACCGACCCGGCGATCCCGCTGGCGCCCTGCCATTGCGATCCGCTGTGCGAGAACTTCCTCGATACCGGGGCGCGGATGTGGATCGTCGACTGGGAATATTCGGGGATGAACGACCCGATGTGGGATCTGGCGGATCTTTCGGTCGAGGCGGGCTTCACCCCGGCGCAGGAGGACGAGATGCTGCTGGGCTATTTCGGCCGTCCGGCGCCGATGCTGAGCCGCGCGCGGATGGTCACGCTGAAGGCGATGTGCGATCTTCTGTGGACGCTCTGGGGGCTGATCCAGCTGTCGGACGGCAATCCGGCCGAGGATTTCCGCGCCTATGCCGAGGGGCGTTTTGCCCGCTGCCGCGCGCTGATGCAGACGGCGGAGTTCCACGGTGCGGTGCGGACGTTGGGCGCGTAGCTCTTGGCGACCACAACAGCTGGTGGTAAGACCGGCCCAACCATCTAGAGGAGCCGTCCCATGCAGCAGTATCACGACGCGCTTCGCACGGTGCTGGAGAAGGGCACGCCCTCGAGTGACCGCACCGGGACCGGCACCACCTCGTATTTCGGGCTGCAGTGCCGCTACGATCTGGCCGAGGGCTTCCCGCTGGTCACGACCAAGAAGGTGCATTTCAAGTCGATCGTGCACGAGCTGCTGTGGTTCCTGGCCGGCGACACCAACATCCGCTACCTGAAGGAAAACGGCGTCTCGATCTGGGACGAATGGGCGGACGAGAACGGCGACCTTGGCCCGGTCTATGGCCGGCAGTGGCGCGACTTTGGCTATGCCGAGGCCGCGGGCGAGGATGCCGAGGGGCGGCTGATCTACCGGCGCCGCAGCATCGACCAGATCGCGGGCCTGATCGCCGAAATCGGCCGCCGCCCCGACAGCCGGCGGCTGGTCGTCTCGGCCTGGAACCCGGGCGAGGTCGAGCAGATGGCGCTGCCGCCCTGTCACACGCTGTGGCAGGTGCGGGTGCTGGACGGGCGGCTGAACCTGCAGCTCTACCAGCGTTCGGCCGACATGTTCCTGGGCGTGCCGTTCAACATCGCCTCTTACGCGCTGCTGCTGGTGATGCTGGCCGAGGTCACCGGCTACAGGCCCGGCACCTTCGTGCATTCGATCGGCGACGCGCATATCTACAGCAACCACATGGAGCAGGTGCAGACCCAGCTCTCGCGCACCCCGCATGCGCTACCGACGCTGCATCTGCGCCGCAAGGTCGACGACATCTTCGACTTCCGCTTCGACGATTTCGAACTGCGCGGCTATGCGCCCGACCCGGCGCTGCGCGCCCCGGTGGCAGTCTGATGCTGACAATTGTCGTCGCCCGCGCCCGCAACGGGGCCATCGGCCGGGGCAACACCATCCCCTGGCATGTCCCGCAGGACCTGAAGGCCTTCAAGCGCGAGACGCTGGGCGGCGCGCTGATCATGGGCCGGCGCACCTGGGACAGCCTGCCGGTGAAGCCGCTGAAAGACCGGCTGAACCTTGTCGTCTCGCGCACCCTGCCGGGCTCGGAGCTGGTCGTCCCCTCGGTCCCCGAGGCGATCTCGCGGGCGCGGGTCGAGGGCTATGACCGGATCTACGCGATCGGCGGCGCCGCGATCTATGCCGAGGCGCTGGGCCTAGCCGACCGCATCCTCGTGACCGAGGTCGACACCGTGGTCGAGGATGCCGACGCCTTCTTCCCGCCCTTCGCGCAAGGCGACTGGCGGCAGATCGGCAGCCGCCCGCTGGACGGCGCCGCGCCCGCCTGCGTGGTCGAGGAATACCTGCGCCGCGGCACCTGACGCGACGCGCCCGCAACCCCGGCTCCGATGCGCCGCTTTCGCGCTGGTCCTCGCCGCCTCGAGGGCTAGTGTTGCCCCGACGCCCGCGCTTGGCGCGCGGGGACACGGCAGGAAAGGACGCCAGATGCAGGTTCGCTATCTCCACACCATGGTCCGGGTGAAGGATCTCGAGGCCTCGATGGCCTTCTACAGGCTGCTGGGCCTGGAAGAGACGCGGCGCATCGATAACGAGAAGGGCCGCTTCAGCCTGGTGTTCATGGCGCCCCCCGGCCAGCCGGAATGCCCGGTGGAACTGACCTACAACTGGGACGGGGACGAGGGGCTGCCCTCGGACAGCCGCCATTTCGGCCATCTCGCCTACCGGGTCGGCAACATCTACGAGATGTGCCAGAGCCTGATGGATGCGGGCGTGACCATCAACCGCCCGCCCCGCGACGGGCACATGGCCTTCGTGCGCTCGCCCGACAACGTCTCGATCGAGCTTCTGCAGGAGGGCGACGACCTTCCCCCGGCCGAGCCCTGGTCGAGCATGCCCAACACCGGCCACTGGTAAGCCACGCGGCGCGCGCGGGCAGGGGCTTGCCCGCGCGGAGCCGGGGCCGATACTGCTCCCTGACCGCAGTGCACCCCGGGGGAGCCGATGACGCCGCCTGCCTGCCCGTCCTTGCGCCATCCTTTGCCGCGCGGTCCGGGCTGCGGTCCGGGGCGCGGGCGGCTGCGCCTGCTGGCGCTGGCGGCGCTGGTGATGCTGGCCGCGGGCTGCGGCCATCCGCCGGAACTGATCGGCGTCGCCGGCGTGCCGCCCGGTCCCGTCGCCGGCGCGACCGAGCGGCGGATTTTCATCGCCACCACACGCGCCCCCGCAGCGGGGCCGGGACAGCTTTATTCCCAGCGCCGCAGCGGCCGTCTGGGGCTGGCGGAGGTCACCGTTTCGATCCCGCCGGGTCATGTCGCGGGCCGGATCGAGCGCGCGCGCCGGCTGCCGCCCGATCCGCGGCGCGAGATGACGGTGGCCGCGGCCACGCGCTATACGGCCGATCGCGATTTCATCGCCGCCGTCGATGCCGAGCTGGCGCGCCGCGCCCCCGCCGACCGCGAGGTGCTGCTGTTCGTGCACGGCTACAACAACACCCCCAGCGATTCGGTGCTTCGGCTGGCGCAGTTCGTGCAGGACAGCGGCTTCCGCGGGGTGCCGGTGCTGTTCTCCTGGCCCTCGGCCGGGCGACGAACGCACTATGTCTATGACCTGAACAGCGCGCTGGCGGCGCGGCCGCTGCTCGAACAGGCCTCGTCGCTGCTGATCCGCACCCGGGCCGGCGGGTTCGACGTCTTTGCCCATTCGATGGGGGCGCTGCTGGTGACCGAGGTCATGGTGCAGAGCGACCTGCAGAACACGCTGGGCAGCAGCGGGCACCTGCACAACGTGATGCTGGCGGCGCCGGACATCGATCTCGACCTGTTCCGCGCGCAGCTGGGCCAGATCCGCAACCGGCGGGGCAACGTCTTCGTCTTCGTCTCGGGCGACGATCGGGCGCTGGCGCTGTCGCGGCGGCTGTCGGGCGGCGTCGACCGGGTCGGCGATGCCACCGCCGCCGAGCTGGCAGGCCTGAACGTCACGGTGATCGACCTCGCGCGGGTCGGGGATTCGGCCAGCGGGACGCATGCCAAGTTCGCGGCCTCGCCCGAAGTGGTGAAGCTGATCGGTGCGGCGCTTGGGCGCGACAGCTTCTCGGGCAGGGCCGAGGCGCCGGCGGTGGTCGACATCCTCGACGGCATTCCGGTGCTGGAGCGGCTGCTGCCGCAGCCCTGAGGGTGCGGGCGGCGGGCGGTTCGGACCGCCGGACGGCGGTTTCGCGGATGACCTCCCGGGGCAGGCGCCCGTGCGGCCCTTGCCCGGCGCGGGCGGCTCTGCGATGAGCGGGGGATGGAACCCGCCTTCACCTCCTTCATGCAGATCGCGCTGGCCGAGGCGCAGGCCGCGGGCGCGCGCGGCGAGGTGCCGGTGGGCGCGGTCGTGGTGGCGCCGGGCGGGCGCGTCGTGGCGCAGGCCGGCAACCGCACCCGCGAACTGGCCGATCCCACCGCCCATGCCGAGCTGCTGGCCCTGCGCGCCGCCTGCGCCGCCGCCGGGTCCGAGCGCCTGCCGGGCCATGATCTCTGGGTCACGCTGGAACCCTGTCCGATGTGCGCGGCCGCGATCGGCTATGCGCGGATCGCGCGGCTTTATTACGGGGCGGCGGATCCGAAATCGGGCGGGGTGGCGCAGGGCGCGCGGGTCTTCGCGCATCCGCAGTGCCACCATGCGCCCGAGGTCTATGACGGCATCTCGCGCGCCCCGGCCGAGGCGCTGCTGAAGGCGTTCTTCGCCGCCCGGCGCTGAACCCGCCGGGTTGGGCCGCTTGGCCCCGGAACGGGCGTCGAGCGGGCGGCGGTGCCGGCAGGGCGTCTGCCGCCAAAGCCCCTTGCGTGTGTGAAGGATCACTGCCCGCCCCAGAGGTCCGGGCGTCGGCGCGGGGCGCGTCCTCCGCGCAGGGTCACGCCGCTGGCGGGCGTGGCCCCCGTCGCGCAAGGCCTTCGTGCAAGGTCGCCGCGGAAGATTGTCGCCGAAGGGCGCCCCGCACTGCCACCGCGCCTGCGGCCCGCCGTCCGGGTCGGGCTCCTGACTCGCAAGGACGCGCTGTCAGACCCGGCGGAAGGCGAGGAAGGTCATCATCCGCATCGGCGGCAGCGGGCGGGACTCGATCAGCTCAAGCCCCGGGGTCGCGGTCACGCGCGCGATCTCGAAGTCCGAATGCCAGCCGAGATGGTCGGCAAGGCTGGCGGTCCGCCGCTCGGCCCAGGCCAGAGGGCCGGTCTCGGTCTTGAAGTGGTTGGTGATCACCACGTGGCCGCCGGGGCGGCAGACGCGGGCGATCTCGGCCATCACCCGCTCGGGCTCGGGCACCACGGACATGACATGCATGGCAGTGACCACGTCGAAGCTGGCATCGGGGAAGGCCAGCGCGCGGGCATCCATGCGCTCCAGCCCCTCGACCGAGGTCAGCCGGTCGCGCCGCACCCGGTCGCGGGCGCGGGCCAGCATCTCCTGCGAGAAGTCGATGCCGGTGACGCGGGTCTCGGGGCCGTAGAACGGCAGCGACAGGCCGGTGCCGACCCCCACCTCGAGCACGCGGCCGCCGCGGGCGTTGATCCATTCGACCGCGCGGCGCCGCCCCGGATGGGTGAGGGCACCAAAGCTCTGGTCATAGACGCGCGCCCAGCGCGCGTAGCTCGTCGAAATCGCCGAGAGATCCATCGGTCAGTCGCGGCTCCGGCGGCGAGGCGGGCGGGCGGCGGCAAGGCCGACCATCGCAGCATAGGCGAGGCAGAGCAGGATCAGCGTCTCCCAGGGGTAGGTCAGCAGCGCGGCACCGGCGACGGCGACGCCGACCAGCAGGAATTTCACGTTCTCGCGTCCGACGCGTGCCGCCTTCAGCGACCATGTCGGGATGCGCGAGATCATCAGCAGGCCCACCAGAACCAGCCAGCCGCAGATCAGGATGCCGGGCACGACCGGTTCATGATTGGCGCCGGGCGCGGTGAAGGCGAAGGAGATGTACATCGGCAGCATCGCCAGCAGGGCGCCGGCCGGCGAGGGCACGCCCATGAAATAGCCGGGCGGCAGGCGCGGGCCCGGAGCCTCGTCTTCGGACTTCATCGCGACGTTGAACCGCGCCAGACGCAGCACGCAGCAGACCGCCAGCGCAAGGACCGAGATCCAGCCGGCCGAGCGCATGTCCTGCAGCGCCCAGAAATACACCAGCAGCCCCGGCGCCACCCCGAAGTTCAGGAAATCGGCAAGGCTGTCGAGTTCCGCCCCCATCCGGCTGTTCGACTTCAGAAGCCGCGCGAGCGAGCCGTCGACCCCGTCGAGGAGCGCCGCGAAGAAGATCAGTTCGACCGCCAGCAGGTGATTGCCCTGCACCCCGAAGCGGATCGAGGTGAGGCCGGCGCAGATCGCCGTCACCGTCAGGATGTTCGGCAGCAGCTGCAGAAGCGAGAAGTCGCGGGCGATCGGGCGGCGGCGGATCGGGCGCATCGCGGATCAGCCGGCGGGGGGGGCGGGATGCGCGGCCAGATCGGCCATCACCGTTTCGCCCGCGACCATCGTCTGGCCCACGCGCACCAGCGGCGGCACGCCCGGCGGCAGGTAGGTGTCGAGACGCGAGCCGAAGCGGATCAGCCCGAAGCGTTCGCCCGCGGCCAGCGGCGCGCCGACCTTGACGAAGCACAGGATCCGCCGCGCCACGAGGCCCGCGATCTGCACCACCGCCAGCTGGCGCCCGTCGGGCAGGCGGATGGCAAGGCTGTTGCGCTCGTTGTCGACGCTGGCCTTGTCGAGCGAGGCGTTCAGGAACTTGCCCGGCCGATAGGCGATCGCGGTGACTTCGCCCGCGCAGGGCGAGCGGTTCACATGGCAGTTGAACACCGACATGAAGACCGAGATCCGGGTCAGCGGTTCGGGGCCCATGCCCAGCTCGGCCGGCGGCACCGCGGGCTCGATCATCGACACGATCCCGTCGGCGGGGCTGATCACCAGACCGGGGCGGGCGGGCGAGACGCGCTCGGGGTCGCGGAAGAAGTAGTAGCACCAGACGGTCAGCAGCACGCCCAGCCAGCCCAGCGGCTCCCACAGCCAGAAGAGCAGCGCCGTGACGACGGCGAACACCGGGACGAAGCGCCAGCCCTCGGGGTGCATCGGCTTCAGGAAGGTGTCGCTCATCCGCATGTCTGGTCCGTCCTCCGGGGGCGGCGCCGGGATCGGCACCTGTCGCCGTCCTTCCTAAGCGACCGGGCCGGGGATGCAAGCGCCGGGCGTCGCACCGGTGGCAAAGGCGCGGTGCGGCGCGGGCGGGTGCCTGCAGGCGGGGCATCAGCCGGCGGGGCTTCTCCGGGGCCCGAGGCCTGCGATCGCGCGGGGCGCCGCCCAGCTTGGCGCTCAGCCGCGGGCGGGGCGCGGCGGGCGGGGCAAAACCGCCAGCACCAGCAGCACCACCGCCGGCGGGATCGCGAAGGCCCAGCCATAGGCGCCGTGGCCGATCGCGCCGGCGATGCCGCCCGCGATGAAGGCCAGCACGAGCCCGGTATAAAGCCCGAGCTTGCCCGCGTCGGGATGAACGCCCGAGCCCGGCGCGCCAAGCCGGTAGAGCGAGCGGCCGATCTCGATCCCCATGTCGGTGATCAGACCGGTCGCGTGGCTGGTGCGGATCCGCGCGCCCGAGATCCGGGTGATCGTCGCGTTCTGCAGTCCCATGACGAAGCTGACGATCAGCAGACCGGCCTTGCCCTCCTGCGCGGGGGGCAGCATCTCGACCAGCGGCAGCGCGGCCAGCAGCAGCCCCTGCAGTCCCAGCGGCAGCGCGTAGCGCAGGCTGAGCCGCCGGTGCTCGCCCCAGGCCACGGTCGCGGCGGACAGGGCGGCGCCGGCGGTGAAGCTGACCAGCGCGCCGAGGCTTGCCAGGATCAGGAACAGGTTCTGGCCGACGATGCCGCCCGCGACCTGGCTGAGGTGGCCGGTCATGTGCGAGGTGAATTGCGACAGCAGCAGGAAGCCGCCCGCGTTCAGGCTGCCGGCGATGGCGGCGAGGGTCAGGCCCAGCAGCCGGTCCGAGGCCGGGCTGCGGTGATGGGCGGCGGCGAGGCGCATGGTGCGCAGGGTCGGGGAGGAGCTCGTCGAGGGCATTGCAGGGTCTCGCGGCGAAGGGGAGGGAGGCCCTGATGGTCGGGCCGCGGCGGTCCGGTTTCAACCATTGGCTGTGTCGTGGGCGGCGCGGCGCCGAGCGGGCGGGTCATCGGTGGCCGGCCGCTCATCCTCCTGCAAAGGTTACCTTCTTTCACGCTTGCGTGGCCTGCCGATGCGGCAGTCCGATGAGGCGCAGCGTGTTCAGGGGCGCTTTCGCGGTCGCGAGGGTCGTCGCGATGGTGCGGCCGCCCTGCGGCGCGCGATGACACGCGCGAACCACTTGCCACCATGGCGTGCGCAACCTGTCCTGCACAGGCGGCGCTGCCCGTTCGGTGGCCCGTTCCGTGCTTCGTCGCAAGGTGACCGCGCAGGCCCCGGCCCGAGTCGACGAACGACCCCGATGTGTCCTGTCCCGACCCGCCATCCCCCATCCTTCCGCCGATACGTCCGTTGTGACGGGGCGGGCCCGCGCCGATCCCCGGCGCTGCCCCGCAGGTGTCACTGCTATTGCGGGGGACGAGGCGCTTTCCTTGCAGGGCGCGGGGGTGGGCCTGCGTCATCTCGCCGGTACCCACGGTGTGCTGATCGGTTGTGCCCTGTCGACCTGCTGTCCGCTGTCACTCGCACGTGACGGTCGCCACTGGGCGGGCCGACATGTGAGACCGCCCCGGACCAACCGGCAGGATCGCCCCCGGTGAGGGTCGGGTGCCCGTCGGCGCGTGGTGCGCGCTGCGCTGCTTCCGGCTTCGCGTCCCGTCGGGTTGGCCGATCAACGCGCGCGAGCTGCCGCGATGCGCGTGCGGCGGGGCGATGGCTGGCCTCGTGCGCACAGAACCGCGGTGTAGCCCGCGTCTGTCGGGCGGTCATGGGGCGGATAAGCGCGCGTGCCTCCGCGGCGTCAGTCGAGGCGCAGCATCGCCTTGGCGCCGCCGGGGCGGGCGGCCTCGGCGAGGGCGGCGGGCCAGTCCTCGAGTGCGAAGATCCGGGCCGGGGGCAGCGCGCCCGCGGCCAGCAGCGGCTAGACCCGCCGCATCATCGCCTGCCAGTCGGCGGGTGCCAGCCCGGCGAGGCTGTCGCGCAGGTGGAAGCGGTGGAAGCCCGCGCGGGGCGGGCGCGAGGGGCGCACCGGCTGGCCGGTCAGCAGGCCGTAGCCGACGAAGGCCGCGCCGGGCGGCATCGTGTCGAGCACCGCCCCCGCCACCGGTCCGCCCAGCGCGTCGAAGGTCACCCCGCCGCTCCGCGCGAGGTCGAGGATCGTGCCCGTGTCCGACAGCGGAACCGCCCGCACCCCCAGCGCCTCGAGCCGACGCGCCCGGCCGGGGCTGCGGTGCACGCCGGCCACGACCGCGGCGCCGGCCGCCAGCGCGGCGCGGGCCAGATGCTCGGAACAGCCCGATCCGGCGCCCAGCAGCAGCACCTGCCGCCCCGCCACCGGCCAGAGGTCGATCATCCGCAGCGCCGCCAGCGGGTTGATGTAGGCCCGCGCCGCGTCTTCGTCCGCGACCCCCTCGGGCACCGGCACCGCCAGCGCCGGGTCGCAGTCGAGATGCCGCGCCCAGGTTCCGGGACCGCGCAGCGGCAGCACCCGCCGGCCCAGCAGCCCAGCGTGCCCGGCGGGGGCGGCGATGACCCGGCCCAGCCCCTCATAGCCCGCGACCTGCGGCGGCTGGATCCGGTGCGCATAGGCGCCGGTGATCGGGATCAGGTCCGAGGGATTGATCGGCGCCAGACACATGGCGACCCTGAGCGCCCCCGAAGGCCGCGCGGGCAGCGCCACCGGCTCGAGCGACAGGCGCTCGAGCGGCGGGCCGAAGGCGTGATAGACGAGGGCGGCGCTCGCGCGGGCGGCGCCGTCCCCTTGGCAGCTTCCGGACAGCGTCAGAGCGTGATCGCCTTCAGCACTTCGGGCTCGATCACTTCGACGCCGGGCAGCGCCTCGGCCAGCGGGGCGGCGGATTGCGCCAGCAGCGGGAAGGTGCGGTAGTGGCAGGGGATCACGGTCTTGAAGTCGAAGAACTTCTTCGCCGCATAGGCCGCGCGCTTCATGTCCATCGTGTAGTGGCCGCCGCAGGACAGGATGCCGATGTCGGGGGCGTGCAGCTCGGCGAAGATCTGCATGTCGGCCATCACGTCGGTATCGCCCGAGACATAGATCACATGGCCTTCGCCCGCGATCATGTAGCCCGACTCGGTCCCCATGTAGAGCGGCCCGGCCTCGGTCGAGACCGACGAGGAATGCGTGGCCATGACCATGGTCACCGCCGCCCCGCCCAGATCGACGGTGCCGCCCTTGTTGAAGTCGATGCCCTTCTCGACGCCCTTCGCGGCCTTCATCCAGCCCACCAGTTCCGGCACGCCGACGACCGGGATCGACAGCTCGGCCGCGATGCCGATCGCATCGGCGGTGTGGTCGCCATGGCCGTGGGTCAGCAGGATGTGCGTCGCCCCCGCGATCGCCTCGGCGCGCTTCTCGGCCGGGAACATCGGGTTGCCGCTGAGCCAGGGATCGAGAAGGATCACCGCCCCCTCGATCTCGATCCGGAAGCCGGCATGTCCGAGCCAGGTGATCTTCATCGTGTCATCTCCTTGCGGTTAGTCTCCCTGCGACCATAGGGCGGCGGGGAGACAAGGAAAATGGACTGGGGCGCACAGGTCGATGCCTATTGCGAGCGGACCGGCTTCGACTACTGGTCAGAGCCGGTCAACGCGCTGACCAACCTCGCCTTCCTTGCCGCGGCACTGCTGGTCTGGCGGCAGGCGCGGGGGATCGGGCGGCTGCTCTGCGCGATCCTTGTCGCGATCGGGATCGGGTCCTGGCTGTTCCACACCCATGCGACGCGCTGGGCCTCGGCCGCCGACGTGGGGCCGATCCTGCTTTTCATCCTGACCTATGTCTTCGCGGCCAGCCGCGACTTCCTGCGCCTGCCGTGGTGGGGCGCGGCGCTGGCGGCGCTGGCCTTCCTGCCCTTCGCGCGGCTGACGGAACCACTGCTGGCGGCGGCGATCCCGGGGCTCGGGTCCTCGTCGGCCTATGCGCCGGTGCCGGTGCTGATCCTGATCTATGCCGCGCTGCTGGTGCGGCAGGCGTCGGCCACGGCGCGGGGGCTGGCGATCGGGGCGGGGGTGCTGATCGTCTCGATCACCTTCCGCAGCCTCGATGGCCCGCTCTGCGCGGACTGGCCATTGGGCACGCATTTCCTGTGGCACCTTCTGAACGCGGCGATGCTGGGCTGGATGATCCGCGTCCATGGCCGCCATGTCGCGGCAAGGCGAGGGGACAGATGACCGGGATCCTGCTGTCGCCGCTGGCCGAGCCGTTCCGCAAGCTGCCGATGCAGGGGCGGTTGGGCACGCGGTGGAGCACCCGCCACCGGACCGGGATGTTCGCGTCGGGCGTCGTCTTCGCCGCGGCGCTGATCCCGCCGATGCCGGGCCCGAGGGCCGCCAGCCTGCCGCTGGCCATCGGGCTGCGCACGCTGGGCGACCTCGCGATCCTGCTGCCGCTGCCGGGCCAGCGCCGGTTGGTCCCTGGCGCCTGAGCCCGCGACCCGCGGGCGGGCCGTTCCATCTTGCGCGCGGGCTGTTCGGCGCGCTTGCAGCGTGCCGCCCCTGCCGGTAAACCCGCCCCGATCAGAAGGAGCCCGGCCCATGTCCATCGACATCGACACCGCCCGCCGCGTCGCGCAGCTTGCGCGGATCGCCGTGAAGGAAGAGCAGCTGCCGGTGCTGGCCGAGCAGCTTTCGGGCATCCTCGGCTTCATGGAGCAGCTCAACGAGGTCGATGTCGAGGGGATCGAACCGATGACCTCGGTGACGCCGATGCGCCTGAAGCGCCGCGTCGACGCGGTGACCGATGGCAACATGCCCGAAAAGATCCTCGCCAATGCGCCCGATGCGCGCGAGGGCTTCTTCGCGGTTCCGAAGGTGGTGGAATAAGACGATGACCGAACTGAACACCCTGACCATCGCCGAGGCCCGCGACCGTCTGCGCAAGCGCGAGATCACCGCGGAAGACCTGACGATGTCCTGCCTGTCGGCGATCGACGCCGGCGGCGCGCTGAACGCCTTCGTGCACAACACGCCCGAGATCGCGCTGAGCCAAGCCCGCGCCGCCGATGCGCGGCTGGCCGCGGGCGAGGCGCCCTCGGTCTGCGGCATCCCGCTGGGGATCAAGGACCTGTTCTGCACCAAGGGCGTGCCCTCGCAGGCGGCCTCGAAGATCCTCGCGGGGTTCAAGCCGGAATACGAATCGACCGTCACCGCGCAGCTGTTCGACGCGGGCGCGGTCATGCTCGGCAAGCTGAACATGGACGAGTTCGCCATGGGCTCGTCGAACGAAAGCACCTGCTATGGCCCGGCGGTGAACCCGTGGAAGCGCACGGGCGATGCGACGCAGCTGACGCCCGGCGGCTCGTCGGGCGGCTCGGCCGCCGCGGTGGCCGCCGACCTGTGCCTGGCCGCGACCGGCACCGACACCGGCGGCTCGATCCGCCAGCCGGCGGCCTTCGCGGGCATCACCGGCATCAAGCCGACCTACGGCCGCGTCTCGCGCTGGGGGATCATCGCCTATGCCTCGTCGCTGGATCAGGCCGGGCCGATGACCAAGTCGGTGCGCGACGCCGCGATCCTGCTGGGCGCGATGGCGGGCCCGGACGCGAAGGATTCGACCAGCGCCGATATCCCGGTCCCGGATTTCGAGGCGGCGCTGACCGGCGACATCCGCGGCAAGCGGATCGGCATTCCGAAGGAGTATCGGCTCGACGGGCTGAACGCCGGGATCGTGAAGCTCTGGGACGACGGCATCGCGATGCTGAAGGACGCGGGCGCCGAGATCGTCGACATCTCGCTGCCGCACACCAAATACGCGCTGCCGGCCTATTACGTCATCGCGCCGGCCGAGGCCTCGTCGAACCTCGCGCGCTATGACGGCGTGCGCTACGGCCACCGCGCCAAGCTGGGGCAGGGCGACGGCATCACCGAGATGTACGAGAAGACCCGCGCCGAGGGCTTCGGCCCCGAGGTGCAGCGCCGGATCATGGTCGGCACCTACGTGCTGTCCGCGGGCTTCTACGATGCCTATTACAACCGCGCCCGCCGCGTCCGCGCGCTGATCAAGCGCGATTTCGAACAGGCCTTCGAAAAGGGCATCGACGCGATCCTGACCCCGGCGACGCCGTCCTCGGCCTTCGGGATCGGCGAGATGCAGGACCATTCGCCGGTCGAGATGTATCTGAACGACGTCTTCACGGTGACGGTGAACCTTGCGGGTCTGCCGGGCGTCTCGGTGCCGGTCGGGCTGGATGAGAAGGGCATGCCGCTGGGCCTGCAGCTGATCGGCCGGCCGTGGGAGGAGGGTGACCTTCTCAATCACGCCTACGTGCTTGAACGCGCGGCGGGCTTCGTTTCAAAACCGTCGAAATGGTGGTAAGGGCGCCCGACGCCCTTTCCCTTCCTTCGCCTGCCGGGATTGCCATGATGAGCCTTCGCCTGCCCCTGTCCGCGCTGCTGCCGATGCTGGCGCTCGCCGCCTGCGCCCCGACCCAGCCGGATGACGCCGCGGGCGTGGGCTTCGGCGACTACGGCAGCTACATGGCGCAGAACACCGGCCGTGCCACGCCGCAGGGCGGCTACAATGGCCAGCTGGTGCAGAACGGCGGCCCGCAGGGGCAGATGACCGGTGCCGCGGCCCCGACCGCGACCGGTGCCGGCGGCAATGGCGACATCGGTGCCGCGGCGCTGCAGGCGTTGGGCCGTGGCCCCGAGGCGGGTGCAGGTGCGGGGGCGAGTGCCGCGCCGATGGCGGTGCCGGGCCCGCAGAGCGCCCTTCAGCCCGTGCCGGCGCCGATGTCCGCAGCCCAACCCGGCGTCCACCCCACGGCGCAGGCCGCGCCCGGCCCGGTGATCGACAACGGCGGCATCTCGTCCGAGAACGACTTCAAGGCAGTGTCCTCTGAACGTTCGATCGAGGCTGACCGCGACCGCATCCAGCAGAATGCCGCGACCTATCAGCAGATCGCGCCGACCGCGCTGCCGCAGCGCAGCCAGAACGGCCCGAACATCGTCGAATACGCGGTCAACGCCCGCAACCAGCTGGGCGAGCAGGTCTATCCGCGCTCGTCCCTGCATATCTCGAGTGTCGAGCGCAACTGCGGTCGCTTCGTCTCGCAGGATCTCGCGCAGATCGAGTTCCTGAAGCGCGGCGGGCCCGAGCGCGATCCGGGCAACCTCGATCCCGATGGCGACGGCTATGCCTGCCTGTGGGATCCGCGGCCGTTCCAGAAACGGTGACCGGCTTCCCCTCGCCGAACCACGGGCTGCGCCGCGATGGGCTGCGGCCCGCGTTCGTCGTGCTGCACTACACCGCGATGGACAGTTTCGAGGCCGCCAGCGCGCGGCTCTGCGACCCGGCGCACGAGGTGTCCTGCCATTGGCTGATCGGCGAGGACGGCCGCGCCGAGGCGCTGGTCGACGAAAATCGCCGCGCCTGGCACGCCGGGGCCGGCAGCTGGGGCGGGCTGTCCGACATGAATTCCCGCTCGATCGGGATCGAGCTCGACAACCGCGGCGACCGGCCCTTCGCGGCGCGGCAGATCGACGCGCTCGAGGCGCTGCTGGCCGGCATCCTTGCGCGCTGGTCGATCCCGCCCGCGGGCGTTATCGGCCATTCCGACATGGCGCCCGACCGCAAGGCCGACCCGGGGCCGCGCTTCGACTGGCGCAGGCTGGCGCGCGCGGGCCTTGCCGTCTGGCCGGGGGCCGCCGATGCGCCGCACCGCCGCGGCGACCCGGCGGGCACCGACGGCTGCCTGCTGGCCTTTGGCTACCCTGCCGAGGTCCGACCCGCAGAGCGCCTCGCCGCCTTCCGCCAGCGGTTCCGCCCGGGCGTGACCGGCCCGGTCGACAGCCGCGATGCCGCGATTGCCGAAGAGCTTTCGCGCCTCTGGCCGGCCGGGTAGGGGGCGCTGCCCCCCGTCTCCTGCGGAGCCTCCCCCCGGGATATTTCCGCCAGCAAGAAATTGACCTTCTCATTGGTCCGAATATCCCGGGGGAGCGCGCGATCCGCGCGCGGGGGCAGAGCCCCCGGCTTGACGCCGCCGGGCCGAGCGCGTAGCGGGGCGGCTGTGCGGGCGGCTGGATGACCGCGTCGGGGGCGACCCCGTCGAGGAAAGTCCGGACTCCACGAAGCAAGGGTGCCGGGTAACGCCCGGCGGGGGCGACCCCAGGGAAAGCGCCACAGAGAAGAGACCGCCACGCGAAGGGTTCGCCCGGGTCGTGGTAAGGGTGAAACGGCGGGGTAAGAGCCCACCGCGGACCTGGCAACAGGGACGGCACGGCAAGCCCCACCCGGAGCAATGCCGAATAGGGGCCTCGCGCGGGGCTGGTCGGGTGACCGATACCGCCGCAGGGATGCTTCGACCCGAGAGGCCCGGGTTGGCAGCTGGAGCCCGTCCGCAAGGGCGGGCCGAGAGGAATGGTCATCCATGGGGGGCAACCCCCGGGACAGAATCCGGCTTACAGGCTGCCCGCACAAGACTGCCCGCGAAGCTTCGGATTCGCGGTTGACTCGGGGCCCGGCTTGGGTAAAAGGCGGGCTTCAAGGAATTCGAGGGGCCCGCCTGTCAGGCGCGCCCGGCTCAGGAGAGAGAAATGGCGAAGCCGACGACGATCAAGATCCGTCTGAACTCGACGGCGGGCACCGGGCACTTCTACGTGACCAAGAAGAATGCCCGCACCATGACCGAAAAGATGTCGGTCAACAAATACGACCCGGTCGTGCGCAAGCACGTCGAGTACAAGGAAGGCAAGATCAAGTAAGATCTGCCGATCCCCGGGATCAGGGCCGCGCCGCAGGGTGCGGCCTTTTCTTTCAGGGGGTATGCCGGGGGCATGGAAGACCGCGGGAGGGGCGGATGCAGCGGATCCTGATCGTGGGCGGACCCGGTGCCGGGAAGTCCTGGCTGGCGATCGAGCTTGGCCGGCGCCTTGGCCTGCCGGTGCATCATCTCGACCATATCCATTGGGCGCCGGGCTGGACCGCGCGCCCCCGCGCCGAGCGCGACTGGATGAGCCGCGAGCTGCGCCGCGAGCCCGCCTGGGTGATCGAGGGCGACTATGCCCGGACCGAGCCCGAGGCCGCCGAGGCCGCCGAGATGCTCATCTGGCTCGACCTTCCGATCGGCCTGCGCCTCGTGCGCCTGCTGACCCGCGTGCTGGCCAGCCGCCACGGCACGCCGCGCCCCGACCTACCCGAGGGCTGCGAGGAAAGCTTCCGCCGAGGGTTCGTAGAGCTTGCGGTCTTTGCGGTGAAGACCCGCTCGGCCACGCGCGAGCGCCACCTGTCGCTGCTGATGGCCAATGCGAAGGATGGGCGGCGGGTGCTGCGGCTGGGCACGCCGGGCGCGGTGCGCCGGCTGCTGTCGGCGTTTCCGCCCGCTCCCTGAGCGCCCCCCGCGCGCGCCCTGACCCTGTCCTGCCCTGCGGGCGCCGCCTGCCGGGGGATCAGTCCCAGGCGCGGCGGGCCAGCACCGCGCGCCAGCCCTCGGGGTCCTCGAAGGTGACGCCCCAGCGGTCCCAGTAGGGATTGGCGGCCGGCACCGGGGCGAAGCCCTGCGCCGTCATCCGCGCGACCGCCGCCGTCCAGTCGGCAGGCTCGGGCCGGTAGAGCACCAGCAGGCTCTCGGGTCCGGGCGGTGGCGGCGGGGGATGGTGCGGGTGGCATGTGAACTCGAGATGCCAGTCGGCGCCGGGCAGGCCCAGCATCACCCCGTCATAGCCCTCGTGCCCGGTGAAGCGGCCGATTTCGGCCAGCCCCAGCCCGTCGCGCCAGAACGGCATCAGGGCCGCCAGGTCGACGCTGGCGCGGGCGATGCGCGCGTGGGGGGCAGGGGCTGCGCGCGGGACGATGCAGAGCTTCGAGACGGTCCCGTCCCCCGTCGCCCAGTCGCGGAACCCCAGCGCCTCGTAGAAGGCCTGCCCGGCCGCGTTCTGCGCGCCGATGCAGGCGTCGATCAGCTGCAGCCCCGCGGCGCGGGCCGCAGCGGTGGTCGCGGCGAAGAGCGCGCGCCCGATTCCGCGCCCCGCCGCGTCCGGCGCGACATGGGTGCCGATGATCCCCCAGCCCGGCGGCGTGCCGTAGGGGTTGCCGGCCCGGGCGAGGCGCAGCGACTGGAAGCCCAGGATCCGCCCGCCCTCCTCGGCCAGAGTGCAGCGGATCCGGTCGGGATGATCGAGGTAGCGCGCGGCCACGCCGGCCGCATCCGCCGGGGCCGGGGCCCGCCCGATGCCGGTCCGCGCCGCGGCGATCGCCGCCTGCACCGCCGCCATCCCCGGGGCATCCCCGGCCTGCGCCTCGCGTATCCGCATCGCCCGTCCTCCTGTCCGCGGCGCAGCCCAGCACCGCGCGGCGCGGAACGCAAGGCAGGGGCCGCGCAACGAAAAGGCCCCGGCTGCGGGGGCGCAGCCGGGGCCGGATGTCGTGCCGTCGGTCGGGCGAGGGTTACTCGCGGTTGCCGAGGAACTGCAGCAGGAACATGAACATGTTCAGGAAGTCGAGGTAGAGCTGCAGCGCGCCCATGATCGCCGACTTCGCCATCCACTCCTGGTCGCCGTACTGCGCGTGCTGCAGGTAGGTGACCTTGATGTTCTGCGTGTCGAAGGCGGTCAGGCCCGCGAAGAGCAGCACCCCGATCACCGAGATCGCGAAGGCGACCGCCGACGAGGCGAGGAAGATGTTCACGACCGAGGCCACGATCAGGCCGATCAGGCCCATGACCAGGAAGGTGCCGAAGCCCGACAGGTCCTTCTTGGTGGTGTAGCCGTAGAGAGACAGGCCCGCGAAGGCGATCGCGGTGACGAGGAAGGTCTGCGCGATCGACACGCCGGTGTAGGCGGCGAAGATGAAGCTGATCGACAGGCCCATCAGGGCGGCATAGCCGTAGAACACCAGCTGCGCGGCCGCGGCCGACATCTTGTTGATCATCGCCGAGAAGGCGAAGACCACGATCAGCGGCGCGAACATGACGACCCACTTCAGCGGCGTGCCGAAGATCATCGCCAGCATCTGCTCGTTGGTGCCGACGGCCCAGGCCACGAGCGCGGTGATGAGCATGCCTACGGACATCGTGCCGTAGACCTTGTTCATATGCGCCTTCAGTCCTTCGTCGATGCGCAGCGTACCGGCTCCAAGCCGGCCGGCGCGCATCGTGTTCAAGTCAGCCATGGATGCCTCCGTTGCGTTATGTCCCTGCAGGTCCCGCGAAGTAGACCCGCCCGCAGAGGAATATCGGTAACCAATGCATTCCGTTCAAGAACCCGCGGTCCGGAAATCCCCGCAAAACCACGATCGTTTCTCACCTTTTGCCGAGAATCCGTGAAAACCGGCCGCCCCCTGCGACGGCCGGTCGCAGGCCGGGGGCATGGTTTCGGCCGGCCCGGGGCGCCATCGCGCGCGCGGTGAGGGCGTTGAGGGCGGTTTCGCGGGGCAGGCGCGGCTCAGCGCCGCCAGTGCGCCGGCGCATCCCAAAGCGGCCGCTCGGCCTCGCGGGCCGCCTGTTCGGGGCCAAGTCCCACATCGCGCAGCAGATGCGGGTCGAGCAGGGCCAGAGCGCGGCGCTGGCGGCGCAGCGCGCGCAGGCCCGACAGCCGCATCAGCAGCGCCGAAAGGCGGGGCAGCCGCAGGCCGTGCGGACGGGACGCGCCGTGGGGCAGGGTCCGGGGAAGGTGGATGGGGCGCATGATGTGGTCCTCCTGTGATGATCTGTCGAATGTCCATCAGGTCTCTTGATGAAGATGCGCCTCTGTGCTTGATTATGGAAATGAATGATCGTTCGGTCATGGATCACAGGAGGTGATGATGCCCCGCAATCTCGATCTCGCCGCGCTGCGCAGCCTTGTGACTGTCGCCGACCTGCGCGGGGTGACGCGGGCGGCGGGGCTGCTGAACCTGACGCAATCCGCGGTCTCGATGCAGATCAAGCGGCTGGAAGAGGGGCTGGGGGTCGAGCTGTTCACCCGCGTGCAGCGCCGCCTGTCGCTGACGCCAGAGGGCGAGCAGTTGGTTGGCTACGCGCGGCGGATGCTGGCGCTGAACGACGAGGCGCTGGGGCGGCTGACCACCGATGCCTTCGAGGGCGAGATCCGGCTGGGCGTGCCCCATGACATCGTCTACCCGCTGATCCCGGCGGTGCTGAAGCGGCTGGCGCAGGAATATCCGCGGGTCCGGGTTTCGCTCGTGTCGTCCTTCACGCTGAGGATGAAGGAGCAGTTCCAGCGCGGCGAGCTGGACCTGATGCTGACCACCGAAGAGCATCCCGCCGAGGGGGCCGAGGTGCTGGCGACGCGCGAGATGGTCTGGATCGGCGCCGTGGACGGCACCGCCTGGCAGACGCGCCCGCTGCGGCTGGCCTTCGAGGAGGCCTGCATGTTCCGGCCCCGCGCTATGGCCGCGCTCGACGCGGCGGGGATCCCGTGGGAGATCGCCTTCTCGGGCCAGTCCGAGAACGTGATGGAGGCCACGACCGCCGCCGATCTGGCGGTGACGGTGCGGATGCGCGGCACGATGCCTGCCGGCTGCGCGCCGATCGACAGCGGCAATGCCCTGCCGGCGCTGGGAGAGACGCAGATCTGCCTTTACGACGCGGGCGTCGTGCCCGGACGCGCGGCAGAGCGGCTGAAGGAGCTGATCCGCTGCGGCTATGTCTGCGCGGGCGGCGCCGCCGGGGTCATGGACCTCGCACTGGCCAGTTGAGCCACGCGGGGCGCAGGGGCCTCGTCGACCTGTGAGCCGACACGCTGCGCCGTTCCCGAGGGGCGCGGCGTCAGAACGGCTTTCGGCCGTGCCGAGCGGTGGCGCACGTCAACTGGGCCAGGTCGGCGGTCGGTGACTGGTCACGGCGATGGGCCGACGGGCGGCCACGGTGCGGAGCAACCTTTGTCGATCATCAGCAGATGCGCCGGCTTGGGTCATCGGCCCGAACCCTCTGGCGCAAGACCTCTGGCCCCGCGCCGCCTGCGCCGCTGCACCTGCGCCCCTACGGCCTCAGCCCATCGTTACCACGACCTTCCCGGTCGCGCGGCGGCTGATCAGCAGCTCGAGCCCCTCGGCCGCCCGCTCGAGCGGCAGCACCGCGCCGACATGCGGCTTGAGCCGGCCCTCGGCATACCAGTCGAAAAGCTCGGCCATCGAGGCGCGCAGCACGTCCGGAGCGAAGCTGCGGTAGCCCGCCCAGTAGAAGCCGATCACGCTGATGTTCTTCACGAGCAGGTGGTTCGGCTTCACCAGCGGCACCTCGCCACCGGCGAAGCCGATGGCCAGCATCCGCCCCTCGGGGCGCAGCGCGCGCAAGAGGCCCTCGAACCCGGGCCCGCCGACGGTCTCGTAGACGACGTCAGCCCCGCCCAGATCCTTGACCGCCGCACGCAGGTCGGTGCCCTCGGCCTCGAGCGTGACCTCCGCGCCCGCGGCGCGGGCCAGCGCCAGCTTCTCGGCGCCGCGGGCGACGGCGATCACCCGCGCCCCCATCTGCGCCCCGATCTCGACCGCGGTCAGCCCGACGCCGCCCGCGGCCCCGGTCACCACCAGCGTCTCGCCCGGCTGCAGCCGCCCGGCGCGGGTCAGCGCCAGATGCGAGGTGCCATAGGCGATCTGGAAGCCCGCCGCGGTCTCGAAGCTCATCGCGTCGGGCAGGGGCACGCAGAGCGCGGCCGGGAACACGCCGTACTCCGCCAGCCCGCCATGTCCGGCCGAGATCGCGACCCGCGTTCCGGGCGCCGGAGCCGTGACGCCGGGGCCCAGAGCCTCGACCGTGCCGGCCAGTTCCAGCCCCAGCGTCGCGGGCAGCGGCGGGATGTCCTGGTAGGTGCCCTTGACCATCAGCGTGTCCGCGAAGTTCAGCCCGCAGGCGGCGATGCGAACCAGCACCTCGCCCTTTCCGGGGGCGGGGCGGTCGATCTGATGAAGCCCGGGGGGCGTTCCGGTTGCGGTCAGTCTGAATGCGCGCAATGCGTGTCTCCTGCGAATCGGATTCCCGCCCGGAACCCATTTCTTGCCCCCTCGCACGCCCGTGCTTCCGCCACGGCAGGCTTCACATTGCAATTTGCAAAGGAGCCGGCGGTTTTGGGTTCGTGCAAAGGTGAATCGGCGGAATTCGTTTCGCAGCGGTTGTTGCGCAGGGCAATGTGCGTGCAAACGAGTGTACGGGACCGCGGGCCGGATTTGCCCTCTGACGTTGCGGAATCCCGCCGGAGTGAGTGCCGGGCTGTTCACGCGTAATGACAACCACATGGCGCCGCCGGAAGGGCTTCCGGGGGACTAGGCAGGACTGGAGAAGACAAAGATGAAGCATCCGGTGGACGTGCATGTCGGCAGGCGTATCCGGCACCGCCGTTGGATGATCGGCATGACGCAGCAACAGCTGGCCGAGAAGGTCGGGATCCGCTTCCAGCAGATCCAGAAATACGAGACCGGCATGAACCGCGTCTCGGCCTCTCGCCTCTGGGATATCGCCGAAGTCACCGGCGTGCCGATCTCGTTCTTCTTCGAAGGTCTTGAAACCTCTGCGGAACCCGTCGAGGCGGTCGAGGGGGACATCCTCTCGGACAAAGAGGCCCTGCAACTCGTGCGCTCGTATTACTCGATCCCCGAGAACCAGCGCCGGCGCCTGTTCGAACTGGCCCGCGTGCTGTCCGACGTGGCGTGAGGCGGGCCCCACCGCGCCTCGTGTGACGTCCCTGCGCCGCCGACTCCCGCCCGGGTCGGCGGCGTTTGCATTTTGCAACGGCCGAGCCCCGCGCGCCCCATGGGCGCTGCTTGACGCGCTGCGGCGAAGGGCGCTAGGCCGGGGTCAGAGGCGAGCGGGGGAAGACAGCCGATGACCGAGACCGATGGCAAGCGATCCGCGGGCAGCGACCCGATGGCCGACCCGCTGCGCGCCGAGCTGATCGCCGCCGCCCATGCCGCGGCCGAGGCCGCGCGGATCGAGACGATGCGGCACTTCCGTTCGGCCACGCTCGACGCGATCTCGAAGGAGACGCAGCGCTTCGATCCGGTCACCGTCGCCGACCGTGCGGCCGAGACCGCGATGCGCGAGGTGCTGGGCCGCCTGCGCCCCGACGACGCGATCCTGGGCGAGGAACACGGCCGCAGCGCCGGGACCTCGGGCCTGACCTGGGTGCTCGACCCGATCGACGGCACGCGGGGCTACATGTCCGGCACGCCGACCTGGGGGGTGCTGATTTCCGTCGCCGACGCCTCAGGCCACCCGGTGCTGGGCGTGATCGACCAGCCTTACACGACCGAACGCTTCGTCGGCGGGCTGGGCCTGGCCGAGATGACCGGCCCGCACGGCGCCCGTGGCCTGAAGACGCGTCCCGCCCGGCCGCTGGCCGAGGCGATCCTGTTCACCACCTATCCCGAGGTCGGCTCGCCCGAAGAGCGCGCGGCCTTCCAGGCGGTGTCGAAGAAGGCGCGGCTGACCCGCTACGGGATGGACTGCTATGCCTATGCGCTGCTGGCCGCGGGCCAGATCGACCTCGTGATCGAGGCCGGGCTGCAGGCCTATGACATCCAGGCCCCGATCGCGGTGATCGAGGCGGCGGGCGGCATCGTCACCGACTGGCGCGGCGGCCCCGCGCAGGAGGGCGGCCGGGTGATCGCCGCGGCGAACCGCGAGATCCACGAAGAGGCGCTGACCCTGCTGTCGCGCCAGATGCTGCTGGCCTATGGCGGCTGACCCCGCGCCGGCGCGCCGCGAGATCCTGATCCGCGGCGCGGCGCATGTTCTGACAATGGACGGCAGCGGCCGCCGCGGCGCCTTCGGGGCCGAGTATGCCGGGCTCGACATCCTGCTGCGTGACGGCCGGATCGCCGCGCTGGGGCAGGGGCTGACGACCGCGGGCGAGGTGATCGAGGCCGGGCGCCTGCTGGTCACCCCAGGGCTGGTGAACACCCACCACCACCTCTACCAGACGATGACCCGCGCGGTGCCGGCGGCGCAGGACGCGCTGCTGTTCGGCTGGCTGCGCACGCTATACCCGATCTGGGCGCGGATGGGGCCCGAGCACATGCGCGTCTCGGCCCTTGCCGGGCTGGCCGAACTGGCGCTGTCGGGCTGCACGATGAGCTCGGACCACCTCTACCTCTACCCGAACGGGGCCCGGCTCGACGACACGATCGAGGCCGCGCGCGAGATCGGGCTGCGCTTCCATCCGACCCGCGGGGCGATGTCGATCGGCGAAAGCGCGGGCGGGCTGCCCCCCGATGCGCTGGTCGAGCCCGAGGCCGCGATCCTGAAGGACATGATCCGCGTGGTCGATGCCTTCCACGACCCCTCCGAAGGCGCGATGATCCGCGTGGGCCTCGCGCCCTGTTCGCCTTTCTCGGTCAGCCGCGAGCTGATGCGCGACACCGCGCTGCTGGCCCGTGACAAGGGGGTGCGGCTGCACACCCACCTGGCCGAGAACGACGAGGACGTGGCCTATTCGCTGGCCCGCTTCGGCTGCCGCCCCGGCCAGTATGCCGAGGATCTGGGCTGGACCGGCAGCGATGTCTGGCATGCCCATTGCGTCAAGCTGGATGCGGGCGAGGTGTCGCTCTTCGCGCGCAGCGGCACCGCCGTCGCGCATTGCCCCTGTTCGAACTGCCGGCTCGGCTCGGGCATCGCCCCCGTTCGGGCAATGCGCGACGCTGGCGTGACGGTGGCGCTGGGGGTCGACGGCTCGGCCTCGAACGACGGCGGCCAGATCGCCTCCGAGGCGCGGATGGCGATGCTGCTGGCGCGGGTCTCCCGCGGGGCCGATGCGATGAGCGCGCGCGAGGCGCTGTGGATCGCGACCCGTGGCGGCGCGCAGGCGCTGGGCCGGCCCGATTGCGGGCGGATCGCGGTGGGGGCGCGGGCGGATCTGGCGCTGTGGCCCGTCGACGGGGTCGAGACGGCCGGCAGCTGGGACCCGGCGGCGCTGCCGCTGGCCGGGGCCGCGCGCCCGCGCCATGTCATCGTCGAGGGGCGCCAGATCGTGCGCGACGGCCATCTGCAGAGCGTGGACCTGCCGCGGGTGCTGGAAGACCAGCGCCGGCTGGCGGCCGGCCTGATGGGCTGACACCGCGCGCCGTTCGCCCGCGCGCCCGACCGGTTGCTGGCCCGGCTGGCGGCAGGGGGGCCATCCGCGATGGGGCCGGTTCGGGGCGGGGACATTGGCAGGCGCGGGCGCGGTCGACGGCATGCAGCCACGGCGCCGGGGGAACGCCAGCGCGACGAAGGCGTTGACGCCCCGAGTGAATTCGCCAAGGAGCCAAGGCCATGTCCCCCGACACCGCCCTGCGCCACGAGCAGGACCACCCCGAGACCGTCAATCGGTCTGTCCCCCCGACCGACCGCGCGACACCGCCGCTGATGCCGGCCCCCAGCCTGGTCGACCCGCGCAGCCTCTACCCGCTGCCGCCTTACCCCGAGCAGAGCCAGCCCGCCCCCGGCGCCACCGCCGCGATGGTCCCGCGCCCCGATCATGGCGAGGAAAGCTATGTCGGTGCCGGCCGTCTGACCGGGCGCCGTGCGCTGGTGACCGGCGGCGACAGCGGCATCGGCCGGGCCGTCGCCATCGCCTTCTGGCGCGAGGGCGCGGCGGTGACCATCGCCTATCTGCCCGCCGAAGAGGCCGATGCGCAGGACCTGAAGGCGCTTGCCGCCAGCGAGGGGGCCGAGCTGCATCTGATCCCGGGCGACCTGACCGACCGCGATTTCGCCGAGGGCCTCGTCGGGCGCGCGGCGGCGCTGATGGGCGGGCTCGACCTTCTCGTCAACAACGCCTCGAAGCAGGTGACCTCGGAAGGGATCCAGGACATCTCGCTGCAGCAGTTCGAAGAGGTGCTGAAGACCAACGTGCTGGCCTATTTCCAGCTGTCGCGCGCCGCGCTGACGCTGATGCCGCCGGGCTCGTCGATCCTCAACACCGCCTCGATCCAGGGCTTCCGCCCCTCGCGCACGCTGCTCGACTACGCCGCGTCGAAGGCGGCAGAGATCGCCTTCACCGAAAGCCTGTCGCAGCAGGCGATCGCCACCGGGGTGCGCGTGAACGCGGTGGCGCCCGGGCCGATCTGGACGCCGCTACAGGCCGCCTGCGGCAAGGACATGGCAAGCCTGACGCAGCACGGCGCCTCGACCACCATCGGCCGCGCGGGACAGCCCGCGGAATGCGCCGGGGCCTATGTCTTCCTCGCCTCGCGCGAGGCGAGCTACATCACCGGCCTGACGCTCGGTGTCACCGGCGGCGCCGCGGTGCACTGAGCGGCCTTGGTGTCCCGCGGGCTCGTCAGTCTTCCGCGCCCGCGGGCCGGAACGCGCGCGCGTCCCAGCCGCGCTGCGCAAAAAGCGCCGCGGCCCCCGCCGGGTCCGCCCGGAACAGCGCCAGCGCCGCCCGTCCGAAGAGGTCGCGATCGCGCGCGCGATGGGCGGCCAGCAGGGTGCGCTGCACGAGGCCGGCGCGGCGCGGTGCCAGCGCCATCGCCTGCACCAGATGCGCCAGCACGGCCGGTGCATCGCCGCGGGCCTGCGCGGCATTGGCCGCCCAGACCTGCGCCTCTGGCAGATGCCGCAGGAAATCGGCCCCCTCTGCCAGCGCCGCCTGCAGCGCCGGGAAATCGCGTGCGTCGTTCAGCGCCTGCAACCGCGCCAGCCGCTTGGCCTGCGCCACGGGGTCGATCTCGGCCAGCAGCCGCGCGCGCAGGATCGCGATCTGCTCGGGGCCGAGCCGCTGCCCGACATGGCCGTCGCGGTCGATATCGGGCACCGCGGCCGGGTCGGGCCAGTCGTGGTCGACGACCAGATGCAGGTGCCGCGCCCCCGAGGCCAGTGCCACCCCGTTGAAATCGCCAAGCCGCGCCTGAAGCGTCTGCAGCGTCGACAGTTCCACCACCAGCGCGTCCGGCGGGCAGAACAGCATGTTGGCAAGCCCCGCGCCATGCCCCGCGACGACGATCGCCGCCCCGGCCATCGCCCGGGCCTGACCCAGTGCGTCGAGATCCTCGAAATCGAGCGTCTCGAACCCCAGATCCGTCAGCATCGCCTGCAGGGCCGTGCCGCCGACCACCGCCCGGTCGCGCCGTCCCGGGCGGCGGGTGACGTAGAGCCGCCGGCCGCCCGCCACCGGCCCCAGCCGTGCCAGCACATCGGCGCGCAGATCGGCCAGCGCGCCTTCGCAGCGGTTCATCAGCAGCGTCTTCACGCTGCGCTCGGCCATCCGCCGCGGCATCCAGTCCGGGCTGGCCGGCACCATCCGGTCGATGGTGCCCAGCCGCGGATCGCGGGCGAGGTGATAGAGGAAGGTCGTGTCGAAGGGGATCAGCGCCCGCGCGGCCTCGAACACGCCATGCGACAGCACCACCCGTCCGGCGAGTTCGGGGTAGAGCCGCGCGATCTGGTCGCGCAGGAAGCCCGCCTCTTCGGGCTTGTGGCTGTGAATCACGATCCGCCCGGTCAGGCCGTGGCGGGACACGAGGCTCAGCGCCGGCAGCGTCTCGGTCGTGAAGTGGAAGTAGTTGAACAGGTTGCGCGCCGGGATCACCAGATCGAGCGCGCGATCCGCGGGCGGCGCCTGCGCGAAGTCCAGCGGGTTCGCGCGGGCACGGGCGCCGATCCCGGACAGGAGCTGCTCGAAGGGCTGGGCGCGGTCCGCGGCCGGCAGTCGGCCGAGGCGCGTCAGCAGCCTGAGGCCCGCCGCACCCGTGAACAGCGCCTTGCCGCCAAGGGTCACGATGCCCTGTGCGATGCGCAGGTCGGTCGCGACGGCGGGCAGGGTGCAGAAGCGCAGGCCGTCGGGAAAACTGCGCTGGCGGCGCTGGCGCAGCATGTGCTCGACCGCCGACAGCCGCTGCGGCCAGTCGCTGGCCAGACACAGCGCCTCGACCGCCGGGCCGCCGGTCAGGCGCTGCGGCACAGGGTCGGGGGTCGTGAAGAAGGCCAGCCCGGGATCTGCCCCGGGCAGGAAGATGTCGTCGGCGGTCAGGGCTCCGATCTCGGTCAAGTCGGGCCTCTGCTTCGTTCCCGTCACGCGGGCCGCAGGCTGCGCGGCCCGGGCCGGGGCGTCAAGGGGGCGTCACGGGGGCGTCAGGGGGCCGATCGTGCGGCGGCGCGCCCCGGAACGCCCGCCGACAGCGCCAGCGCGGCCAGCGCCATGGCTGCGGCCAGCCCCGCGACCCCGTCCCAGCCGAGGTGCTGCCAGAACCAGCCGCCAAGCGACCCCACGACGCTGGAACCTGCGTAGTAGAACAGCAGGTAGAGCGCCGCGGCATGGCCCTTGGTCTCGGCCGCGGTCGCGCCCACCGCGCTGCTGGCCAGCGAATGGCCGATGAAGAACCCGGTCGCGATCAGCGCGACGCCGGCGAAGATCGCCACGATCGGCGCCAGCAGCGTCAGCGCCAGCCCGGCCAGCACCAGCCCGAAGGCCAGCACCAGCAGCGGCCGCCGCCCGATCCGGTCCGACAGCGCCCCGGCGACGTTCGAGGACACCACCCCGAAGCCGAAGGCCAGGAAGATCAGGCTGACCTGCGTCGCGCTCAGCCCGTAGGGCGCGGCGCTCAGCCGGAAGGTCGCGTAGTTGAAGACGGTGACGAAGATGCTCGTCAGGCAGAAGCCCAGCGCGTAAAGCCGCAGCAGCCGGCGGTCGCGCAGGTGCCGCCCCCATGCCGCCAGGTGGAAGCCGGGGCCCGCGGCGCGGGCGCGGGTGAAATGGCGCGAAGGCGGCAACAGCAGGATGAACCCCAGCGCCGCCAGCAGGCAGGCCCCGCCAAGGCCCGCCATCGCCATCCGCCAGTCGGTCCAGTCCAGCAGCAGTCCCATGCCGACCCGGCCCATCATCGCGCCGAAGGCGGTGCCCGAGATGTAAAGGCCCATCGCCTTGCCCAGATCGCGCGGCGCGACCTCTTCGGCCAGATAGGCCATCGCCACCGCCGGCACCCCGCCCAGCGCGAGGCCCTCCAGCGCGCGCATCGCGAGCAACCCCTGCCAGCCCGGCACCAGCGCCGCGCCAAGGTTCAGCGCCGCCGCGGCCAGCATCGAGGCCGTCATCAGCCCCTTGCGCCCCAGCTGCTGGCTGAGCGCCCCCAGCGCCACGATCGACAGCGCCAGCATGCCCGTGGTCAGCGACAGCGCGAGCGAGGCGGCGGCGGGCGTCAGCCCGAAGCCGGTGGCGAAGGCCGGCAGCAGCGGCTGCACGCAGTAGATCAGCGCGAAGCTGGAAAATCCGGAGAGGAACAGCGCAAGCCCGGTCGAGCGCCAGGCGCGCGAGCCACGGGTGATCCGCGACGGCACGGAGAGCGGCGCAGAGAGCGAGACGGTCATGTCGGCAGGCATCGGAAAACGTCCTTGGGAGGGTATCCGACAGCTAGACCCGCGGCGTTCATATGTCCAATATATGATAAACACAATTGCCATAGGTTCTGCATATGGAGCTGCGCCACATCCGCTATTTCCTCGCCCTGGCCGAGGCCGGGAACTTCACCCGTGCGGCCGAGGGTCTGGGCATCGGGCAGCCACCGCTCAGCCAGCAGATCCGCGCGCTCGAGGACGAGATCGGCGCGCGGCTCTTTCACCGCGTGCCGCACGGGGCAGAGCTGACCGAGGCCGGGCGGGCGTTTCTCGCGAAGGTCCGGGACCTGCCGCAGCAGGCGGGGCTGGCGGTCGAGGCGGCACGGCGTGCCGACCGGGGCGAACTGGGCACGCTCAGCCTCGGCTTCACCGGGACCGCGGCGCTGAACCCCGCGGTGCCGCGGCTGATCCGCACCTTCCGCCGCGCGCGGCCCGAGGTGACGCTGCGGCTGACCGAAAGCAACTCGTTGCTGCTGCGCCGCGATCTGCTGGCGGGCAAGGTCGATGTGGCGGTGCTGCGCCCGGCCGCCGACGACCCGCCCGAGATCCGCACCCGCAAGCTTCTGGACGAGCCGCTGCTGGTGGCGCTGCCGCGCGACCACGATCCCGCGCCCGGCGCGTCCGAGATCGCGCTGGCGGCGCTGGCCGCGATGCCGCTGATCCTGACCCCGCGCGAGCTGGGGATCAGCCTGCACGACAGCGCGCTGGCCGCCTGCCGCGCCGCCGGGTTCGAGCCGCGCCCCGGCCAGATCGCGCCGCAGATCGCCTCGATCCTGTCGCTGGTCTCGGCCGAGATGGGCTTCGCGCTGGTGCCGGAATCGATGCGCCAGCTGGCGATCGAGACGGTGGTCTACAAGCGTCTTGCCGGGGCGTCGGTGCGGGTCGACCTCGCGCTGGCCACGCAGCGCGGACCGCTGTCGCCGGTGGCCCGGGCCTTCCTCGATCTCGTCTCGCCGGCCGAGGGGGCGGCGGCGACGGGGCAGGGCTGACCCCGTCTCGCTTTCCCGCGACGCCTGCTGTATAGCGCGGCAAGGTTTCTTCCCGGCTCCGGACCCTGACCCGGACCAGACCCCAGACAAGGCCCCCAGCCAGACGAGGCCCACGTGGATCATCCCTCTTCCCAGACGCCGGCGCATCAGGCGGCCCGCCTGTCCGTCGCGCCGATGATGGACTGGACCGATCGCGAGTGCCGGTTCTTCCACCGCCTGCTCTCGCGCGAGGCGCTGCTCTACACCGAGATGGTCGTCGATCAGTCGATCATCCACGGCCCCCGCGCGCGGCTGCTGGACTACGATCCCTCGGAACATCCCGTCGCACTGCAGCTCGGCGGTTCCGACCCGGCGACGCTGGCCGAGGCCACGCGCATCGCCGCCGGCTGGGGCTATGACGAGATCAACCTGAACTGCGGCTGCCCCTCGGACCGGGTGCAGTCGGGCTGCTTCGGCGCGGTGCTGATGAAGACGCCCGATCTGGTCGCCGCCTGCGTCACCGCCATGGCCGAGGCCGCGCCCGCGACCGAGATCACCGTGAAATGCCGGATCGGCGTCGACGACCAGCAGCCCGAAGAGGTGCTGCCCGCCTTTCTGACCGCCATCCGCGCCGCCGGCATCCGCCGCGTCACCATCCACGCCCGCAAGGCCTGGCTGCAGGGGCTGAGCCCGCACGAGAACCGCACCGTGCCGCCGCTCGACTACGATCTCGTCGTCGCGATGAAGCAGGCCTTCCCCGACCTGCATGTCTCGATCAACGGCGGGATCGAGACGCTGGATCAGGCGGCCGGGCTTCTGGAACGCGGCCTCGACGGGGTGATGGTCGGGCGCGCGGCCTATCACCAGCCCTGGGACATCCTCGGCGCGGCCGACCCGCGGATCTTCGGCACCGGAACCGCCACCGATCCGCACGCGGTGCTCGAGCGGATGCGCCCGCGCATCGCGGCGCATGTCGCGGCGGGCGGGCGGCTGCACCAGATCAGCCGGCACATGCTGGGGCTGTTCCACGGCCGCCCCGGCGCGCGCCTCTGGCGGCGCCGCCTGTCCGAGGGCGCCGCGCAGGCCCGCGACACCGCCACCGCGCTCGCCCTGCTCGACGCGGCCGAGGCCGAGGTCCTGCGCGCCGCCGCGTGACGCCCGGGCGGCCAGTTGCGCAGCTTTGCCGTGAATTTTCCACGACAGTGCCTTCGCCACCTGTCCAGCCTTGGGCCGAGCAGACGGTGATGGCGGACATGGGCAAGCGGCATTCGGCAGAGCGTATCGCGACGGGCGCGCAGTACATCCCGGCGTTCGACATGCTGCGCGCGGTCGCGGTGGCGATGGTGCTTTACACGCATTACCTGCCCGAGCCGTACTGGCTCGGCGGGCTCTACTGGGGGGCGGTCGGGGTCCGGTTCTTCTTCGTGCTCAGCGGCTTCCTGATAACGGGCCTGCTTCTTGACGACACGCGGCTGCAGGCAGCGCCGGTGGCCGCGTGGCGGCACTTCCTGCTGGCGCGGATGGCGCGGCTCTACCCTTGCCTGCTGGTCTTCCTGCTGGCCTTCGCCTTTCTCGACGGCGAGGAGGCGCGCTGGATGGTGCCGTCCGATGCACTCTACCTGTCGAACCTCAGGATGCTGCTCCTCGAAGACTGGGGCGGCCGCAACGCCCATCTCTGGTCTCTCGCGGTCGAGCAGCAGTTCTACCTGGTCTGGCCCTGGATGATCGCCCTCGTACCCCGACGCGTCCTGCCGATTGCCATCTGCCTGACGATCGCGGCGGCTCTCGCGTTCCGCCTGGGATGGTCCCTGGCGGGACTGAGTCCCTTCGGCGCTTACGTGCTGCCGCTGGCCTATCTCGATTTCCTCGGGATCGGCGCGCTCGTCGCGGTCGCCCTGCGCAGCGCGGTGCCGCGCCTGGTCGTGGCCGCCGGGCTGCTCGCGTGCTGGGCCGCGATATGGCAGTTTCCGCCCCCCCTTGCGCTCTACTCGGCCGAGCCTTGGAAGCTTGCCAGCGCCTGCCTCTACGGGGCCGTCATCGCCCTTTGCGCACGCCGCTTCGGCCCCGGCCCCGTCGGCCGCCTGCTCGAGGCGCGACCGCTGGTGTGGGTCGGGCGGATATCCTACGGGATCTACATGTATCACCAGATCGCGCCGGGCATCCTCGAGCATCTGTCCGGCAAGGCGCTGACCGGTCCGTTTACCGGGCTGCTTTGCGCCGCGATCACCCTTCTGCTGGCGGCGGCCTCGCATGCGCTCGTCGAACAGCCCATCCGGCGTCTAATCGCGCGACGCATGCCACGGCCCGCGGCGGCGAGGACGGAAACGGCGGCGACCTTGGCGCCCGGGACCGCTGCGCCCAGCCCTGACGCGGGGGCCGCGCTGCCCTGACCCCAGCGGGTCAGAGCGGCTTGGCCATGAACACGCGGTCCAGTCCCTTGTCGATCCGCCGTTCGGTGATCGCGAAGCCAAGACGTTGATAGAGCGCGATATTGCTCTCCATCCGGGCGTGGGTGTACAGGCGCAGCACCGGCAGGCGCAGCGCGCGGGCGCGGGTCTCGGCCTCGGCCACCAGCGCCCGGCCCAGACCGCGCCCCTGCGCCGCGCGGGCCACCGCCAGATTGTCCAGCAGCATCGCCCCCGGCGCGGGCTCGGGCTCGGGCACCAGCACCAGCAGCGCCTGCAGCGCGCCGGCCTCGTCCAGCACCAGGATACGTCCCGCGGCGATCAGCGCCGCGTAATCGTCGTCGAGCGGGCCGGGGCGCACACCGATCCGCGCGACCCAGGGGCCGTAGCTGTCGGCGATCAGCGCCTCGATCGCGGGCAGATCGGCGGGCAGGGCGGGGCGCAACGGAAGGGACCGGGGCTCGGTCATGGCCGCGGCACCCGGGCCGCGCGGCCGCCACGGCGGCGGGCCTTCACCCGCTCGGCCCGGGCGGGCAGGGCGTCGATCAGCGCGGCCCGCTCGGCGCCGGGCATCATGCCCCAGCGCGCGATCTCGTCCAGCGTCCGCCAGCAGCCCAGGCACAGGCCCTCTTCGGGATGCATGACGCAGATCTTCACGCAAGGCGATGCGATCTCGTCCCGCTTCCAGACCTCGTCCGTCATCCTGCCCCTCCGATCAGCCGCGCGCGATATTCGCCAGGCGGTCCAGCGCGCCCTGAAGGATATACCCGGCCGCGACATGGTCGATCACCTCGGCGCGACGCTTGCGCGACGTATCCGCCTCGAGCAGCGCCCTTTCGGCCGCCACGGTCGACAGCCGTTCGTCCCAGAAGCCGATTGGCAGGTCGGTAATCTTCTCGAGGTTGCGGGCGAAGGCGCGGGTCGACTGGCAGCGCGGCCCTTCCGAGCCGTCCATGTTGAACGGCAGGCCCAGGATCAGCCCGCACAACTCGCGGTCGGTGGCGATGGTCAGCAGTTCGGCCGCGTCCAGCGTGAACTTCTCGCGCCGGATCGTGCTCAGCGGCGAGGCGACCGAGCGCATCCGGTCCGAGACCGCGACCCCGATGGTCTTTGTGCCAAGGTCGAGCCCCGCCACCGCCCGGTGCGGCTTCAGCGCGGCCGCGAACTCTTCGATCGTTGCGCAGATCATTGGCTTACCCCTGCCTGACGTGCCGCCGCCGTGACCTTGGCAAGGTCGTCGGGAGAGGCCGCGAAATGGTCCTCGGCCTCGGTGAAGATCGCCCGCGCCCGCTCGGTCTCGCCCAGCACGCCCAGCGCCGCGATCAGCCGCGCCCATTCGTCGCCGCTGCCGCCCTGCCGCGCAAGGCGGTCGTTCAGCTGCTCGACCATGCCGCGGATCATCTGCTGGCGATCCTCGGGGCTCATGTCCTGCGTCGCCGCGACATCCGCGGCGCTGGGGCCCGGCAGCGCGGAACCCGCGGCGGGCAGCTGATAGTCGGGTTCGCCCGCGACCCAGGCGAGTTCCGGCATTGCCGCGCGGATCGGCTTGGCCCAGGGCGCATCGGCCGGGCCTTCCTCCAGCAGGTCGGCCCAGACCCGGAAGGTCTGATCGGGCCGGCCGCTCTGGGCCATCATCAGGCCCATGTAGTAGCGCGCCGTCTGGTTGTCGCGATCCTTGGCCAGCGCCGCGCGCAGCACCGTCTCGGCCTCGGGCGAGACCAGCCCGCCGGCGGCAAGGATCATCGCCTCGGCCTGCATCGCGATCTCTTCCGCGCTGGCCGCGTCGCCCTTCACGGCGACAAGCCGGGCCTGCGCCGCGGCAGCGGCGGCGAAATTGCCCAGCGCGCCCTCGTTGCGGGCCAGAAGCGTCAGCCCCTCGATGTCGTCGGGACGCTCCTTCAGCACCGCGCGCAGGCGATCCATCAGCTCGGCCACCTCGGGCTGCGGGGCGGGGGCGGGGGGCGTCTGGGCCTTGGCCTGCGCCTCGGCCTCGGCCTGCGGCAGGCGCTGGGCGTAAAGCCGCTGCGCCATCTCGAACCGGGCGTGCATCGGCAGGTCGGAATAGCCCGGCGCACCGATCCAGCCGTAAAGCAGGAAGGCCCCGGCCAGCGCCACCGCGCCCAGCGCGGCCATCGCCTGCGTCGCGCGCCGCGGCTGGGCGGCGGCGGTTTCCGACGCCAGCCGCCGGTCGGCCTCGAGGATCTTGCGGCTGATCTCGGTGCGGGCGCGGGCCGCGTCCTCGGGGGCGAGCGTGCCGCGGGCAAGGTCGCGCTCGACCTCGGCCAGCTGGCCGCGATAGACGGTCAGGTCGAAGGCCGCAGCGCCCGAGGGCCCTGCGGACGGGCGCAGAAGCGCGCGTCCCAGCGCCAGCGCGACCAGCAGGGCCACCAGCCCCGAGAAGATCCAGAACACCATCATGCCCCCTCTGTCGGGGTCGCATTTAGGCAGTCCGGGGCCGCGACGGAAGCCAAAACCGCGCGAGCGCCTGCGGCGGATGCGCGCCTTTGCCATGCATTGCGCGCAAGCGGAGATATGCATGTCGCATTTGTCCCTATTTCGACGTTTGCCAGCCTGTGACAAAACCGAGACAACGCGAAAAAGCGACAGAGCGGGGCCGCAGTCAGGATTCGGGTCCCGTGGAACGAAGGGGTCATGCGATGCGGGGATTGCTGGGATGAAGCGCTATTCGGTATTCGCCGTCGCCCGCGAGGCGCTCAACTGGCACCAGGGCTGGGAAAAGGCCTGGAAGAGCCCCGAGCCCAAGCGCAAATACGACGTCATCGTGATCGGTGCCGGCGGCCATGGGCTGGCCACCGCCTATTACCTCGGCAAGAACCACGGCATCCGCAACGTGGCGATCATCGAGAAGGGCTGGCTCGGCGGTGGCAACACCGGGCGCAACACCACGATCATCCGCTCGAACTACCTGCAGGACAGCTCGGCCGCGCTCTTTGAAAAGGCGCGCTCGCTCTACGAGGGGCTGAGCCAGGACCTGAACTACAACATCATGTTCTCGCCCCGCGGCCTGCTGATGCTGGCGCAGACCCATCACGAGGTTCGCGGCTACAAGCGCACCGTGGCCGCGAACCGGCTGCAGGGGATCGAGACCGAATGGATCGAGCCCGCCCGCGTCAAGGAACTGGTGCCGATCATCAACCTCGACGGGCCGCGCTATCCGGTGCTGGGCGCCCAATACCAGGCCCGCGGCGGCACCGCGCGCCATGACGCCGTGGCCTGGGGCTATGCCCGCGCCTGCTCCGACATGGGCATGGACATCATCCAGCAGACCGAGGTGACGGGCATCCGCACCGCGAACGGCAAGGTCCAGGGCGTCGACACCTCGCGCGGGCCGATCGACTGCGACAAGCTTTCCATCGTCGTCGCCGGGCATTCCTCGGTGCTGGCCGAGATGGCGGGCTTCCGCCTGCCGATCGAATCGCTGGCCCTGCAGGCGCTGGTGTCCGAACCGATAAAGCCCTGCATGGACGTGGTCGTGATGGCCAACACCGTCCACGGCTACATGTCGCAATCCGACAAGGGCGAGATGGTGATCGGCGGCGGCACCGACGGCTTCAACAACTACACCCAGCGCGGCTCGTGGCAGCATGTGGAAGAAACCGTCCGCGCGCTGATCGAGACCTTCCCGATGATCAGCCGCCTGAAGATGCTGCGCCAATGGGGCGGGATCGTCGACATGACCGGCGACCGATCGCCGATCCTGTCCACGACGCCGGTGGGCGGCATCTACGTCAACTGCGGCTGGGGCACCGGCGGCTTCAAGGCGATCCCCGGCTCGGGCTGGGCGATGGCCGAGCTGGTCGCCAAGGGCGAACCCGGGGCGCTCGCCTCGGAATTCGGGCTCAACCGCTTCCGCGAAGGCCGCTTCATCGACGAAAGCGTCGCGGCCGGGGTGGCGCATTGATGGCCCGGTTTCTCGCGATATCCGAAACGATCAGGGCGGACCGTTTCGGGAACCGCGCCCTGATGGCTCACGTTGCCGTGTCCACCGACACGCATAAGGACGTGACATCATGGACCGCAGTTCCTCGAACGCCTTCGCTTTCATCCTCGGCGCCGTCGTCGTCGCCGTACTGGCCATCGGCTGGTTCGTCTGGTCGGGCGGCGAAGCGCCCGCGGCCGACAAGCCCGAGATCACGATCAACCTTCCCGACTGACTCCCGCGCTCCGGCGCGGATCGCTGTCCCCGTCGCCGGAGCCTGCCCATGCTGACGCTGACCTGCCCCTATTGCGGCGTGCGCGCCGAAGAGACCGAGCTTGCCCCCGGCGGCGAGGCGCATCTGAAGCGCTTCGGCCCCGGCTCGACCGATGCCGAGTTCGAGGGCTACATGTTCAACCGCGCCAACCCCAAGGGCGTGCATTTCGAGCGCTGGCGCCATGCCTATGGCTGCGGCAAGTGGTTCCTCGCGGCCCGCTGCACCGCCACGCTCGAGGTCTTCGGGACCTACAAGGCCCAGACCCCGGCCCCCACCGAAGAGATCGTCGCCGCGATCAAGGCCAAACGCCCGAACTGGGAACCCGCGCAATGAGCACCCGTCTGACCCGTGGCGGCCGCCTGATCGACCGCACCGCCCCCGTTTCCTTCACCTTCAACGGCCGGAAGATGACGGGCTTCCGCGGCGACACGCTCGCCGCCTCGCTGCTGGCCAACGACCAGATGCTGGTCGGCCGCTCGTTCAAGTACCACCGCCCGCGCGGCATCGTCGGCTCTGGCGCCGAAGAGCCGAACGCGCTGATGGGGCTGGGCGAGGGCAAGCGGTTCGAGCCGAACCAGCGCGCCACCACGACCGAGACCTTCGACGGCCTCGTCGCGGGCTCGCAGAACCACTGGCCCAGCCTCGAATTCGACGTGGGCGTGGTGAACAACTCGGTCGCGCGCTTCCTGCCGGCGGGCTTCTACTACAAGACCTTCATCCACCCGCGCGCCTTCTGGAAGCACGTGTACGAGCCGGTGATCCGCCAGTCGGCGGGCCTCGGCAAGGTGCCGAAGGAACCCGACGCCGACACCTATGAACAGGCCTACGGCTTCTGCGACGTGCTGGTCGCGGGCGGCGGCGTCGCGGGTCTGACCGCGGCGCTGGCGGCGGCCACTGCCGGCAAGCGCGTCTGGCTGGTCGAGCAGACCGGCGCCTGGGGCGGTCGCGCCCCGGTCGACGGGTGCGAGATCGCGGGCCTTCCCGCGCAGGCTTGGGTCGACCAGACGCTGGCCACGCTGAAGGGCATGGAGAACGTCACCCTGAAGACCCGCGCCATGGTCTCGGGCCTGTACGACCACGGCTATGCGCTGGTCTACGAACGCCTTGCCGACACCACCCCCGGCGACGGGCGTCCGCGCCACCGCCTGTGGCGGATGCGGGCGGGGCAGGTGATCACCGCCACCGGCGCGATCGAACGGCCGATGTCCTTCTACGGCAACGACATTCCGGGCGTGATGCTGGCCTCGGCGGTGCGCGACTATGTCGTGAACTACGCGGTCAGCCCCGGCGACCGCACCGTCGTCGTCACCAACAACGATGACGCCTACCGCACCGCGCTCGCGCTGTTCGAGGCGGGCCTGATCGTCGCCGCGGTCATCGACGTCCGCCCGCGCGCGGACGGCGCCCTGCCGCAGCTGGTCCGCGAAAAGGGCATCCGCGTGCTGGAAGGCCGCGCCATCGCCAAGACCCACGGGTCGAAACGCGTGACCCGCGTTTCGGTCTGCGCCCAGGCGGGCGAGGGCGCGGTGCTGGAAGAGATCCCCTGCGATTGCGTCGCCATGTCGGGCGGCTGGTCGCCGGTCGTGCACCTGTGGTCGCATTGTGGCGGCAAGCTCAACTGGGACGATGAAAAGGCGATGTTCCGCCCCGATCCCGCGCGCCCGCCGCTGGGCGACAAGGGCCAGCCGCTGGCAGTGACCGCCGGCTGCGCCTCGGGCGCGATGACGATCCGCGAGGTTCTGGACGATGCCCATGCCGCCGGCGGCGGCACGGGCGAGGCGCCCGCGGCCTCGGGCCCGGCGGAATCGCCGATGCTCGCTGCCTGGGTGATGCCCGCCGGCGCCACGCCCGCGATGCGCGCCAAGATGTGGCTCGACTACCAGAACGACGTGAAGGTCTCTGACGTGCAGCTTGCGGCGCGCGAAGGCTACACCTCGGTCGAGCACACCAAGCGCTACACCACGCTCGGCATGGCGACCGATCAGGGGAAACTCTCGAACATCAACGGCCTGGCCGTTCTGTCCGACGCGCTGCACCAGCCGATCCCTGCCACCGGCACCACCACCTTCCGCCCGCCCTACACGCCGATCTCCTTCGGCGCGATCGCGGGCGAGGCGCGGGGCGAGATCTTCCAGCCGCTGCGCCGCACGCCCCCCGACGCCTGGCATGACGCGAACGGCGCCCATTGGGAGCCGGTCGGCCTCTGGCGCCGCCCGTTCTGCTACCGCAAGCCCGGCGAGACCGTGCATGACGCCGTGAACCGCGAGGTGAGGAACACCCGCGACAAGCTGGGGCTGCTCGACGCCTCGACGCTGGGCAAGATCCTCGTGAAGGGGCCGGATGCGGGGAAATTCCTCGACATGCTCTACACGAACATGATGTCGAACCTCGGCGTCGGCAAATGCCGCTACGGGCTGATGTGCAACGAGAACGGCTTCCTCAGCGATGACGGCGTCGTGGCGCGGATCTCGGAAGACACCTGGCTCTGCCACACCACCTCGGGCGGGGCGGACCGCATCCATGCCTGGATGGAAGACTGGCTGCAGTGCGAGTGGTGGGACTGGAAGGTCTACACCGCCAACCTGACCGAGCAATATGCCCAGATCGCCGTCGTTGGCCCCAATGCGCGCAAGCTTCTGGAAAAGCTGGGCGGCATGGATGTCTCGAAAGAGACGCTGCCCTTCATGACCTGGGCCGAGGGCAAGCTTGGCGGCTTCGACGCGCGGGCCTACCGGATCTCGTTCTCGGGCGAGCTGTCCTACGAGATCGCGGTTCCCGCCTCGCAGGGTGCGGCCTTCTGGGAGCGGCTGATGAAGGACGGGGCCGAGTTCGGGGTGATGCCCTACGGCACCGAATGCCTGCACGTGCTGCGCGCCGAGAAGGGCTTCATCATGATCGGCGACGAGTCCGACGGCACGGTGATCCCGCAGGATCTTGGCCTCAGCTGGGCGATCTCGAAGAAGAAGGAAGACTACCTCGGCAAGCGCGCGCAGGAACGCGTGGCGCTGGCCGACCCGGACCGCTGGCAGCTCGTGGGGCTGGAAACGCTCGATGGAACGGTGATCCCCGACGGTCTCTATTTCCCGGCCGAGGGCACCAACGCCTATGGCCAGCGCAACACCCAAGGCCGCATCACCTCGACCTACTGGTCGCCGACGCTGGGCAAGGGGATCGCGATGGCGCTGGTGAAGCACGGGACGAAGCGGATGGGCGAGGTGCTGGAATTCCCCGACACCGCCGGCAAGACGATCAAGGCGCGGATCTGCGATCCGGTGTTCTTCGACAAAGAAGGGGCGAAGCAGAATGTTTGAGGCAATCAGCGCCCTTAAGGGCAAGACCTCATCCGGTTTCGCAAGCGTTGCCGACAAGGGTCTGGTCGGAATGATCACCTTCCGCGGCGACCTCGCGTCCCCGGCCACCGCGGCGGCGGTGCGCGAGGTGACCGGGCTCGAGCTTCCGGCGCAACGCAAGGCGACCTCGGGCGGCGGCAAGTCGGTGCTGTGGATGTCGCCGGATGAACTCCTGATCCTTGTCCCCCATGCCGAGGCTCCGGCCGCGGTCGCGGGACTGGATGCGGCGCTGGCGGGCAGCCACCATCTGGCCGTCGAGGTGTCGGATGCGCGTGCGCTGATCACCGTCACCGGCCCGACCGCGACCGACGTGCTGCGCAAGCTCGCGCCCATCGATTTCGAGGCGATGGACGAGGACGAGGTCCGCCGTTCGCGCTTCGCGCAAGTGGCTGCCGCGACTTGGAAATCGGGCGCCGAGGAATGGTCGGTGATCTGCTTCCGCTCGGTCGCCGCCTATGTCTTCGGCTGCCTTGCCAATGCCGCCCGCAGCGGGGCCGAAATCTAGGTTTCGCGCGGTACCGCACAGGGTCGGGGGCGGTGTTCCGCCCTTGACCTCGGCGGGTCAGGCGCTTCTATGTCACAGGCAAATTCCGCAAGCCTGCGAAAGGACGAACCCATGGCCTTCACGCTTCCCGATCTCCCCTATGCCCACGATGCGCTGGCCGCGCTCGGCATGTCGAAGGAGACGCTCGAGTTCCACCACGACATCCACCACAAGGCCTATGTCGACAACGGCAACAAGCTGATCGCCGGCACCGAGTGGGAAGGCAAGTCGCTCGAAGACATCGTCAAAGGCACCTACAAGGCCGGCGCCGTGGCGCAGTCGGGCATCTTCAACAACGCCTCGCAGCACTGGAACCACAACCAGTTCTGGGAGATGATGGGCCCGGGCGGCAAGGCGATGCCGGGCGAGCTTGAAAAGGCGATCACCGAGTCCTTCGGCTCGGTCGACAAGTTCAAGGAAGAATTCGCCGCCGCGGGCGCGGGCCAGTTCGGCTCGGGCTGGTGCTGGCTGGTGAAGGACACCGACGGCGCGCTGAAGGTCACCAAGACCGAGAACGGCGTGAACCCGCTGTGCTTCGGCCAGACCGCGCTGCTGGGCTGCGACGTGTGGGAACACTCGTACTACATCGACTTCCGCAACAAGCGCCCGGCCTACCTGACCAACTTCCTCGAGAAGCTGGTGAACTGGGAAAACGTCGCCGGCCGCCTCTGAGCGACCCGGCACGATCAGGGAAGGGCCCGGCCGCCGCGCCGGGCCTTTTCCATAGCTCCGCAGGATGTGCCAACCGAAGATCCGCATCACCGGCGAGCTGACCCCGAAGACGATCGCCCCCGAAAGACGATGCCACCGACCATTACCGGCGTGCGGTGCCAGACCTGCCAGCGCTGCGTCAGCGGCGCGGGCAGCTAGAGCAGGGCGGTGATCACCGGATGGACCGCGAAGAGCAGGACCAGCGTCAGCCGCGGTTTCGACGGGCGCCGCGCCGGATCTGTCGCCGCGGGGGGCGCCGTCTGTTGCGGGGGGTGTTGAAGTCATCGCGATCCCGGTCTGCAAGCCCCCCGCCTGCGCCCCATCAGCGCGGGGGCGGCTTTGCTCCTGCGCCGGTGTCGCGGCTGGGCGGGGCGCCGCCGGTGCCCACGACGGCCCGGCGCCGGGCGGAACGCGCCCCGGATGCGGACGTTTTCCCCGCACAGCAACGATACAGGAGACGGCAATGGCACGCATGGCCAAGGGCACCCTCATCCTCGTCGCCGATGGCGAGAAGGCACTGATCCTCGAGAACGCCGGAACGCCCGACGCGCCCGAGCTTTCGGTGGTCTCGCGCCACGCGGTGCCGCCCGAGGCGCTGGCGGGGGCGACCGACCGGCCCGGGCGGATGGCCGACAAGGGGCCCGGCCAGCGCTCGGCGCTGGAGCAGGCGGATTATGCGCGTCTCGCTGGCGAGGCCTTTGCCGCGGATCTGGCCGGTGTGATCGAGGTCGAGGTGGCCGGGCGCGGCTCTGCGCGGCTGGTGATCGCCGCCCCGGCACCGATCCTTGGCGCGATGCGGCCGCATCTTGGCGCAGCGACGGGCCGGGCGCTGGCGGCGGAATGCGCCAAGACCCTGACCGGGCATCCGCTGCCGCAGATCGCGAAGATCGTCGCGGCCGAGCTCGAGGCGGCCTGAAGGGTGGCCGGGCAGGGCGCCCGGGGTCTCCGCGACCCCGTGGCGCCCCCCGGCCACCATCTGCGCGGCGGACCCTTTGCGCTGTTTTCCGCCGCGCGCTCATCCGAGAGACGCGGCCATAGCGGGCTCGGGGGCGTCGGCATCGGCGGCCGGGGTGGCGAAGACGCCTGGCGAGCGCGCGGCTGAACAGCCGATCGGTGGCGCGTCGGGCATCGCCAGCCGCGTGCCCTGCCGGCTTCTGGCGCCGCCGAGCCTGACCGGGTTTTCACTCGGGCCCTCCGGCATCAGGGGAAGATGCTGGGCCTTTCGTCCGGCATGCTGGCGTCGCTAGCCGGGCCCTTTCGTGTCCATGCGGGTCGCGGGATCTGCTCAAGGGGTGACGAGGCCCTTCAGCGCGGCGAGAGCGACGCTGAGTGCGGTGACGTCATCCGGCTTTGTACGCAGTGAGCCGTAGCAGGTTTGGACTCTGACTGGGCGGCGGATTTTCATGCAGGCCGACATGTCGCCGGCTGACGAGCCCGTATACCTTGTCCGGCATGGCAGCGTCGCGAAACTATTCTGAGTTCGCCTCAGTCCAGATGCGTTTTCAACACTGCCTGGCGAGCCGGGGCGTCTGCGATCGGAGCGGCGAAAACCCTTTAGCGAGGGCGTTGCGGGTCCAGGCGTCACCACCGCATCCGGCATCGCCAGCAGCGAGCCCCGGCAGCCGTCCACCTTGACGAGGAAAACCGGCGTCTCGTGCAGGTCCATCTGCCACCGGCGGACGATCCTGAGCGGCTCGTCCGGGCGGGCCCTCGCCCTTGTGGCGGCTCAGCCCAGATGCGCGGCCAGCGCGGCCTCGAGGGCCGAGGCATCGGCGACCGGCGTGACGAAGTCCTTCAGCGAGGGCGCGGCGAAGCCGCCCGACACCACCGCCTCTAGCATCGCCAGCAGCGGGTCCCAGTAACCGTTGACGTTCACCAGGTAGACCGGCTTTTCATGCAGGCCGATCTGGCGCCAGGTGACGATCTCGAACAGCTCGTCCAGCGTGCCGGCGCCGCCCGGCAGCACCACGAAGGCGTCCGAGTTCATGTACATGACCTTCTTGCGCTCGTGCATCGTCTCGGTGACGACGAAGGTCGAGAGGTCGCGCTTGCCGACCTCCATCCCCAACAGATGGACCGGGATCACCCCGAAGGTCTCGCCCGCGGCGGCCTGGGTGGCGCGCGCCACCTCGCCCATCAGCCCGACATCGCCCGCGCCATAGACCAGCCGCCAGCCGCGCCGCGCCAGCATCTGGCCGGTCGCGCGGGCGGTTTCGACATGGGCCGGGTCGGTGCCGGGGCGCGAGCCGCAGAAAACGCAGACGGAATGGGTGTATTTTGGCATCTTTCGCCCCTCTTCTTGCGTGCGGTGCGCCATGGCGTCGCGCGGCTTTTGACCGGTGATACCGGGGTTGCTAACCTGCCTCAAGCGGCCGCAGAGCCGTGATGGGGATGTGCCGGACCGGTCCGGTGCCGCGGCGCGCGGGGGCGCGGGGCGGAGGGGACCCGGAAGGGGTCCGGATCGGGGCCGGTGGTGTGACGGGGACGATGGCCGGGCAGGGGATGCCACGGTCGAACGGGGCCGGACTGGGCCGAACGGGGATGACGATGGCGAAGGAAACGGGTGCCGGCTGGCGCGTGGGGGCGGGTGTTGCGCTTGGCTGTGTGGCCGGGCTGGCGCTGCTGTGGTTCGGGCTCGGCCCCGTCGGGCATCGGGACGGAGGGTTTGAGGGAGAGCCCGGTACGGCGGCGTCCGGCCCCTCGGCCGCAGTTACCCCGTCTGCCACGTCGTCTGCCTCTGCTCCGCCGGCCACCCCGGCGCCCGCCGCTGCGCCTGCGCCCGAGCCCGCGGCGACTGCAGCGGCGACGTCAGAGCCTGCCCGGCCCCCGGCCGCGCAGGAGGTCGCGGCAGCACCGGAGCCTGCCGCGGCGGGATCGCCCGCGCCGCAGCCCGCCGCAGCGCCGGCCCCGCCGCAGCCGGCAGCGGCCGCGGCGGCGGTGGTGCCGAGCTTCGACACGGTGCGTGCCGATGCGCAGGGCGGCGTGCAGGTTGCGGGCCGCGCGGCGCCGGGGGCAAGGGTGCGGCTTCTGGCCGACGGGCAGGAGATCGGCAGCGCCACCGCCAATGCCCGTGGCGATTTCGCGGTTCTGGGCGATGTGCCGCTTGATGGTCGGCCGCGCGAGCTGGCGCTGGCCGCGACCGATGCGGCCGGTGCGGAGATCCGCTCGCAGGCGCCGGTGATCCTTGCCCCGCGGCAGGCCGCCGAGGCGCCCGGGGCCGCTGCGCCGGCGCAGGCGCTGGCCGCGGCCGCTCCGGGCCCGGTGGCGACCGCCCCGGCGACGAGCGCCGAGGCCGCCTCGGCCGCAGTCACAGCAGATTCGGCTGCGGCCCCGCCTTTGGCCCCCGCGACTGCAACGGCCGCAGCCGAGGCGCCGGCCGCCCCGGCGGTGCTGGGCACCGGCGCGGAGGGCGTGGCGGTGCTGGCGGGACCGGACAGCGCGCAGGTGGTGATCGACGCGCTGGGCTACGATGCCGATGGTGCCGTCAGCCTCACCGGCCGCGCGGGTCCGGGCGAGGGGGGCGCGGTGCGCCTCTATCTCGACAATGCGCTGGCCGCGACGGTGGCGCTGGGGCCGGACCGGCGCTGGCAGACGCGGATCTTCGACCTCGCGCCGGGGCTCTACAGCCTGCGGGTGGACCAGATCGACGCGGCGGGCAAGGTCGTCTCGCGCGCCGAGACGCCGTTCCAGCGCGAGGCGCCCGAGGTCCTGGCCGCCGCGGCCCGCGCCGCGCAGGCCCCGGCCGAACCCGCGGCCCCGCCGCCCGCGGCCGCAAGCACGGCCCCCGCAGCGGGCCCTGCGCCCGCGACGGGCGAGGCCCCGGCGGCGCCCGCCGCGACGCAGGCCCCGGTGCAGGCCATGGCCGGCACCCCTGCAAATCCCGCCGCGCCGGCAGAGACCGCGCCGGTCACCGGCGGACTGGTGCAGATCACGGTGCAGCCCGGCTATTCGCTGTGGAAGATCGCCCAGCGCAATTATGGCGACGGGGTCGAATATGTCCGGCTCTTCGAGGCCAACCGCGACCAGATCCGCAACCCTGACCTGATCTACCCGGGGCAGGTCTTCACGATCCCGGCGAAACCGTGAGCTTTGGCGGGCCAACCTCTTGGGCAGCGTCCTGGGCGACGTCTTCCGCGGCGCCGTCCCAGCCGCAGCAGGCGCGCACCTCGGGGTGGCCGCAGCAGCAGTCGGCGATCAGCCAGCCGAAGGTGCGCCCGATCCCGCCATGGTCGGCGGCATAGAAGACGTTGCGCGATTCGCGGCGCGAGGTGACGAGCCCCGCCTGTTCCAGCGCCGCCAGATGGAACGACAGCCGCGAGGCCGAAACGCCGAGCGCGCGTGCGAGATCGCCCGCGCTGCGGCCGTCCTTGCCGGCGGGCACCAGCATCCTGACCAGGTCCAGCCGGGTCTCGCTCGCCAGCGCCGACAGCGCGTCGAGCACTTTACGCTGCTCCATCATTCAACTACTCAAGAAGCCTTGAACTGATCTCGATGTAAGCGATCCCCGCCGCCGGATCAACGGACGGTGCCGTCCCGACCGGGACGGCGGGCGGGCGGTGGTCGGAAAGGCTGAGGAATGCGGCATATGGCAGGCAGCGACGCCCCGCGCGGGGCGGAGCCACCGAAGACGCGGGCCGAGGAACGCCGGGCGCGCGAAGAGGCCGAGGTGGCGGGTACCGCGCCGGCGGCCGCCGCCCCCGCGAAGTCGAGCGGCCTTGCGACGATGCGCCGGGTCGCGCCCTATCTCTGGCCGGACAGCGCGCCTTGGGTGAAGAAGCGCGTGGTGCTGGCGATGATGGCGCTGGTCGCGGCCAAGGTGGTCTCGGTCTGCGTGCCCTTCATCTACAAGGCGGCGGTCGACGGGCTGGCGGGCGAACAGCGCGACGACGGGGCGCTGCTCGCGCTGGGGGCGATCGGGCTGGTGGTGGCCTATGGCCTCGCGCGGCTGGGATCGGTTGCCTTTGGCGAGCTGCGCGACGCGATCTTCGTGCGGGTCGGGCAGCGGGCGCTGCGGGCGCTGGCGCTGGAAACCTTCCAGCACATCCACGCGCTGTCCCTGCGCTATCACATCACCCGCAAGACCGGCGCGCTGAGCCGGATCATCGAGCGCGGGGTGAAGGGCGTCGATTTCCTGCTGCGCTTCATGCTGTTCTCGATCGGGCCGCTGGCGCTGGAGCTGGCGCTGGTCTCGATCATCTTCGCGCTGGCCTTCTCGGTCTGGTATGCGCTGGTCGTGGTCGTGACCATCGCGCTGTACGTCACCTTCACCTTCAAGGTCACCGAGTGGCGGGTGAAGCTGCGCCGGCAGATGAACGAGCAGGACACCGACGCGAACCAGAAGGCGATCGACAGCCTGCTGAACTACGAGACGGTGAAGTATTTCGCGGCCGAGGGGCGCGAGACCGCGCGCTATGACGCGGCGATGGCGGGCTATGAAAAGGCCGCGGTGAAGACCGGGCAGAGCCTTGCGCTGCTGAATGCCGGTCAGGCGCTGATCATCACCACGGGCCTTGTCATCGTCATGGCGATGGCGGCGCGCGGGGTGCAGGCCGGCACGCTGACCGTGGGCGATTTCGTGATGGTCAACGCCTACATGATCCAGATCACCATGCCTCTGGGCTTCCTCGGCACGGTCTACCGCGAGATCCGGCAGGCGCTGGTCGACATGGGCGAGATGTTCGACCTGCTGCGCCACCCGGCCGAGGTCACCGACCGCCCGGGCGCGCCCGCGCTGCAGGTCTCGGGCGGGGCGATCCGGCTGAGCGACGTGCGCTTCGGCTATGACCCGTCGCGGCCGATCCTGAAGGGGATCGATCTCGAGGTCGGGGCCGGTCAGACGGTGGCGATCGTCGGGCCGTCGGGCTCTGGCAAATCCACGATCGGGCGGCTTCTGTTCCGCTTCTACGACGTGACCGGCGGCGCGATCGCCATCGACGGGCAGGACCTGCGCGAGGTCACACAGGAATCCTTGCATGCCGCGATCGGGGTGGTGCCGCAGGACACGGTGCTGTTCAACGACACGATCTATTACAACATCGCCTATGGCCGCGCGAATGCGACGCGCGCGGATGTCGAGGCGGCGGCGCGGGCCGCCAAGATCCACGATTTCATCCTCGCGCTGCCCGAGGGCTACGACACCAGGGTCGGCGAGCGCGGGCTGAAGCTGTCGGGGGGCGAGAAGCAGCGGGTGGGCATCGCGCGCACCCTGCTGAAGAACCCGCCGATCCTGCTGCTGGACGAGGCGACCTCGGCGCTCGACACCCAGACCGAGGCCGACATCCAGGCCGAGCTCGAGGCGATGGGGCAGGGGCGCACGGTGATCACCATCGCGCACCGGCTTTCGACCGTGGCGAATGCCGACCGGATCGTGGTGCTGGAGGCCGGGCGCATCGTCGAGGAGGGCACCCACGAGGCGCTTCTGGCCGAGGGCGGGCGCTATGCCGCGATGTGGGCGCGCCAGTCGGCCGAGATCGACGAGGCGGCCTGATCCCGGCGTCGCCGCGAGCGGCGCGCTGCGCCTCCGGCGGGGATATTTGGACCAATGAGAAAGCCATTTCTTGCTGGCACAAATATCCCTGGGGGTGAGCGGGCAGGGCCCGCGAGGGGGCAGCGCTCCCTCACCGCCTTTTGCCCCGATCACGGCCGGACCCGGCCTTGGCAAGCCGCCCCGCCCGCGTGTAAGAGGAGGCCGGGTTTTCGGAGGCCGGAATGAGCAACAATGACAGCTTCATCGACGAGGTGACCGACGAGGTTCGCCGCGACCGGCTTTTCGCCCTTCTCAAGCGCTGGGGCTGGGTCGGCATCGTCGGGGTGGTGCTGATCGTCGGCGGCGCGGCCTTCTGGGAGTGGCGCCGGTCGGCGGCCGAGGCCGAGGCGCGCGCTTTCGGCGATGCGGTGATGGCCGCGATGCAGGCCGAGAGCCTGGCCGCGCGCACCGAGGCGCTGGCGGGCCTGCCCGAGGGCAGCCCCGAGCGGCTGGCGCTCAAGCGCCTGCTCGAGGCAGCGAGTGCCGCCGATGCCGGTGACACCGCCAAGGCGCTGGCCGATTACGACGCGGTGGCGAGCGACGGCACCCTGCCCGAGACGCTGGGCCATCTGGCACTGCTGAAGCGGGTGCTGCTGGCCGGACCGGAAATGTCCGCGGCCGACCGCGGTGCCGCGCTCGAGCGGCTGACGCGGCCCGGCGCGCCCTACCGGCTGCTGGCGCAGGAGCAGCAGGCGCTGGATCTTGCCGCCGCGGGCGATACCGACGGCGCGGTGGCGGCTTTGCGCGCAGTGCTGGCCGAGGACGGGGTGACCCCGGGCTTGCGCCGCCGGGCGACACAGTTGATGGTGGCGCTGGGCGCGGATCCGGCGGCCAGCTGAGAACCGCAAGACCCGGGATCCGAGGATGAGCCGGGCGGACAGGATGAGAGGACGGGCAGTGAGCGAACACGGGGCGAAGCGGCCGGCCGCACGCGGCGGGCGAGCAAAGGTTCTGGGCGCGGGAAGCCTCGCGCTGGTTCTGGTGCTGGCGGGCTGCGCCAAGGAGCCGCGGCTGCCGGGCGAGCGCATCGACACCCGCGCCGCCGCGGGCGTGACCACGGGCGGCCCGGTCGCCAGCGGCGCGCGCGCGGTTCCGATCGCGCTGCCGCCGATGGGCACCAACGCCGACTGGCCGGCGCGTGCCGGCGCCCCCGACCACGCGCCCGGCCACCCGAGCCTGCGCCCCGAGCCGCAGCTGATCTGGTCCGCCGGCATCGGCGCCGCCTCGGCGCAGCGGCACCGGCTGGTCGGCGATCCGGTGGTCGGCGGCGGGCTGGTCTTCGCCATCGACAGCGAGGCGCAGGTCACCGCGGTCACCCCGGCGGGGCAGGTCGCCTGGCGCAGCTCGGCCAAGCCCGCGGGCGAACGCTCGACCGGCACCGGCGGCGGGCTGGCCTATGCCGGCGGCAAGGTCTTCGTGACGACGAGCTATGGCGAGCTGGTCGCGCTCGACGCCGCCAGCGGTGGCGTTGTCTGGCGCCAGAAGGTCGACACCGGGATCGGCGGCGCGCCGACCGTGTCGGGCGGCACCGTGTTCGTCGCCACCCGCGACGGCACCGGCATCGCGGTGCGCGCGGCCGATGGCCGGGAACTGTGGACGCTGCGCGGCGCCCCGGCGCGGGCCGGCGTCACCGGCGTTTCGGCCCCCGCGGTCTCGGGCGACACCGTGGTCTTCCCCTTCACCGGCGGGCTTCTGGTCGCGGCCGACACCAACACCGGCGCGCGGCGCTGGGTGCGCTCGCTGGCCGGCAAGCGGCTGGGCATGGCCTATGCCGATGTCAGCGACGTTGCCGGCGACCCGGTGATCTCGGGCGGCACGGTCTATTCCGGCACCACCGCGGGCCAGCTGGGCGCGACCGCGCTCGCCTCGGGCCAGCCGGCCTGGTCGATCGCCGAGGGCGCCTCGGCCCCGGTCGCCGTCGCCGGCGGCTCGGTCTTCTCGGTCACCGATGCCGGGCGGCTGGTGCGGGTCAATGCCGCGTCGGGCGAGGTGCTCTGGGCGGTCGATCTGCCCTATGACGTCCACACCCGCCGCGCCAAGAACCGCCGCGACGTGGTCGAGAACCACGGGCCGGTGCTGGCCGGCGGGCGGCTCTTCGTCGCCTCGTCCGATGGCTACCTGCGGGCCTTCGATCCGGCCTCGGGCACCATGACCGCCTCGGTCGCGATCCCGGGCGGGGCCTCGACCGGGATCGCCGTCGCCGGGAACACCGCCTATGTCGTGTCGAAGAACGGACAGCTTCTGGCTTTCCGCTGACCGTAAAGCGGTGTAAGGGGGCGGCTTCCTGATCCCGGAGCCGCCCGCCATGAGCTTCACGCTTGCCATCGTCGGCCGACCCAATGTCGGCAAGTCCACGCTGTTCAACCGGCTGGTGGGCAAGAAGCTCGCGCTGGTCGATGACCAGCCGGGGGTGACGCGCGACCTGCGGGAAGGGGCGGCGAAGCTGTTCGACCTGCGCTTCACCGTCATCGACACCGCGGGCCTCGAAGAGGTCACCGACGACAGCCTGCAGGGCCGGATGCGCCGCCTGACCGAACGCGCGGTCGAGCAGGCCGACATCTGCCTGTTCGTGATCGACGGCCGCGTGGGCGTCACGCCCACCGACGAGGTCTTCGCCGACATCCTGCGCCGCAAGAACGCGCATGTGATCCTTGGCGTGAACAAGTCCGAGGGCAAGGCCGGCGATGCCGGCGCCCTCGAGGCCTTCTCGCTGGGTCTGGGCGAGCCGGTGCGGATCTCGGCCGAGCATGGCGAGGGGATGGACGACCTCTATTACCTGCTGAAGCCGCTGGCCGAGAAATTCGACGCCGAAAGCTACAAGGACGCGCCCGAGACCGATGTCGAGGTGGGCGAAGACGACGACAACACCGAGGGGACCGAGGATCACCGGCCCACGAAGCAGAAGCCCCTGCAGATCGCGGTGATCGGCCGGCCGAATGCCGGGAAATCGACGCTGATCAACAAGATCCTCGGCGAGGACCGGTTGCTGACCGGCCCCGAGGCCGGGATCACCCGCGACGCGATCTCGGTCTCGACCGAGTTCATGGGCGTGCCGATGCGGATCTTCGACACCGCCGGCATGCGCAAGAAGGCCCGCGTGCAGGAGAAGCTGGAAAAGCTGTCGGTCGCCGACGGTCTGCGCGCGGTGCGCTTCGCGGAAGTCGTCGTGGTGCTGCTGGACGTCGAGATCCCCTTCGAGCAGCAGGACCTGCGCATCGCCGATTTCGCCGAGACCGAGGGCCGCGCCGTGGTCGTGGCCGCGAACAAGTGGGATCTGGAAGAGGACAAGCCGCAGAAGCTGAACCTGCTGCGCGAAAGCTTCGAGCGGCTGCTGCCGCAGCTGAAGGGCGCGCCGCTGGTCACCGTGTCGGCCAAGACCGGCAAGGGGCTCGACCGGCTGCACAACGCGATTCTGAAGGCGCATGACGTCTGGAACCGCCGCGTCTCGACCGCGAAGCTGAACCAGTGGCTGGGGGCGATGGTCGAAAGCCACCCGCCGCCGGCCCCCGGCGGGCGCCGGATCCGCCTGCGCTACATGACGCAGGTGAAGACCCGGCCGCCGCAGTTCGTGGTCATGTGCTCGCGCCCCGACGACCTGCCGGAAAGCTATTCGCGCTATCTGGTCAACGGGCTGCGCAACGACTTCGACATGCCGGGGACGCCGATCCGGCTGATTATGCGCTCGCAGGGCGACAAGAACCCGTTCAAGGACCGCAAGTGGTCCACCCCGTCGCGGCTGAAAAAGCATGTCGACGCCGGGAAGACGAAGAAGAAGTGAAACAACAGGGTCGGGGGACATGCATGTCCCCCGAGCCCCCTGCGCTCGGGCGCCTATGCCCGGGCGTCGCGCCAGGCCTTGGCGGCGACCAGCGTCATGATCAGCGCGCCGAGGAGCGCGCCGTAGCGCACCGCCGGGGCATCGCCGAGATTGCCGACGAAGATCCCGAGCAGCGCCCAGACCAGCACGCCGGCATAGAGCGGCGAGCGCGCCTTGAGCGCCACGGCGGCGCCCACGATCAGCAAGACGAGAAGGATCGTCAGCGCGGCGAGGAACTGAGAGATCAGGCCCATGCCGCCCGCGACCACGCCGACCGCCACGCCGGCCGCGGCGGTGGACCAGCCGGCAAAGGCCGCCACCGGCCAGCGCAGCGCGCGCTCCGCGGTGACACCGATGCGCAGAAGCGCCGCCACCGCTGAGCCGGCCATGCCGAGGATCATCGCGGTGGCCAGCAGCGGCAGCAGCGCCGCGACGTTCAGCCAGAGCGCGGCGATCAGCACCGCCACGATCATCGGCGGGCGGATGCGGTCCCAGTCCGCGGCCACGGCCCGTGTGGCGAAGCCGGTCCAGCCGTGCCAGATCAGCGCGGCGAAGAGCGGCAGCCAGATCGAGAAGGTGTAGCCCGCCGGCTGGATCAGCGGATCCGCGATCGAATAGGCGAAGTCGCGCGGATCGTAGCCGCGCACCGAAGGCGCGATCAGCGGCGAGAGCGCGAGGGCGATGGTCAGGGCGAAGAGCCAGAGGGCGCGGGATTTATTGCGGGTCATGCCGCAGGATATGCGCCGCTTGGGCGTGTCGTCCAATCGGTTTCGGCAGGGGGATCTGTGCGGCGGTGCGCGACGGATCGGCTTGGTCCCTGCGTATTGTCCGAGTAAAATCATAGGGCATGAGCCGGACATCCGGATCGCCAGCCTCGACCTGCCGCCCGGCAGGGCCCGCGTCCGGCCCCGCGCTCAGTCCCCGACATTGGATGGACCATGACCGAGATGACAGAGACTGCAGCCCCCGACGCCGCGCCCCGCCCGCTGATCGAACGCCACCGGCACGAGCTGAAGCGCCGGCACCTGCGGGTGTCCGGGATCGAGCGGCTGAGCCCGGCGATGCTGCGGCTGACCTGCGAGGGGCCCGACATGGCGGATTTCCCGTCGCTCTCGCCCGAGGACCACGTGAAGCTGATCGTCCCGGACGGGCAGGGCGGCACGGCGATGCGCGACTACACCCCGCGGCGCTTCGACACCGCGCGCGGCGTGCTGGTGCTGGATTTCGCGATCCACGAGGCCGGGCCGGCGACGGTCTGGGCGCTGGCGGCGCAGGTCGGCGATGCGGTCGAGATCGGCGGCCCGCGCGGCTCGCAGGTCATCGCCGGGCCGATCGCGGACTGGGTGCTGATCGGCGACGAGACGGCGCTGCCGGCGATCGGGCGGCGGATCGAGGAGATGGCGGCGGGCGTGCCGGTCGTGAGCCTTGTGGCCGTGCCGGGGGCGGCGGACGAGCAGGCCTTCGGGACGCAGGCGCGGCACGCGGCGCGCTGGATCCATCGCGCCGATGCCGCGGATCCCGCGCCAGTGCTGGCGGCGCTGGACGGGCTGGCGATCGGGCCACGGACCTTCGTCTGGGTCGCGGCCGAGGCAGGCGTGGCGCGGGCGGTGAAAGAGGCGCTGATCGCCCGCGGCGTGGCGCGCGCATGGATCAAGGCCGCGGGCTACTGGGTCGCGGGCGAGGCCGACGCCTCGGACAAGGACATGTGAGGGAAGGGAGGGGGCGCTGCCCCCTCCCCCCCGGGATATTTGGACCAATGCGAAAGCAGGGGGGGCCGGGGGGGGGGGCGCTCCCCCCCCACCCCCGGGATATTTGGACCAATGCGAAAGCAGGGGGGGCCGGGGGAGAGGCCTCTCCCCCGGTCTTTTCCGTCAGGCGAGCGTGCCCTCGGCGGTGAGCGTGGTCTTGCCGCCGAGGTAGGGGTGCAGTGCCGCCGGCAGCGTGACCGAACCGTCGGCCTGCTGGCCGTTCTCGAGCACCGCGATCAGGGTGCGGCCCACGGCGAGGCCCGAGCCGTTCAGCGTGTGCAGGAACTCGGGCTTGCCACCATCGGCGGGCTTGAAGCGCGCGTTCATCCGCCGGGCCTGGAAATCGCCGCAGTTCGAGACCGACGAGATCTCGCGGAAGGTGTTCTGGCCGGGCAGCCAGACCTCGAGATCGTGGGTCTTGATCGCGCCGAAGCCCATGTCCCCGGTGCAAAGGACGATGGTGCGATAGGGCAGCTCGAGCTTCTGCAGGATCGCCTCGGCGCAGGCCGTCATCCGCTCGTGTTCGGCGGGGCTGTCCCCGGCCTTGACGATCGAGACCATCTCGACCTTCTCGAACTGGTGCTGGCGCAGCATGCCGGCGGTGTCGCGGCCGGCGGAGCCCGCTTCCGAACGGAAGCACTGGGTATAGGCGACATGGCGGCGGGGCAGGGTCGCTTCGGCCACGGTCTCGTCGTTGACGAGGTTGGTCAGCGTCACCTCGGCCGTGGGCACCAGCCACCAGCCGTTGGTGGTCTCGTAGCTGTCCTCGCCGAATTTCGGGAGTTGCCCGGTGCCGTACATCATCTCGGGGCGGACGAGCACCGGGGTCCAGGTCTCGGTCAGGCCGTGGGTGTCGACATGGGTGTCGAGCATCAGCTGCGCGAGCGCGCGGTGAAGGCGGGCGGTCGCGCCCTTCAGCACCATGAAGCGCGCGCCCGAGAGCTTGGCGGCGGCCTCGAAATCGAGGCCGCGGTCGGCGGCGGCGGCGACGGCGGTGAGCTGGTAATGCTCGACCGGCGGGAAGTCGAAGCTGCGCGGGGTGCCCCAGCGGCGGATCTCGACATTGCCGGCCTCGTCCGCGCCCTCTGGCACATCGGCCGCGGGCAGGTTCGGGATCGTCATCAAGAGGTCGCGCAGCGCGGCGTCATCGGCCTTGGCCTCGTCGTTCAGCCGCGCGATCTCGGCCTTCTTCTCGGCGACCAGCGCGCGCAGGCGTTCGAATTCGGCCTCGTCGCCGCGGCCCTTGGCGGCGCCGACTTCCTTGGAGGCCTTGTTCTGCTCGGCCTGCGCGGTTTCGGCGGCGAGGATCTTTGCGCGGCGCGCCTCGTCGAGGGCCAGCACCTGCGACGACATCGACGGCAGACTCCGGCGGCCGAGCGCCTGGTCGAAGGCGGCAGGGTTTTCGCGGATGGCGCGGATGTCGTGCATGGGGTCGCTCCGGGTTCGGGTCCTCGGGCGGCCGGGCTGGCCGCCGCGGCGAGATATGCCCGAGAGCGGGGCGGGGGGGAAGCCCTTGATGGTGCGTGCCACGGCGTCGGCGGTTCGGATATTGCCGGAGTGGCGCCGGACCGGGGCGCGAAGCGGGACGCTGGATGGGTTCGCTGGTCTGCGTCGGGGCGCCTCGGACGGGCGCGGCGGCAAGGGCCTGTTCCCGCGGCGCGACAGCGCGCGGCGGCAGGCAGGCGACGCGGCGCATGGCGAAGCGGCGCGGGTCGCCGTGGGGCGGACGGGGCTTGCGGGGCGGGGCGGTCGCGGGCGGCGGCACTTCCGCGTTGCGGGCGCCGCGCCCTGTTCAGTCGCGCGCGAGGTTGGCGGCGGGCGGCAGCGACAGGGCGGTGGCGATCACCGCGCGCAGGTCGGCGGGCGGGTCCGAAGCCAGCGCCTTCGGCCGGCCCTCGGGGCTGCGGGTCGTGGCCACGGTGATCTCGCGCACCGTCCAGCCCGCGGCCTCCTGCGTCATCATCGGCGCGCCCGAATTGCCCGAGACCACCTCGCAGCCGAGGCCCGTCATCTGCGGCACCACCGTCTCGACCCGGCAGAGGTCGTCGCGCACCGGGGCCTCGGGCGCGTCGCGGCGCCAGCCGACGAGGCTGAGCATGTCGCCCGGCCGTGCCTGCGGCCCCAGCGGCAGCGGTGCGGCGAGCGTGGCCGGCACCGGTGCGGCAAGGCGGAGCAGCGCGAGGTCGGTCACCTCGTTCCAGCGTTGCAGCGGGGCGATGACCTCGGCGCCGCGGAACAGCGCGGCCGCGCTGCCATCGCGCCAGCCGATGGCGAAACGGATCGTGTCCGGCTGCGGCGTGCCGCGACCCGGGATCACGCAGTGCAGCGCCGTCAGCACCAGATCGGGCGCCACCAGCACGCCCGAGCAGATCGCGGCGCCAGGCGCCGGCGCATCGACATAGGCGATGCGGCCGATGGCGGCGAAGGGCCGGGCCTCGGGTTCCGAGAGCGGGCGCTGGCCGCCGGCGGCATGGCCGGGCCCCGGCAGGCCCGCAGCGGTCAGCCCCGCCAGCGCGGCGGCGAGAACGAGGCGGTTGCGTGGCGTCATCGCTCCTCCGATCGGGACAGGGGTCCGGCGCGCTTGGGGGCATCGTAGGGCGGCCGGCGCCCGCACGGCAAGGCCCGCGCCCCGTGCCGGGCCGCGCGGCAGGCTTGAACATTGCGTGACCGCCCGCCCGCGGGCACCGGCGGCGGGCCGCCGATGCTTGCCAACCGGCGGACCCCCGGATAGGGTCCGCGCCGACTTTCCGGGCCTTTTGCAAGGGCGCCGGAGCCCGAGGGATACCCGAAAGAAGGACGACACATGTTCGCAACTCCCGCCTTTGCCCAGGCCGCCGGTGGCGCCGCGGGCGGCGCCTCCGCCTTCGCGCAGTTCGTGCCGCTGATCCTGATCTTCGCGATCATGTATTTCCTGCTGATCCGCCCGCAGCAGAAAAAGGCCAAGGAACACCGCAACATGGTGGACGCGCTGCGCCGGGGCGACCTGGTCGTCACCCAGGGCGGCGTGATCGGCAAGGTCGTCAAGGTCAAGGACGACGGCTCGGAAGTCGAGGTCGAGATCGCCGACGGCGTGAAGGTGCGCGTCGTCAAGGGCTCGATCGCGCAGGTCCTGTCGAAGACCGAGCCGGCCCAGCCCGCAAAGTGAGCGCCGCCGGCGGGGGGCTGCCCCCGCCGCGTCGCTGCCGCGCCCGCGCGGCCCCCTCCCGCCTGCCGCCGGCCCGCCCGGTGGCCCGAGACCGAGCCCGAAGATGCTTCAGATTGCCCTGTGGAAGCGCGTCCTGATCTGGCTGGTGGTCGCCGCCGGTTTCCTGACCGCGCTGCCGAACGCCTTTTACGCACGGGTGGAGGGGCATAACGACGCCATCGCCTCCGTGACGAAATCCGGGGTCGAGACGCCCGAGACCGAGGCCGCCCGCGCCGCCTGGCCGGACTGGATGCCCTCGGGTCTGGTCAACCTTGGCCTCGACCTGCGCGGGGGCGCGCATCTTCTGGCGGAAGTGCATCTGTCCGAGGTCTACGAAGACCGGATGAACGGGCTTTGGCCCGAGGTCCGCGACCGGCTGCGCGACGCCCGCGCCGAGGTCGGCACCGTGCGCCGTGCGCCCTCGGCGCCGGACGAGCTGAAGGTGCAGATCTCGCAGCCCGAGGGCCTGGCCCGCGCCGTCGAGATCGTGCGCGGCATGGCCACGCCCGTGGTGTCGATGACCGGGATGGGGCAGAACGACCTCGAGGTCGCCGGCACCGGCGACACCGTCACCGTCAAGCTTTCGGACGCCGAGCGCACCGCGACCGACGACCGCACCATGCAGCAGTCGCTGGAGATCGTGCGCCGCCGGATCGACGAGGTCGGCACCCGCGAGCCGACGATCCAGCGCGAGGGCGACGACCGCATCCTGATCCAGGTGCCGGGCATCGGCTCGGCCGAAGAGCTGAAGAACCTGATCGGCACCACCGCGCAGCTGAACTTCCAGCCGGTGATCCGCCGCACCAACAATGCCAACGAGGCCCCCGGCGCCGGCAACATGCTGGCCCCCGCCGCGAACGAGAAGGGCGTCTACTACGTCCTCGAGCAGGTTCCGGTCGTCACCGGGGAAGAGCTGACCAACGCGCAGCCCTCGTTCGACCAGAACGGCCGCCCGGCGGTGAGCTTCACCTTCAACCCCTCGGGCGCGCGCAAGTTCGGCGACTACACCGCCGCCAACATCGGGCAGCTCTTCGCGATCGTGCTGGATGACGAGGTGATCTCGGCCCCGCAGATCCAGAGCCACATCGCCGGCGGTTCGGGCATCATCACCGGCAACTTCACCGTGGAAAGCTCGACCGAGCTGGCGGTCCTGCTGCGCGCCGGCGCCCTGCCGGCACAGCTGACCTTCCTCGAAGAGCGCACCATCGGCCCCGAACTGGGGCAGGATTCGATCGATGCCGGCCGCGTCGCCGCCATCGTCGGCTTCTGCGCCGTCACCTTCATGATGGTGGCCAGCTACGGGCTGTTCGGCGTCTTCGCCACCTTCGCGCTGATCGTGAACATGGCGCTGATCCTTGGCGCGATGTCGATGATGGGCGCCACGCTGACGCTGCCGGGCATTGCCGGCCTCGTGCTGACCATGGGCATGGCGGTGGATGCCAACGTGCTGATCTTCGAGCGCATCCGCGAAGAGCTGAAGCGCGGCCGCGGTCCCAGCCGCTCCATCGACCTTGGCTTCGAGCGGGCGATGTCGGCGGTCATGGACGGCAACATCACCACCTTCATCACCGGCCTGATCCTGTTCTTCCTCGGGTCCGGTCCGGTCAAGGGCTTCGCGGTGACGCTGGTCATCGGCCTTGCCACCTCGGTCTTCTCGGCGATCTTCGTCACGCGTCTGCTGATCGTGATGTTCATGGAACGCCGCCGGCCCAAATCCATCATCGTCTGAGGGGACACGCCTATGGCATTCCGTCTGAAGCTCGTCCCCGAAGAGACGAACATCGACTTCTTCAAGGCGCAGGTGATCACCTTCGGCGTCTCGACCTTCCTTGCCATCGCCTCGGTGGTCTGCGTCGCAGTGATGGGGCTGAACTATGGCATCGACTTCCTCGGCGGCACCACGATCCGCACCGAGTCGAGCCAGCCGGTCGATGTCGGCGCCTACCGCCAGGCCGTGTCCGGCGTGGTCGAGGGCGACGTGATCATCACCGAGGTCTTCGACCCCTCGTTCCGCGCCGACCAGCATGTCGCGATGGTGCGCATCGGCGCGCAGGGCGATGCCGAAAGCGTCAGCCCCGCGGTGATCGATAAGGTCGAGCAGGCGCTGAAGACCGTCGACGGCTCGATCAGCTTTCCTTCGGTGGAATCGGTCGGGCCCAAGGTCTCGGGCGAGCTGATCCAGACCGCGGTCCTGTCGGTTCTGGCCGCCTGCGTGGCGATCGGGATCTATGTCTGGCTGCGCTTCGAATGGCAGTTCGCGATCGGGGCGGTCGTCTCGCTGATCCATGACGTGCTGATCACAGTGGGCGTCTTCTCGCTGTTCCAGCTGAAGTTCGACCTGACGATCATCGCGGCGCTGCTGACCATCGTCGGCTATTCGATCAACGACACCGTCGTGGTCTTCGACCGGCTGCGCGAGAACCTGATCAAGTTCAAAACCACGCCGCTGCGCGAGCTGATGAACCTGTCGGTGAACGAGACGCTGAGCCGGACGGTGATGACCTCTGGCACGACGCTGATCGCGCTGATCGCGCTGATCGTCTTCGGCGGCGACGTGATCCGCGGCTTCGTCTTCGCGATGACCTTCGGCATCGTGATCGGCACCTATTCCTCGGTCTATGTGGCCAAGAACGTGGTGCTGTGGCTGGGCGTGAAGCGCGACTGGTCGAAGGCCAAGGACGAAGGCCCGGCGGGCACCCAGTTCGCCACCAAGGCCGACTGAGACATCGGGGGCGGCAGACCCGCCCCCCGGGAAAGGACAGCCCATGCGCATCTCGGAGACGAGCTTCAACGGCGCCGTCGCGGTCGAGGGCTACGGCCCCGGCTTCTGGCGCGCGGGCGGGGTGCTGGTCGAGGGGCCGGCGCTGGTCCGGGCCGAGGGCATCGCGCCCTGGGGCGGCTATGACGACCTGGCGCCGCTGCTGGCTCTGGCCGGGCAGGTGGACGTGCTGCTGATCGGCACCGGGCCGGTGATGGACTACCTGCCGAAGCCCTTCCGCGACGCGCTCGAGGCCGCGGAACTGGGCTACGAGCCGATGGGCTCGACCGCCGCGGCGCGCACCTACAACGTGCTCGTCTCGGAAGGCCGCCGCGTGGCCGCGGCCCTTCTGCCGGCCGGCTGACAATGAGCCGTCCCGCGGCACCGTTCCAGGCCGGGCTTCAGGTCGCGGATCTCGCGGTCGAGCGGGGCGGGATCGCGCTGCTCGAGGGCGTGAGCTTCCGGCTGGAGCCCGGGCAGGCGCTTGTCCTGCGTGGGCCGAACGGCACCGGCAAGACCACGCTGCTGCGCACCATCGCCGGGCTGCAGCCACCGCTGGCAGGCACCGTCTCGGCCCCGCCGGAAAGCATCGCCTATGCAGCCCATGCCGATGGCATCAAGGCGGTGCTCAGCGTGACCGAGAACCTCGCCTTCTGGGCCGCGGTGCACGGCCAGCCTGCGGCGCAGGGCGGGGTGCAGGCGGCGCTGGCGGCGATGAACCTGGGCGCACTGGCGGATCGGCGCGCCGGGGCGCTGTCGGCCGGCCAGAAGCGCCGGCTGGGCCTTGCGCGACTGCTGGTCACCGGGCGGCCGATCTGGCTTCTGGACGAGCCGACCGTTTCGCTCGACACCGCATCGGTCGCGCTCTTCGGGGAAGTGGTGCGCGCGCATCTTGCCGCGGGCGGGGTGGCGCTGCTGGCGACACATATCGACCTCGGGCTCGAGGCCGGGGTGCTCGACATCTCGGCCCATCGCGCGCGCCCTGCCTCGCAGGGCGGGTTCCGCGGCAGCTTCGACGAGGCCTTCGGATGATCCCCGCCTGCGCCTCGGGGCAGAGCCTTGCCCGCGATCCTTCGGGCTCACACGAAACCGTCCGGCAGGCCATTTCCCGGTCGGCGCCGCCCCCCGCGCAGATCCGCCGCCACCTGCCGCGTCAGCAGATGTCGCAGGCCCGCCCATGATCGCGCTGCTGATCCGCGACCTCAGGCTTGCGACCCGCGCCGGCGGCGGCTTCGGGCTGGGTCTTGCCTTCTTCCTGATCGTCACCGTCCTGGTGCCCTTCGGCGTCGGCCCCGAGGGCGGCACGCTGGCCAAGATCGCGCCCGGCATCCTCTGGGTCGGCGCGCTGCTGGCCTGCCTGCTGTCGCTCGACCGGATCTTCGCGCTGGATTTCGAGGACGGCACGCTCGACCTCTTGGCGACGGCACCGGTGCCGCTCGAGGCCGCGGTGGCGCTGAAGGCGGTGGCGCATTGGCTGACCACCGGCCTGCCGCTGGTGATCGCGGCGCCGCTTCTGGGCATCCTGCTGCAACTGCCGCCCGCTGCCTGGGGCTGGCTGGTGCTGTCGCTGGCGCTTGGCACGCCGGCGCTGTCGGCGATCGGGGCCTTCGGAGCGGCGCTGACCGTGGGGCTGAAGCGCGGCGGGCTGCTGCTGTCGCTGATCGTGCTGCCGCTTTATGTGCCCACGCTGATCTTCGGGGCCGAGCTGGTGCTGCGCGGCGCCGACGGGCGTGCGGTCGAGACCCCGCTGCTGCTGCTGGCCGCGATCAGCGTTGGCGCCTTCGCCCTGCTGCCCTTCGCCGCAGCCGCCGCACTGCGCGTGAACTTGCGCTGATTGCCCCCATGTTGTTCAAGGAAGCGGGGAGACGGAGAGTAATCACGCGCATGTCATTGTGGGACTATGCCAATCCGAAGCTGTTCATGCAGACCTCGGGGCGCTTGCTGCCCTGGGTCGCGGTCCTGGCTGCGGTCACGCTGGTGACCGGTCTCGTCTGGGGCTTCTTCTTCACGCCCGACGACTATCGTCAGGGCTCGACCGTCAAGATCATCTACATCCACGTGCCCTCGGCGATGGTGGCGATCAACGCCTGGCTGATGATGTTGGTGGCCTCGCTGGTCTGGATCGTGCGGCGTCACCATGTCTCGGCGCTGGCGGCCAAGGCCGCGGCGCCGGTCGGCATGGTGATGACGCTGATCGCGCTGGCCACCGGGGCGATCTGGGGCGAGCCGATGTGGGGCACCTGGTGGGCCTGGGACCCACGGCTCACGTCCTTTTTGATCCTGTTCCTGTTCTACCTCGGCTACATTGCGCTCTGGAGCGCCGTCGAAAGCCCCGACACCGCCGCGGACCTCACCTCGGTCCTCTGCCTTGTCGGCTCGGTCTTCGCGATCCTCAGCCGCTACGCGGTGAACTTCTGGAACCAGGGGCTGCATCAGGGCGCCTCGCTGTCGATGGACAAGAAAGAGCATGTGGCCGATGTGTTCTGGTATCCGCTTCTGTTCTGCCTCGCGGGCTTCGTGCTGATGTTCCTCGCGCTGGTGCTGGTCGGCACCCGGACAGAGATCCGCCTGCGCCGCCTGAAGGCGCTGGAAGCGCGCGAGCGGATGGCATGATGCCCGATCTCGGCAAATACGCGGCCACGGTGCTGGGCGCCTATGGCGCGAGCGTGGCGCTGATCGTGCTGCTGGTCGCGGTCGTGCTCTGGCGCGGTGCGCGGGTGAAGCGCGCGCTCGAGGCACAGGAAGCGAGGATGGGGCGCAATGGCTAGGATCCCGGTGCTGGCGGTGATCCCGCCCGTGATCTTCGCCGGGCTGGCGGGGCTGTTCCTGTGGGGCATGAACCGCGACGATCCCGCGCAGCTGCCGACCGCCTTTAAGGGCCGCACGGTCCCCGAGGTCGCGCTGGTGCCGCTGCCGGGGCAGGGCGAGCCCTTCACCGACGCGACGCTGCATGACGGCGCGGCCAAGCTGGTGAATTTCTGGGCCAGCTGGTGCGCGCCCTGCCGGGTCGAGCATCCGAACCTGTCGGCCTTGGCCGAGATCGGGGTGCCGATCTACGGCATCAACTACAAGGACGATGCCAATGCCTTCGCCAACGCGACGGGTTTCCTGGCAGAGCTCGGCAACCCCTACCAGCAGGTCGGCGCCGATCCCTCGGGGCGGATGGCGCTGGACTGGGGATTGTACGGCGTGCCCGAGACCTTCGTGGTCGATGGCAAGGGCACGGTGATCCTGCGCTTCGCGGGGCCCATCACCCGCCGGGTGATCGACGAGCAGATCCGCCCGGCGCTGGCCAAGGCCGGGCTCGAGCTGCCCGAGCTGCCGCCGCCGCCCGCCGCCGGCGGCTGACGCCTGAACCGAATCGAGACGAATCGACCGGGCCCCTTGCGGGCCCGTTTTCGTTTCGGCGGACAGCGAGTCGCGCAATTGTCAGGGGCGCGCGAGGCCGGACGCGCAATCTTACAACCTTTGCGGGAAATTCTCGTCGTTCTGGACGATGTCGCAGGCCCCCCCTCTGCGTAGCTTGAATGCAGGTTCCGACGGTTCGGACACCCGCCGCGGCAGATCAAAAACGACCGCGGTCCAGTTTTCGAAAGAGGGAAGATCACATGAAACTCACCAAGCTCCTCGCCCGCTTCCGCCGCGATGAAAAGGGCGTGACCCTGGTCGAATACGGCATCGGCATCACCCTGGCGCTGGTGCTGGGCACCGGCGCTCTGGCGACGCTCGCCGGTAACATCGGCACGTCGATGGCTTCGGCTGGTTCCGTCATGTGCACTGGCGAGGGCGCCGACGTCACCTGCCCGGGCGCAGAGTAACATTTTTATACTTTGATCGCGGCGAACATGGCTCGCCGCGATCGATGTTGTCAGAAGGCAAGGAGGCGCCAGATGCGCATCGGTTCTCTGCTCACCGCCCTTGCGGGCATCGCCGTCGCCGGGGGCTCCGCCTATTACGCCCGTGAATTGCTCGATCAGCCGGTCGCCGCGGCCGAGGCGGAGAACACCGTCATGGCCATCGTCGCCAGCCGCGACATCGCGCTGGGACAGGTCATCGACCCGCAGCTGCTGACCACGATCCGCTGGCCCCGCGACGCGGTGGTGCCCGGCACCGTCTCCAGCGCCAAGGTGCTTCTACCGGCCGCCGGCGGCCAGCCACGCCGCGCCAAGCGCCCGATCGCGGCGGGTGAGCTGATCCTGATGTCCAAGGTCTCGGACTTCGGCGAGAAGGTCACCATCGTCCAGAGCCTCAGCCCCGATGGCCGCGCCATGGCGATCAACGTCACCGCCGGCAGCGCGGTGGGCGGCTTCGTCACCCCCGGCGACCGTGTCGACATCGTCCTGACCCGCAACAAGGACAACGACATGCAGGCCGTCACCATCCTGCAGAACATCCGCATCATCGGCGTCGACCAGACCGCCGACGAGAACAAGGACAAGCCCGGCATCGCCCGCACCGTCACCGTCGAGGTGACGGCCGAGCAGGGCCAGAAGCTGGCCCTTGCCCAGACCGCCGGCCAGCTGAGCCTGACGCTGCGCTCGCTTGAGGCTGCGGACCAGGAGCCGCTGGTCTCGGCCCGGCTCGAGGACCTGATCGTCGACCGCGCCCCGGTCGCGGTCGCCCCCGATGCAGAGCCCGCGCCCGAGCCGGTCAGGGCCCCCGTCATCCGCATCCGCCGCGCCAACGTGCTGGCCGACATCGCCACCAACTGACCCCGGCTTCCGAAGGACACCGCCCATGCCCCCCGTCGCACCCCGCTTCAGAACCGACGAGACGGGCGCCGTGCTCGTCCTGTGGGGCCTGGCCTTCGGCGTGTTCCTGGGGCTGGTCGCGCTGACCTTCGATCTGGGCCGGCTGTCGATCACCCAGACCGAGCTGCAGTCCTATGCCGACAGCGTTGCGCTGGCGGCGGCGGGCGAGCTTGACGGGGGCGATGGCGCCATCGCGCGGGCCACGGCCGCCGCGGCCGCCGCCATCGCGGACAGCCAGACCTTCGGCACCGGCGCGCAGGCGCTGAGCTCTGCCGACTACACGCTGCATTTCCGCCAGACGCTGAGCGCCACCACCGACACGACCGACGACAGCCGGGCCGCCTATGTGCGGGTGGTGATCGCGACCCGCAGCGTGGGCCTGCCCTTTGCCGCGGCCTTCGCGGCCGTGACCGGCCAGGACGCGCCCGGCAACACGACCAACGCGGTCGCCGTCGCCGGCATGACCCAATACGCCTGCGAGGTCGTGGCGCTGATGTTCTGCCTGCCCTCGGCCGCCTACAAGGCCGACGACAACATCGGCCACATGATCAAGCTGCGTGACGCGAAGGGCACCGGCGCCTGGGGCCCCGGCGACTTCGGCTTCGTCGATCCGCCGGCCATCGGCCAGACCAGCGGCCCCTGCGTCGGGCTGAAAGGCGGCCCCTACAACCGCTGCATGATCGGCGCGATCGGCGCGGTGCCGCAGTGCTACGCGCTGCCCGGCGTCGACATGCAGCCCGGCCAGAAGGTCGGCAGCGAAGAGGCGGCCTTCAACACCCGCTTCGACCTCTACCTGTCCTCGATGAGCCAGAATAAGACCGACCCCGCCTATGCGCCGGCCCCGAACGTCATCAAGGGCGTGATCCCGCAGGGCAAGGGCCAGACCTGCGTCGGCACCAATTCCCAGGTTTCGAACACCAAGAAGCTGCCCCGCGACGACTGCTCGGGCAGCAGCTGCGACCGCTTCGGTGACGGGGTCTGGACCACCGGCCGGGCAGCCTATGTGGCCGCCAACTACGGCGCCACCGATCCGCACTCCGGCGCCCGGACCCGCTTCGAATACTACATGGCCGAGATCGCCGCGCATGGTGGCGGCGCCTCGAAGACCGCGATCCTGAGCGGCGTCGGCCTCGACGGCAAGGACCGTGCCGAGACCGGCCGCCCGCAGTGCTCGAGCTACCAGAGTTCCGATCCGCGCCGCCGCGTCGTCATCGCTGCCGGCATCGACTGCACCGCGAACCCGGTCCAGGGCGCAGCCAGCAAGGTGCCGGTCCACGAATACGTCCAGATCTTCCTGACCGAGCCCGTGGTCAGCGACAGCTCGAACTTCGAGATCTGGGGCGAGGTCGTGGGCAGCGCCGGCGGGGCTGGCGGGGCGGGCGGCGACGCCGGGATCTTCCACGATGTCGTCCAGCTGTACCGGTGATGCCATGACCCATTCCCGCATCCCTTCGCCCACCCGCTTCCGCCGCGCCGACGAAGGCGTCGCCCTGGTCGAGTTCGCGCTGCTGCTGCCGATGCTGCTGCTGCTGTTCGCCGTGACGATCGAGGCGGCACGCATGGTCCGTTCATATCAGGCGGTGTCTTCGGGCGTGCGCGACGCCGCACGCTATCTGGCCCGCGTGGCCCCGGCCGACATCTGCGACACCGGCGGCTCGCTTGCGGGCTACGAGGACGCGCTGACCGAGATCGTCTCGCGCAGCTACGACAGCGACGACGACGGTCAGACCTCGTCGGTGGTGACCGCCGGCGTGACCGTGACCTCGGTCGTGCCCGACTACAGCTGCATCACGGCACCCACCGGCTCGACCTACCGGCGCAACCCCTTCGCGGTCGCCTCGGTCACCGCCACGGTCGACTTCACCTTCCCCTTCGCCCCGCTCTTCGCTTTCGGCGGCGGCGGCGCGCTGGAACCCGTCACCGCCACGATCGCGGACGAACAGAGGATCTTCGGGATATGATCGCCGCGCTTCGCACCCTTGCGGCCCGCCTGCGCCGCGACGAGACCGGCACCGCGCTGGTCGAGCTGGCGATGGTCATCCCGCTGCTGCTGCTGCTGTTCTTCGGCCTGATCGATTTCGGGCGGATGGCCTTCAACTATTCGACGACCGAAAAGGCGGTGCAGATGGTCGCCCGCCGCGCGGTGGTCAGCCCGGGCTGCGCCGGGGTCAGCTTCGCCCCCTACCAGAAGGTGTCGGGCCAGGCCTATCCGCTGGGCACCGCCTGCCGGGTGAACGCCAATGCCTGCCAGCCCGTCGCCGACGTCAGCTGCAACGGGGCAAGCTTCTTCGACGATGTCGCGGCTCTGATGCCGGTCGGGGCCACGGCCGACAACCTGCGCATCACCTACAGCTACGACCCGAACCTCGGCTTCCTCGGCGGTCCCTACACGCCGATGGTCACCGTCGAGATCGCGAACCTCGCCTTCGACTTCGTCTCGCCGCTCGCGGCACTCGTCTCGCTGGCCGGCGGGACCCCCACCGATGGCCTCGGAGCCACGACGGCCTTTCCCCCGATCAGCGTCTCGCTGCCGGCGGAAAGCCTCGGCGCCGGCAGCTGAAAGGAAACGCACGCCATGAAACGCTCGCTCATCCTGGTCACCGACGACGGCGCGATCGCCGAGACGCTGCGCGGCTGCCTGTCGGACCGTCCCGGCGTCGAGATCGAGGTCCAGCCCGGTGCGCTGTCGCGCATCAACGGCACCGCGGTGCTGCTGGCCCAGACCCATGACATCGTCATGTTCCGCGTGGCCCCCGACGCCGAGGCCGATGCCGAGGCGATCCGGCGGATGCGGGCCGAGGTCACTGGCCCCTGCACGCTGGTTGCGCTGGCCGATACCGCGATGCCGCTGGGCCAGGCCAAGGCGCTGGAACGCGCCGGCGTCGACGAGATCCTGCCGCTGCCCCTGGCCCCGGCCGAGGTCGCGGGCTGGATCGATGCCTGGGAGCGCCGCCGCACCGCGCTGGCCCTGTCGCGGCCGGCCGAGTCCGAGCGGCTGGGCAAGATCGTCTCGGTCATGCCGGCCCGCGGCGGAATCGGTGCCACCACGGTCGCCGTCAACCTCGCCGACCAGCTCGTCGGACGCTCGGGCTTCCGCGGCCGCAAGGTCGAGGGCCGCGTGGCGCTGATCGACCTCGACCTGCAGTTCGGCGCGGTCGCCAGCGCGCTCGACCTCGAGCCCAACGATGCGCTGGCGCGCATGGCGACCGGGGCGATCATCCCCGATGCCGCCTTCCTGCGCGACGCGATGGTCGAGCATCCCTCGGGCCTGCATGTCCTGACCGCGCCCGAGCAGTTCCTGCCGATGGATGCGGTCAGCCGCGCCCAGGTCGACGCGCTGCTGCGCGAGGCACGGCGGCAGTTCGACCATGTCGTGGTCGACGTGCCGCGCACGCTGGTCGACTGGATCTCTCCCGTGCTGCGGCTGAGCGACCGCACCATGCTTGTCACCGACAGCACCGTGCCCTCGATCCGCCAGTCGCGCCGCCTGATCGACTTCTTCACCGAAGAGGTCATCGACCTGAAGATCGACGTGGTGGTGAACCACGAGGCGCGCCCGATGTTCAAGGGCCGCCACCACGCCGAGGCCGCCAAGATCCTTGGCCGGCCGCTCAAGCACTGGCTGCCCCATGACGCCCGCGCCGCGCGCCAGGCGCTGGACCGCGGCGAGACGCTGGCCGCCAGCGCGGGCCGCGCGCCGCTGGCCCGCGCCATCCGCACCATGGCCCGCAGCCTGTCCGAAACCCAAGCCGCCGACACCCGGCACTGAGAGGGACGAGATGTTCAAAGGTTTCAGCAAATCCAAGGGCGACACCCCCTCGAACGTGATCTCGCTGGCCGCCGCCACCGGGCATGACCTGGTGACGACGCTGCCCGATACCGGCGAGGACCCCGAGCTGCAGCGCTGGCTCGACCTGAAAAGCCGCCTGCACGAGGCGCTTCTCGACCGGCTGAACCTTGCCGCGCTCGACAAGGTCGAGCCCGAGGAACTGCGCCGCGAGGTCGGCACCCTGATCGCGGCCATGCTGACCGAGATGGGCGAGCGGCTGTCGACCGTCGAGCTCGACCGGGTCATCACCGAGGTGATCGACGAGGTGCTGGGCCTTGGCCCGCTCGAGCCGCTGCTGGCCGACCCGACCGTCAACGACATCCTCGTGAACGGCTATCGCAACGTCTATGTCGAGCGCCGCGGCGTGCTGGAGCGGGTCCGCACCCGCTTCCGCGACGAGCGCCACCTGCTGCGCGTCATCGACCGGATCGTGTCGCGCGTCGGCCGCCGCGTCGATGAAAGCACGCCCTGGGTCGACGCCCGCCTGGAAGACGGCAGCCGCGTCAACGCGATCATCCGGCCCTGCGCCATCGACGGCCCCTCGGTCTCGATCCGCAAGTTCTCGCGCCAGCCCTACACGATGGACCGGCTGGTCGACGCGGGCGCCCTGAACGGACGCGCCGCCCAGCTGCTGCGCGGTCTCGTGCAGGCGCGGATGAACGTGCTGATCTCGGGCGGCACCGGTTCGGGCAAGACCACGATGCTGAACGCGATGTCCTCGTTCATCGACGAGCGCGAGCGCATCGTCACCATCGAGGACGCGGCGGAACTGCAGCTGCAGCAGGCCCATGTGGTGCGGCTGGAAACCCGCCCGCCGAGCCCCTCGGGCAATGGCGCGGTCCACCAGCGCGACCTCGTGCGCAACGCGCTGCGGATGCGGCCAGACCGGATCATCGTCGGCGAGGTGCGCGGCGGCGAGACCTTCGACATGCTGCAGGCCATGAACACCGGCCACGACGGCTCGATGACCACGATCCACGCCAACACCGCCCGCGACGCGCTGGGCCGGGTCGAGCAGATGGTGACGATGACCGGGATCGACTTCCCGATGCGCTCGCTGCGCGCCCAGATCGCCTCGGGCCTGCATTTCGTCGTGCAGCTCTCGCGGCTGGCGGACGGCAAGCGCCGGGTGATCAGCGTCTCGGAAATCACCGGGATGGAAGGCGACGTGATCACGATGCAGGACATCTTCGTCTTCCGGAAGACCGGTCGGTCGGAAAGCGGCGAGGTGCTGGGCGAGTTCGTGGCCACCGGCATCCGTCCGCGCTGCGCCGACCAGCTTCTGGCCGCGGGCGTGCAGCTGGGCGACAACGCCTTCCTGGCGGGGGCCTGAGCCATGTCCGAGCTTTTCACCCAGAACGAGGCGACGCTGGTCCTGCTGGTGGGCGTGTTCCTTGGCGTCCTGCTGGCGATCACCGGCCTTGCGCAGGTGCTGCAGCGGGGCGAAAACCGGCAAGAGGCGCGCAACCGGCGCTTGAAGATGCTGGCCAAGGGCGCGACGCCGCAGGCCGTGCTCGACCTGCTGAAGCCGCCGGTGCGCCATTCGCGCCTGTCCGTGCTGCGGCCGATCGCGGGGCTTGAACGCGCGTTGCGCCAGTCGGGCTCGACGATGCCGGTCGACGGCTTCCTGCTGCGCTGCCTGCTGGGCTGCGTGGGGGCGCTCGCGGTCACCGTGACGCTGGTGCCGGCGATCACCGCGGTGCCGCTGGCGCTGGTGCTGGGGCTTGGCCTGCCGGTGATGGTCGTCCGTGTGCGCCAGGGCCGCCGGATGGCGGCGATGACCGCGCAGATCCCCGACGCGCTCGACCTGATGGCGCGGGGGCTGCGCGTGGGTCATCCGCTGAACACCTCGATCGGCAACGTCGCCCGCGAGATGGCCGACCCGATCGGCACCGAGTTCGGCATCGTCTTCGACCAGGTCAGCCTGGGCGAGGATCTGGTCGACGCGATCCACGACTTCGCCGACCGCGTCGACATCGAGGACGTGCGCTATCTGGCGGCCAGCATCGGCATCCAGCACGGGGTGGGGGGCGACCTCGCGCGGGTGGTCAGCGTCCTGTCCAAGGTCGTGCGCGGCCGCATCGCGATGCGCCGCCGGATCAAGGCGATCTCGTCCGAGGGACGGATGACCGGCTACTTCCTGTCGGCGCTGCCGGTGCTGATGGTCGGTTTCACCATGATCACCAACCCCTCCTACTACACCTCGGTCGCGGATGATCCGCTGTTCCCGAAGCTGGCCGCCGCCGTCGTGGTGCTGACCGTCGTGAACGCGCTTCTGCTGCGCCGTCTCGTCAACTTCCGGATCTGAGGAGAGCCCAATGCTGGAACGTCTCGCCCTCGTGGCCCAGGCCAACGGGCTTACCCCGCAGATGCTGGTGATGATCGGCGTCGGACTTGCCGCCAGCCTGCTGTTCCTCGGCCTTGCCGGGCTGGTGGGTCGCCGCAACGTCGCCGCCGAGCGTCTGGCCGCCACCGCCGCCGGCCGCGCCAAGCGGCGCGACCATGCGCTGCTGCTGCCCTCGCAGGCGGCGCCGGGCAAGATCATGCAGTCGATCCTGCCCAAGGAGGGCAAGGACCGCACCGCGCTCGAGCGCAAGCTGGCGATGGCCGGTCTGCGTCACCCGGCGGCGCTGCGCCGCTACATGACGGTGCGGGTTCTGATGGGGCTGGGCCTGCCGCTGGTCTTCGTGCTGGCAACGGTACTTGCGCACAATCCCGGGCCGTGGTCGGTGCTACCGATGCTGGACCGGGTGGCGGGCCTGAGCAGCTTCGGCACCTTCCGTGCCCTCGCGGTGATGGTCGCGCTGGGCTATTACCTGCCCTCGGCCTGGCTCGAGCGGAGGATCCGCGAACGCCAGCTGCGCATCGGCGAGACCTTCCCCAACGCCCTCGACCTGCTGCAGGTCTCGGTCGAGGCGGGGCTCGGCCTCGACGCGGCGATGACCCGGGTGGCCAACGAGATGGCCGAGGTCGCGCCCGAGCTTTCGGCAGAGCTGACCATCGCCCAGCTCGAGATCCAGGCCGGCCGGCCGCGCGATCAGGCGATCCGCGACATGGCCGAGCGCACCGGGCTAGAGATCGTGCGTTCCTTCGCCGGGGTCATCCAGCAGTCGATGCAGTTCGGCACGCCGATCGCCGAGGCGCTGACCACCTATGCCGAAGAGATGCGCCAGTACCGCGAGATGATGGCGCAGGAAATGGCGAACAAGCTGCCGGTGAAGATGTCCGCCGTGCTCGCCTCGGTGATGCTGCCGGTGCTGGTGATCGTGACCGTCGGGCCGACCGTGATTCGATACATGGCGATGATGAACAAGTGACCCGGATCCGGTTTTCGTAAACAATCCGTGAAGCTTGTGGCGGCTATCTTCGAAACCGGTGCAATTCGAGACCCGAAACCCTTGGAGAACCCGCGATATCCGCCGTTTTCTTGACGCAATTTCCGCATTCGTGCCGTAATCGACTCAACGCAATTTGAAGACGACGTGAGTGACGACCTTGGGGGCAAGGGTAACGGACGGCGCAGTTTGAGTAGGCGCACGCTCCGGTGGTGGAGGGAAGTGCATGTTTCAGGAATCTTTTTCCGAACCGACGATTGAACGACAGATCGATTTGGGGCTGATCGACGCTGTCACGCTGTGGTGCGAAACGCTTCAGGGCCGCAGATCGGTCACCGAGGGCCTTCGCCAGGTCGCCGCGGCGCTGGGCGCCGAGGTGGCGGTGCTCAGCCGGCTGGTGCCGCAGAGCGAGATGATGCCGCGGCTGGTGGTCCATGACCCGCTGCCGCATGGTGCCGGTCGGCGCGTCCAGCGGTCCTTCGCCCGCGACGTTCTGGGTGACTACGCGACCCGTGCCCGCGCCGGCTCGATGTGGCAGGGCAGCGTCGTCAACGACCGGCCCGAACCCGAGTTGGCCCGTTTCCAGCAGGCGCGCGGCTTTCAGGACGTGGTGCTGGTGATGCTGGCGCGCGAGGCGCATCAGGTCGATTTCCTCGAACTGCATTTCCGCGCCGCGCCGGCGCCGCGGGCGATCGGCACGCTGACGATGATGGCCGACACGCTGTCGCGGATCTGGATGGGCCGGGTGCCGGGCGTCTTCGCGCAGGGCCAGCTGTCCGACCGGGTGCAGCGCACCCAGGCCACCATCGATGCGCCGATTCTCGACACGCGCAACCCCAACCAGCTCAGCCGCGCCGAATTCCGCGTCTGCCTGATGATCTCGCGCGGGCTCAGCGACGAGGCGATCATGGAAGAGCTGTCGATCACCGGCTCGACCCTGCGCACCCACCTGCGCAACGTCTACGGCAAGACCGGCGCGCAGAACCGTGCGGCGCTGATGCACCGTCTGTTGGTGCGCGATTTCGGCATCGAGCGGCGGAAGGGCGCGGCATGAGCGCCGACCTCGGCTTCCTGCTGCTGCTGCCGGTGCTGGCGGCGGCCGCGATCTCTGACCTGCGGGCGCTGCGGATCCCGAACCTGCTCAGCCTGATCGCGCTGGCGCTCTTTGCCCTGCTGGCGCCGTTCCTGCCCTTGGACGAGCTTGCGATGCGGGCGCTGATCGCGGGGCTGTGCTTCGCGATGTGCTTCGCGCTTTTCGCGCTGAACATGGTCGGCGGGGGCGATGCCAAGCTCTTGCCGGTGATGCTGCTGTTCGTGCCGGCGCGCGACCTGTCGGCCTTCATGCTGGCGCTGTCGCTGGGCATGATGCTGAGCCTTGCCGCGGTCATGGCGCTGCAGGCCCGGCCGGCGGCGGCGGGCAGCCGCTACCGCGGCATCTCGGCCCGCGGACGCTTCCCGATGGCGCTGGCCTTCCTGCTGGCGGGGCTGGGCGAGGCCGGGCTGATCCTGTCGCGGCTGGCCTGAGCCGGGCAGGCCCGGCCCCGGCCACCGTCGCTTGACGTGATCGCCCCCCGCGCCAGCTGGTGCCCCGGGACCAGCAGAGGACGCGCGATGATCGAAGGGCTTCATCATGTGCAGCTTGCGATGCCACCGGGCGGCGAGGAGGCCGCCCGCGGCTTCTACGCCGGCGTTCTCGGGCTGACCGAGATCGGCAAGCCGCCGCGGCTTGCGGCGCGCGGCGGGGTCTGGTTCCGCGGCCCCGGGACAGAGGTGCATCTGGGCGTCGAGGCCGCCTTTGCCCCGGCCCGCAAGGCGCATCCCGCGTTCCGCGTCACTGCGCTGGGCCGGATGACCGCGCATCTGGCGGCCTGCGGGATCGCTTTCCACCCGGATGTCGATCTGCCGGGCCTGCGGCGGGTCTTCGTCGACGACCCGTTCGGCAACCGGATCGAATTGCTCGAGCTGACGGGGGACCCCGGCTGACCGCAGGACGGCGGCATGCGAAAGGGCCGCCCCGAAGGACGGCCCTTGCGATAGTCCGGTGGCGCGCCTCAGCCGTTGGTGGCGGGCGGGGTGACGGCCGGGACCGACTCGACCGGCGCGCCGCAGGATCCGACGAGCTCTTCGTAGCGCGCGACGATCCAGCCGGGCGCATCCGCCGGCACCTGTTCGTCCAGGTTCTGCTGGAAGGACGAGAAGACCTGCGCCGAGCGCGAATTCTCGACCATCGGCACATCGGCATTCACCACCACGCGGTCGTAGACCACGAAGGCCACCGCGACCAGCAGCACGCCGCGCGCGACGCCGAAGAGGAAGCCAAGCGCCTGATCCACCCCGCCCAGCGCAGAGCGCTGCACGACCGACGAGAACAGCGGCGTGAAGATCGACACGACCACCAGCGCCAGCGCGAAGACCGCCGCGAAGGCCGCGATGATCGACAGCTCGCAGCTGTCGGCGAGGAAATCGTTCAGGACCGGGATCTGCCGCACCAGCGGCTCTGCCTGCCGGGCGAAGAGGAAGGCCAGCACCGCGGCGGCGATCCAGCCGGCGATGGCCATGATCTCGCGGACAAGCCCGCGGCTGTAGGCGAGTATCGCCGACAGCAGGATCACGACGGCCACAACGGCGTCGATAATGGTGAAGCCTTCCATGCGCTCGCTCCTTACGACCGGATCTTGCCGATCGGCCCCGTGGCAGCCCCTTGTGCCCGGGGCGCTGATCGTCCCGGGCCGTCCGGGCCCGTCCGGTCGGCGGGCCTTTCAGCCGGCGCCGAAGATGTCACCTGTGAAGGCGGCCAGATCGGCAAAGCGGCCGATCTTCATGCCTTCTTCCGTGCCGGTCTTGGTTCCCTCCGGCACGATCGCCTGTGAAAAACCAAGTTTCCGGGCCTCTTTCAACCGGTTTTCCGCCTGCCCCACGGGCCGGAGCGCGCCGGACAGGCTGATTTCACCGAAAATCACCGCCTCGGGCGGCATCGCGATGTCCTCGCGGGCCGACAGAAGCGCCGCGGCGATCGCCAGATCGGCCGCGGGCTCGGCCACGCGCAGGCCGCCAGCGACGTTCAGGAAGACGTCGAGCCCGGTGAAGGGGATGCCGCAGCGCGCCTCGAGCACCGCGAGAATCGTCGAGACGCGGCCCGAATCAAGGCCCACCACCGTCCGGCGCGGAGAGGCGAGGGTCGAGGGCGCGACCAGCGCCTGCACCTCGGTCAACACCGGGCGCGTGCCCTCGATGCCCGCGAAGACCGCCGAGCCGGGCTGCGGCTGGCCGCGTTCGGACAGGAACAGCGCCGAGGGGTTCGCGACCTCGGACAGGCCCGAGCCGGTCATCTCGAACACGCCGATCTCGTCCGCGGGGCCGAAGCGGTTCTTCACCGCGCGCAGGATGCGGAACTGGTGGCCGCGCTCGCCCTCGAAATACAGGACCGTGTCCACCATGTGCTCGACCACGCGCGGGCCGGCGATCTGGCCCTCTTTCGTGACATGACCCACGATGATCACGGCGACGCCGCGGCGCTTGGCGAAGGTGACCAGCTCATGCGCGGCGGCGCGGACCTGGCTGACCGATCCGGGCGCGGCCTCGACGGTGTCGGCCCACATCGTCTGGATCGAATCGATGATCGCCAGATCGGGGCGCTCGGCGTCGAGCGTGGTCAGGATGTCGCGCAGCGCGGTCTCGGCCCCCAGCTGCACCGGCGCGTCGCCCAGTCCCAGCCGCTGCGCGCGCATCCGCACCTGGGCCGAGGCTTCTTCGCCCGAGATGTAGATGCATTTCAGCCCGGCGCGGGCGAAGGCGGCGGTGGCCTGCAGCAGCAGCGTCGACTTGCCGATCCCCGGATCGCCCCCCACGAGGATCGCCGAGGCATCGACCAGCCCGCCGCCCAGCACCCGGTCGAATTCGCCGATCCGCGACATCTTGCGCGGCGGCGGGGCCTCTTCGGTGGCAAGGTCGGTCAGCGGCACAGTGCGGCCCTTGCCGGTCAGCGCCTTGGCGCCGCCCGAGGACAGCGGCGCCTCTTCGACGATCGAATTCCAGGCGCCGCAGGCATCGCAGCGTCCGTTCCATTTCTTGTGGATCGCGCCGCAGGCGGTGCAGGTGAAGGTCGGTGTCGGGGCTTTGGCCATGCGCCTTCCTGCCAGAGCCCGCGGCCGGGCTCAACCCGCCGCCAGCAGCGAGGGTTCGCGCCGGGCGGGGCAGGCGGGGCGCGGGCAGACCCGGCAGGTCGAGCCGACGGCAAGGTCGCCCGGCGCCTCCTCGCCCTCGATCGGGAACAGCACCATCCCCGCCTCGGTGACGGGGGGGCCGTCGAAGCCGCCGGGCCAGCGCGTCTCGCAGAGCGCGAAGGCAAGAAAGCGGGCGGGCGTGCGTCCGGCCATCGCGACGGTGGCGCGCAGCGGCACGCCCGGCCGTCCCAACGCCAGATAGAGCGGCCAGAGCGGGCAGGCCGCGCCGAAGCGGGGCAGGGTGAAGCCCTCGACCGGCCGGCGCAGCGTCGCGGTGCCCGAGCCGTCGCAGATCACCAGCCCCGGTGCCGGATCGGCCAGCGCCGCCAGCCTGCGGAACACCGCCAGCACCGGCGCGCCGAACCGCTCGGCCAGGCGGCCGGGATCGGGGCCCAGCGCCGCCAGCGCCGCGCGGAACGGCCCTTCGGGCAGCGCCGCCGCCTCGGCCCGGGCGCGGTCGAGCCACGCCTGGGCAAGGTCGCGCGCCTCGGGGCTGGTCAGCTCGGGCGCATCGCGGACCGGCTCGTCCAGGGCCTCGGGGCGCCAGTGACCGCGCCCGATCCAGGCCTCGAGCTCTTCCTGGGGCGAGCGCAGCACCGTCTCTTCCCCGCTGCCCGCGTCCAGATAGGCGACCAGCGCCTCGGCGGCATGGGCCAGCCGCTCGCCGTCATCGTGCAGGTTGGCGTGGAAGCGCGCCCGCCACGCGGGGTCGATGTCCTCGGTCTCGGCCAGGATCGCCGCGGTCGAGCGCACCGAGGTCACGGCGGACAGCACGTCGTGCAGGCTGTCCGACAGCCGCGGATCATGCGCCAGCCGCTGCGACAGCGCATCGACGACCCGTTCCAGCGCGCCGATCCGCTCCTGCCGCTCGGCCAGAAGCGAGGCCCAGCCCGGGTAGCGCCCGGCGAATTCCTCGATCCGGTCCAGTTCGGGCGGCGGCGGGGTGGCGCCGGGATCGCTGCGCTCGGCCGCCGCGGCCAGCCGCAGCGCGTCGTGCAGCCGGGTCTCGGCGCCCTCGGCCAGCACCGCGGGCTCGGTCGCCAGCGCCTCGGCCAGCCGCAGCAGCAGCGGTTCCGACACGCGGCGGCGGTTGTGCTCGATCAGGTTCAGATAGGCGGCCGAGACCTCGACCGTGCGCGCCAGCTCGGCCTGCTTCAGCCCAAGCTGCGCGCGGCGCTCGCGGATGCGGGTTCCGGTCAGGGCGGCACGGGGCATCGGGTCCTCGATCTCTTCCGGGGGCAAGCCTGACAGCGTTGCCGGGCACAGACAATGGGCAGCCGCGCCCGGGCCGGGGGGGCGCCGAAGCAGGGGGCGGGGGCCACGCTGGCCCCCCGACCCCTGCTTCGGCGCCCCGATCCCCGCCGCCGCATCGCGGCATTTTTACGCTGCACCCGGGTGACACCCGTGCCCCGCGCCCTATCCTGAGCCCTGACGCCACGACGACGGAGCCCGCATGGACCAGCCGCTGGACGAAATCATCACCGAAGAGGTGCAGCAGGTCGCCGACCGCCTGACCGGCTGGATGCCCGACTGGGCGGCCTCGGTCCTGATCCTGCTGGCCGCGGCGCTGGCGGGGGGGCTGATCTGGCGGATCTTCAACCGCATCCTGACCCGGGCCGTCGCTGGGCGCGACCTGTTCTGGCGCTCGCTCGTCGGGCGGGGGGTGATGCCGTTCCGGATGATGTTCGTGCTGATGGCGCTCAGCTTCGCGACCTCGGCGCTGGCCCCGCTCGGCGAGCGCCCGGAAGCGATCCTCCAGCGCCTGATCGGCATCGGCTTCATCATCTGCATCGCCTGGATCTGTCAGACCGCGCTCTACATCTGGACGACGATCCACCTGCGCCGCTTCAGCCTCGACAGCGAAGACAACTGGCTGGCGCGCAAGCACATCACCCAGTCGAAAATCCTGATGCGGGTCGCCCATATCCTGATCATCATCATCGGCACTGCCGCCGTGCTTATGACCTTCGAGCCGGTGCGCCAATACGGCGTCTCGCTGCTGGCCTCGGCGGGCGCAGCGGGCATCGTCGTCGGCTTGGCGCTGCAGCCGGTGCTGAAGAACCTCTTCGCGGGCATCCAGCTGGCGATCACCCAGCCGATCCGCATCGACGACGCGCTGATCGTCGAGGGCGAATGGGGAAATGTCGAAGAGATCACCTCGACCTATGTCGTGGTCAAGGTCTGGGACTGGCGCCGGCTGATCATCCCGCTGAGCTACTTCATCGAGCAGCCGTTCCAGAACTGGACGCGCGACAGCTCGGAGCTGATCGGCATGGTCATGCTCTACCTCGACCATTCCGCGCCGGTCGAGCGGATCCGCGAGAAGGGGCAGGAGATCGCGCAATCCTCGAAGCTCTGGAACGGCAAGGTCTATGCCCTGCAGGTCACCGACTTCAAGGAGCGCACGATGGAGGTGCGGGTGCTGGCCTCGGCCCGCAACGCCGCGCAGACCTTCGACTTGCGCTGCGAGATGCGCGAGAAGCTGATCTCGTTCATCCAGAAAGAGATGCCGCACGCGCTGCCCCGCACCCGCGAGGAAATCGCCGCGATCTCGGCCCGCAGCGCGCTGGCCGCGAACGGCCTCGCGATCCCCGAGCCCGTCTCGAACGGGCACGGGGACTGAGCGGCCGCTCAGGCGATCAGCCAGCCCAGCGCGCCGATCGCCGCGACGCCGCCGGCGAAGACCAGCCAGTGCACCGCGGTCTCGCGCCGCGAATGGCGCTCCTCCTCGACGACGATCGGCGCCTTGCGGCGGCAGGGCAGGCACAGCGCCTCGTCCGCCTCCAGCGTGTTGCCGCAGGCGGGGCAGGGCCGCGCGTCGGCCCCGGACTGCGGGCGGACGGCACGCCGTGGCGGCGGCGGCACGTCCTTCGGCATCTGGATCAGGGTGGCAAGATTGCCCTGCGCGGGCCGCTCGGCGCGACGCGCCGTCGTCTTCGCGCGGCGGCGGCTCAGGCCGCGCAGGATCAGCGAGCCGGCGGCAAGCACCGGGAACAGCCCCGCTAGGGCCGTGGGTTGGAACGCCATGGGATGTCTCCGTGGATCTGGTTGGCCGCGCGTGCGGGATGCACGGCGGCGGGGATCGTCAGGAGAGGGTCGGGGGCGCGCGGGCCAGGCCCGGCGCGGTCGCAGGGCGCGGTCGGGATGGCGCGGGGGGCGCGGCAGGCGTCGCCGTGGCCTCGCGCAGCGGGGGACGCGGGCCACCGGGCGACGGGGGCAGGACCGATTTCGGCTGCGCGCCGCCAAGGGGCTCGGCCTTCAGCGCCGCCGCGCGCACCGGCGCGGCCAGCGCGACCATCACCGGCCGGTCGAGCTTTTCCGGGCCGTCCTGTGCCGCGTTCGGCGCCTGAGGGGCCGCGAGCCCGAGCCCGACCAGCGCCGCGGCGGCCAGAAGCCGGCGGAGGTAGAGCGTCAGATGCAGGCGCAGGGCGGAAACCATCGCGGCAATTTCGCAGGTCCCGCGCGCGGCGTCCAGCGCAGTAGTGCGCGCCCGAGGCTCCCCGCCGGCTGCCTGCGGCGCCACCGACGGCCCGCGGCGGCTGCCGTCAATCCGGTCGGAAGGTTTCACGGCGCGACGCTGGCCGCGACCAGAACCCCCGGTCGGCGGCCCCCGAACCGGCCTCGGGGGGCGCGTCCCAAGCAAAGGCGGCCCGGGCCGGGCCGCCTTCCTGTCGTCAGCCCGTTGCCGTCACTTCAGCGCGGCATCGGTGATGTCGAGCGTATAGGCGCCCGAGGGTTCCTTCGAAATCACCGGGTCCGAGCCGCCGCCCAGCAGGATCTTCACCGTCCGCTCGTAATCGGCCGGGTCCAGCGCGCCGTTCGACCCGGCGGTCAGCTTCGCGACCTCGCCCATCATCCGCTTCTGGTGCTTCTCGGTCTGGGCGCCGGTTTCGTCATTGTCCAAGACGATCATCGCCGCGTCGTCGGGATGTTCCTCGGCCCATTTCCAGCCCTTCATCGAGGCGCGGACGAACTTGACCATCTTTTCCTTGAAGGCCGGGTCCTTCAGCTTGTCCTCCATGACGTAAAGCCCGTCTTCCAGCGTCGCCACGCCCTCGTCCTCGTATTTGAAGGTCACGAGGTCCTCGGGCTTGATGCCGGCGTCGATCACCTGCCAGTACTCGTTGTAGGTCATGGTCGAGATGCAGGCCGCCTGCTTCTGCAGCAGCGGATCGACGTTGAAGCCCTGCTTCAGCACCTCGACCCCGTCGGCGCCGCCGGTGGTCGGGATGCCCAGCGTCGCCATCCAGCTGAGGAACGGGTATTCGTTGCCGTAGAACCAGACGCCCAGCGTCTTGCCCTTGAAATCGGCGGGCGAGGCGACACCCGATTCCTTCAGGCAGGTCAGCATCATGCCCGACGACTTGAAGGGCTGGGCGATGTTGACCAGCGCCAGCCCCTTCTCGCGCGCGGCAAGGGCCGAGGGCATCCAGTCGATGATCACGTCGGCGCCGCCGCCGGCCAGCACCTGGCTGGGCCCGATGTCCGGCCCGCCCGGCTTGATGGTGACGTCGAGGCCTTCCTCGTCATAGAAGCCCTGCTCTTCGGCCACGTAATAGCCCGCGAACTGCGCCTGGGTGACCCATTTCAGCTGCAGCGTCACCGTGTCGGCAGCCAGCGCAGGGCCGGCCAGCGCCGTGGCCGCGAGCATGGCGGGGATCAGTCGTTTCATCCGTGTCGTCCTCTCCGTTGGAAGGGCCGCCGGATGTGCCTCCGGTCGGCCCGGGTGATCCTAGCCCCGCGCCCTCTGCGCGGGATGCCAGAAGGTGAGCCGGCGCTCGACCAGCGCCAGAAGTCCGTAGAAGCCAGAGCCGGCAAGGGCCGCGACCCAGATCTCGGCCCAGACCATGTCGAGACCCAGCCGCCCGACCTCGGTCGAGATCCGGAAGCCCATGCCGCGGGTGGGCGAGCCGAAGAACTCGGCCACGATCGCGCCGATCAGCGCCAGCGTCGAGGCGATCTTCAAGCCGTTGAACAGGAAGGGCAAAGCGGCGGGCAGGCGCAGGGTCCACAGCGCCTGCGCGTAGCTGGCGGAGTAGGTGGCCATCAGGTCACGTTGCATGCGGTCGGTGGCGGCAAGGCCCGCGACCATGTTCACCAGCACCGGGAAGAACACCATCACCACGACGACCGCGGCCTTCGACTGCCAGTCGAAGCCGAACCACATCACCAGGATCGGCGCGATGCCGACGATGGGAAGGGCGGCCATGAAGTTGCCCACCGGCAGGAGCCCGCGCTTGAGGAAGTCCGAACGGTCGATGGCGATGGCGGTCAGCACCGCGGCCGTGCAGCCGATCGCCCAGCCCGAAAGCGCGCCCTTCAGGATCGTCTGCACGAAATCGCCCCAAAGGGTCGGCAGCGCCCCGGCGAAACGCAGCGCGATGGCCGAGGGCGGCGGCAGGATCACCGGGCTGACGGCCAGCCCGCGCACGATCCCCTCCCACAGGACAAGGATCACCGCGCCGAACAGCGCCGCGACCGCCAGCCGCCCGGCCTTCGTCGCCGCGGCCGGTCCGTTCGCCAGCCGCACCGCGGCCCAGGTGGCGCCTGCCCAGAAGATCAGCGCGGCAAGAAGCCAGATCATCGCGCCATCCCCATCCGGCCCAGCACGATCCGCTCGATCAGCGCCACGATGGCGACCAGCGCCGCGGCCAGGATCGCCGCGGCAAAGAGCGCGGCCCAGATCTGCACGGTCTGCCCGTAATAGCTGCCCGACAGCAACCGCGCCCCCAGGCCAGAGGTCGCCCCCGCCGGCAGCTCGCCCACGATCGTGCCCACCAGCGCCGCCGCGACCGAGACTTTCAGCGAGGCGAAGAGATAGGGCATCGAGGCCGGCAGCCTGAGCTTCCAGAACACCTGCGCCCGGCTGGCGTTCCAGGTTTTCATCTGGTCCATCTGTATCGGGTCGGGGGCGCGCAGCCCCTTCACCATGCCGACGACGACCGGGAAGAACGACAGCCAGCCCGCGATCACCGCCTTGGGCAGCAGCCCGGTGACCCCGACCGAGGCCAGCACCACGATCACCATCGGCGCGATGGCCAGGATCGGGATCGTCTGGCTGGCGACGGCCCAGGGCATCACCGACAGATCCATCGCCCGCGAATGCACGATCCCCGCCGCCAGCGCCATCCCGGCGCCGGTGCCGATCGCGAAGCCCACCGCGGTGGCCGACAGCGTGATCCAGCCATGCCACACGAGGCTGCGCTTAGAGCTCACCCGGGTCCCGACCACGGTCTTCCACAGCTCCGTGCCCACCTGGTGCGGTGCCGGCAGCTTCGGTCGCTCCTGCATCATCGTGTCGTTGACGATGTCGATGACGGTCAGCTCGCGCCCCTCGCGCGCCGCCTGGTCCAGCGTCCAGGCGCTGTTCATCCAGACCGCCCCCGCATACCAGACCGTCAGGAGCGCCGCCACGACGACCAGAACGGGGATCACATGGCGCATGTCTTCCCCCTTTCGCACTGGTCCAAATATCCTCGGGGGGCGAGGGGGGCAGACAGCCCCCCTCTCTTCGGCCCGCATTCCTCAGGCTCAGACCGCATCGCCATGCCCCGCCCGCAGCCCCTCGCGCACCCGGTGCGCGATCGCGATGAACTCCGGGCTGTCGCGGATCTCGAGCGGGCGCTCGCGCGGCAGGGTGCTTTCGATCACATCGGTGATCCGCCCGGGCCGCGGCGACATCACCACGATCTTCGTCGAGAGATACACCGCCTCGGGGATCGAATGGGTGACGAAGCCGATGGTCTTGCCGGTCCGCGCCCAAAGCTTCAGAAGCTCCTCGTTCAGCCGGTCGCGGACGATCTCGTCCAGCGCACCGAAGGGCTCGTCCATCAGCAGGATGTCCGCGTCGAAGGCCAGCGCCCGCGCGATCGAGGCGCGCTGCTGCATCCCCCCCGACAGCTGCCAGGGGAACTTGCCGCCAAAGCCCGACAGCTCGACCAGCTCCAACACTTTTCGAACCCGTTCGGCCCGTTCCGCCTTTGGGAACCCCATGATTTCCAGAGGCAAGCGAACATTTCCGGCGATGGTCCGCCACGGGTAAAGCCCCGCGGCCTGGAAGACGTAGCCATAGCTGCGGGCCCGGCGGGCCTCGTCGGCGCTCAGGCCGTTGACGCTCAGCGTGCCCTCGGTCGGGTGCTCGAGCGCCGCCACGCAGCGCAGGAAGGTGGTCTTGCCGCAGCCCGAGGGGCCGATGAAGCTGACGAACTCGCCGCGTTCGATCGTCAGGTCCACGTCCTTCAGCGCATGCACCGGCCCGTCGGCGGTGTGGAACGTCAGGCCCAGCCGCTTGGCCTCGATCACCGCGCTCATGCGGGGCTGCCCTCTGCCAGCCCGGCGGCGGCGAAGGCCTCCAGAGCCTCGACCCGCGCGGCGCCCTCCAGCGGCAGGATCGGCCGCGGCGGCACCGCGGGGCCAAGCCCCAGCTCCTCGACCGCGGCATGGACGCAGCGGAAGCTCGTATGCTTGCGGAAGGCGGCCCAGACCGGCGCCAGGCGGCGGTCGAGCGCGGCCAGGCGTTCAGGCTCGGCCCGCGCGGCCCACATCTCGGCGCAGATGGCCGGGAAGGTGCCGCCCAGCACCGAGTACCAGGCGTCGCAGCCGGCCACGAGCGCACCGGCGATGGTCATGTCGCCGGAATAGCCCAGCGCGAAGCCTTCGGGCAGGGCGGGGCGCAACCGGGCGAGATGGCCCGCGAAATCGCCGCCCGCGGGGGCGGGGTTCTTCACGGCGACCACGCCCCGGATCTGCGCAAGCCGCGCCAGCAGCTCGTCCGACACGGTGAAATGCGTGGTGCCGGGGTTGTTGTACACACAGATCGGCAGCCCGGTCGCCCCGGCAAGGTCGCGCACCAGCGTTTCGACCTCGGCCTCGGTCAGCGGCAGGTAGGACACCGGGGCCAGAAGCAGCCCCGCGGCCCCCGCGGCTTCCGCGGCGCGGGCGTTTTCCAGCACGTCCGTGGTGCGCAGGGCGCCGACGCCGGCGATGACCGGCACCGCGCCGGCGGCTTCGACCGCCGCGGCCAGCGCCCGCGCGCGTTCGGGGCCCGAGAGGTAGACATAGCTGCCGGTCGAGCCCAGCACGCCCACCGACTGCACGCCGGCTTCGCAGCAGCGCGAAACCAGCCGGCCCAGCCGCTCGGTCATGACATGGCCCGCGGCATCCGCGGGGGTGACGGGGAAGGCGGAAAGACCGTGGAACATCACACCGACCTCATCAGCCCGCCATCGACGCGCAGGTTCTGCCCGGCGATGTAGCCTGCGCCCTCGGACACGAGGAAGGCGACCGTCGCCGCGATCTCGTCTTCCGATCCGTAGCGGCCCATCGGCACCTGCGCGCGACGTTCCTCGGTCTCGGGCAGCGAGTCGATCCAGCCGGGCAGGATGTTGTTCATCCTCACCCCGTCCTTCGCATAGCGGTCGGTCACCAGCTTGGTGAAGGCCGCCAGCCCCGCGCGGAACACGCCCGAGGTCGGGAACATCGCCGAGGGCTCGAAGGCCCAGGCGGTCGAGATGTTGACGATCGCGCCCGCGCCCTGCGCCACCATCTGCGGCACCACCAGCCGCACCGGGCGGATGACGTTCATCAGGTAGGTTTCCATGCCGCGATGCCAGTCGTCGTCGGTCAGCTCGAGCACCGGGCCCTTCGGCCCGTGGCCGGCCGAGTTGACCAGCACATCGATCCGGCCCCAGCGGCTCATCGCGCCCTCGACCAGCCCCGCCAGCGCCTGCGGATCTAGGTTCGAGCCGGTGACGCCGAAGCCGCCAAGCTCGGTCCCCAGCGCCTCGCCCTTGCCCGAGGAGGACAGCACCCCCACCGCGTAACCGTCCGCCGCGAGCCGTCTCGCCGCGGCCGCGCCCATGCCGGAACCCCCGGCGGTGATCAGCGCAACCTTCGTCATGTCCGTGGTCGTCCTTCGGTCTTTTCTGTTCCGCCCCGGCGGCTTCGGGCGCAGGATGGGCCCGTGCAGCAGCGCCGGGGAGGGCTATGCCATGCGATCATGTCAGAAGATCCGGCCGTCGGGGAGCTATGACGGCAAGCAGGGCTTCACCTATCTCGAGGGCGTGTCGCGCGAGCGCATGGGGGCGCAGGGGCTTTGCATGCACCTGTTGACGATCCCGCCCGGCGGGCGCGCCAAGGCCCACAAGCATGCGACGCATGAAACCGCGATCTACGCGATCTCGGGCGCCACGGTGATGTACTGGGGCGAGCGGCTCGAGCACCGGATGGAGGTGTCGGCGGGCGAATTGCTCTACATCCCCGCCGACATGCCGCATCTGCCGATGAATCCCGGGCCCGAGCCCGCGGTGGCGGTCATCGCCCGCACCGACCCGAACGAGCAGGAAAGCGTCATCCTGCTGCCCGAGCTTGAGATGCTGGTGCCCTGACCGCGTCATGCGCGCTCAGACCCCGCTGGCCGGGATGCCCGCGCGGGCGACCGGGCGGGGGGCGGTGACCTGTTTCCAGGCCGAGAGCGCCTGGCTGACCGCGCCCTTCGGCGGGCGGGCGACGAACTTGCCGTGGCCCTCGCGGCTGGACATCTTGCCTTCGGTCACCGCGACATGCCCGCGCGACAGGGTGAAGCGCGGCAGGCCCGTCACCTCCTTGCCCTCGAAGACGTTGTAGTCGATCGCCGACTGCTGGCTGCCGGCCGAGATCGTCTTTTTCGCCTCGGGGTCCCAGACCACCAGATCGGCATCGGCGCCGACCAGCACCGCGCCCTTCTTCGGATAGACGTTCAGGATCTTGGCGATGTTGGTCGAGGTCACGGCGACGAACTCGTTCATCGTCAGCCGCCCGGTGCGCACGCCGGCCGTCCACAGCATAGGCAGCCGGTCCTCGAGCCCGCCGGTGCCGTTCGGGATCTTGGTGAAGTCGCCCACGCCATAGCGTTTCTGCGCGGTGGTGAAGGCGCAGTGGTCGGTCGCGACGCAGGACAGCGACCCGCTCGCCAGACCCGCCCAGAGGCTGTCCTGATGCAGCTTGTTGCGGAAGGGCGGCGACATCACCCGGCGGGCGGCATGGTCCCAGTCGGGGTTGAAATACTCGGCCTCGTCCAGCGTCAGGTGCTGGACCAGCGGCTCGCCCCAGACCCGCTTGCCCAGCATGCGGGCGCGGCGGATCGCCTCGTGGCTCTCCTCGCAGCTGACATGCACGATATACAGTGGCACGCCCGCCATGTCGGCGATCATGATCGCGCGGTTCGTCGCCTCGCCCTCGACGACCGAGGGGCGGGAATAGGCGTGACCCTCGGGGCCGGTGTTGCCCTCGGCCAGAAGCTTCGCCGACATCTCGGCGACGATGTCGCCGTTCTCGGCATGCACCAGCGGGATCGCCCCCAGCTCGGCGCAGCGGCGGAACGAGGCGAACATCTCGTCGTCGTTCACCATCAGGCTGCCCTTGTAGGCCATGAAATGCTTGAAGGTGTTGATGCCGCGCTCGGTCACGGCCTTCATCTCGTCGAAGACCTGCTCGCCCCACCAGGTGACGGCCATGTGGAAGCTGTAGTCGCAATGCGCGCGGCCGGCCTTGTTGTCCCACATCTTCAGCGCGTCGAGCAGGCCCTGACCAGGGGCGGGCAGGGCGAAGTCGACGACCATCGTGGTGCCGCCCGCCAGCGCCGCGCGGGTGCCAGAGTCGAAATCGTCGGCGGAATAGGTGCCCATGAAGGGCATTTCCAGATGGGTGTGCGGGTCGATCCCGCCGGGCATGACGTAGCAGCCGGTGGCGTCGAGCACCTCGTCGCCCTTCAGGTCGCGGCCGATCTCGATGATCTGCCCGGCCTCGATCAGCACGTCGGCCTTGTAGGTGAGGTCTGCGGTGACGACGGTGCCGTTCTTGATGACGGTGCTCATGGGCGAAGGCTCCTTCGGGATCACGGTTTGAGGGTGGCGAGCTTGGCGCCGAAGCCCAGGAAGACGAGGCCGGTGGCGCCCTTGACCCAGCGGGTCAACCGGCCGCCGGCAAAGGCGCTGCCCAGACGCGCGAAGAGCAGGATCAGCAGCGTGAACCAGGTGGCGTTCAGCGCGGAATGCACCAGGACCAGCGCGTAGACATTTGCGGGCGTCATCGCCTCGGGCGGCAGGAACTGGGGCAGGGCCGCGATGTAGAACATCGAGACCTTGGGGTTCAGGGCGTTGGTCATCAGCCCCTCGGCATAGGCGCGCCCCAGCGTGCGCCGCCGCCGCGCGGGGGCGACGGCCTGTGGGCGGGTGCCGCGCAGCGCCTCGGCCAGCGCTTTCAGCCCGACCCAGGCCAGATAGGCCGCGCCCAGCATCTTCAGCACGAAGAAGGCGGTGGCCGAGGCCAGCAGGATCACCGACAGGCCGAAGACCACCAGCGTGCCGTGCAGGACGAAGGCGGTGATGAAGCCCGCGATGTTGGCAAAGCCCGCCGCGCGGCCCGAGGTCGGCACGGTGCGCGCGATCAGCAGGTTGTTCGGCCCCGGCGTCACGATCAGCAGGGCCGCCATCAGCGCGAAGGTCAGGACCGTGTGCAGGGTCACTCGACGATACCCGCCGTCTCGATCACCGCGTGGAACAGCACGTCCGTCCCCGCCGCCGCCCACTCCGGGCTGATCTCCTCGGCCTCGTTGTGCGAGATGCCGTCGACGCAGGGGCACATGATCATCGTCGCCGGCGCCGCCTTCGCGGCCCAGCAGGCGTCGTGGCCGGCGCCCGAGATGATGTCCATGTGGCTCAGCCCCAGCCGCTCGGCCGCGGCGCGGACATTGCCCACCAGCGTGGGGTCGAAGGTGACCGGGTCGAAATGCCCGACCGGCTCCACCGCCATCTCGACGCCGAGGTTGCGGCAGATCACCGCCGCGCCCTCTTCGACCTGCGCGCGCATCCGGTCGAGCTTGTCCTGATCGGGCGAGCGGATGTCGACGGTGAAGACCACGGTGCCGGGGATCACGTTGCGCGAATTGGGCTGGAACTGCATCTGCCCCACGCCGCCCACCGCGCCCGGCTGCGCATCCATCGCCACCCGCTGCACCAGCTCGAGGATCCGCGCCATCGCCAGCCCCGCGTTCACCCGCATGTCCATCGGGGTCGAGCCGGTGTGCGCCGCGCGCCCGGTCAGGGTGAACTCCAGCCACCACAGCCCCTGGCAATGGGTGACGACGCCGATGTCCTTCTTTTCGGCCTCGAGGATCGGGCCCTGCTCGATATGCAGCTCGTAATAGGCGTGCATCTTCCGCGCGCCGACCTCTTCCGCGCCCTTCCAGCCGATCCGCTCCAGCTCGGCCCCGAAGGTCTTGCCCTCCAGATCCTTGCGGGAATAGGCGTAGTCCAGCGTGTGCACGCCCGCGAAGACGCCCGAGGCCAGCATGGCGGGGGCGAAACGCGCGCCTTCCTCGTTGGCCCAGTTCGTCACCACGATCGGATGCCGGGTGCGGATGCCAAGGTCGTTCATCGTCCGCACGACCTCTAGCGCGCCAAGAACCCCCAGCACCCCGTCGTACTTGCCGCCCGTCGGCTGGGTGTCCAGATGGCTGCCCATGTAGACCGGCAGCGCCGCCGGGTCCTCGCCCGGGCGGGTGGCGAACATCGTGCCCATCGCGTCGGTGCCCATGGTCATGCCCGCGGCCTCGCACCACGTCTGGAACAGCGCGCGGCCGGCGGCATCCTCGTCGGTCAGGGTCTGGCGGTTGTTGCCGCCCGCGACGCCGGGACCGATCTTCGCCATCTCCATCAGGCTGTCCCACAGCCGCGCGGAATCGATGCGGAGGTTCTCTCCGGGTGCAGACATGTGCAAATCTCCCTGCCGAGGTCTGCCCCGATCTTGGCGCCGGGGTCGGCCTTGCGGCGAATCCTCATCTGACCGTATGGTCAGGTTTCACGCTACACGCGGCACCGCAGCGGTCAAGCCGCTTCGGTCGCCAGCGTCTGTGGTCAGGTGCGGTGGTCAGCTCCGGTGGCCAGCGTCGGTTGCCGGTGGGGGCGCTCTGAGGGGGGACGGGACGGCATGGACGACAGCGCGGCGCCCCTTGGCAGGCGCGAGGCCAACCGGCGCGAGATCGAGGCGCAGATCCTCGCCGCGGCCGAGACGGTCTTCGCCGAGGCGGGCTTCGGCGGCGCGACCATGCAGCTGATCGCCGAGATGGCGGGCCTGCCGAAGGCCAACCTGCATTACTACTTCCCGACGAAGGAGGCGCTCTATCGCCGGGTGGTCGAGCGGATCTTCTTGATCTGGCTGGAAGCGGCCGAACATTTCGACGCGGCCGAGGGGCCGGCGGCCGGGATCGGCGCCTATATCGACGCCAAGATGGAAATCTCGCGCCGTCATCCTTCAGGCTCGAAGGTCTGGGCGGCCGAGGTGATGCACGGCGCACCGGTGGTGCAGGACTATCTCGAGACCACGTTGCGCAGCTGGACAGAGGACCGGCAGGCGGTGATCCGGCGCTGGATCGCGGAAGGCCGGATGGCTCCGGTCGACCCGCGCCACCTGATGTGGATGATCTGGGCCGCGACCCAGCACTACGCCGATTTCGGCCACCAGATCGAGGTGCTGAACGGCGGGCCGCTGTCGGATGCCGACTGGCAGGCCGCCAAGGACAGCGTGCGCGGGATGATCCTGCGGGGGCTGGGGCTCTGATCGGCGACGTGGGGCGCTCCGCCAAGCGGTCCTGCAACAGGGGCGGAGAGGGCGGCTGCCATGCGAAGCTTGCGCGCTGACGGTCGGGCGGGGCAGCCTGAGCGGCAGGTGTCCGGTGCGGGTGGGGGCGGTATGTGGTTGGCGGTGATGATCCCTGTGGCTGTGGTTGCGGCGCTTGGCGCCGGGGGCGCGGCCATCGCGCAGGCCGACCCGATGGAGACGCAGCGCTGTGTCTGGGCCTGTCTCGCGAACAGCGCGGGCGCCTCGGACCCGGCCTATCACGCTTGCGTCGCTGCGCGGTGCGACGACGGTTCCGCAGGCGCCGCGCCCCCTGCGCAGCGGTCGCTGCCCGTGGCGCAGCCGCCATCCGTCGCGCAGCCCTCCACCGCCCCGGGCTGGCGACAGCTGCAGCACCCGGTGCTCGGGCCGGGCATCTTCTTCGTGCAGGCGGATGGCGAGGCGATCGGGCTCGGCTGCTCGGGCCGGCCCGAGGCGCCGATCGCCTTCGGCTGGACCGCGGGCCACCTGCCGGACGGCGTCGAGGCGGTGGCGGTGATCGGCGACCGTGCCGCCGTGCCGCTGGGAACCGGTGCGGGGGTGGCGATCGGCGGCTTCTGCGCGCCGCCGGTGCAGGCGTTGCTCGGGGGCAGCGCCATCGCCATCCTGCCCGGTCGCGCGACCGGGGTTCTCGCGCGGGGCGGGGTGCAGATCACAGGCCCGGACGGGACCAGCCGCGTGCTGTCGCACCCGCAAGAGGCGTTTGGCCTCGGCGGCGTGGTGATCCCCGGGGCGCCCGCCGCGGCGGGGCTGCGCGCGCTGGCGCTGCGCTGCCTCGGCAGGGCCGATCCGCCGCCCTGCTGAATGCCCGCCCCGAGGCGGATCCCCCGTGCGCCTTGGCCGCTCGGTTCCCTCAGGCCAGTCCCCGGCCGGACCCGCCTTCTGTCCCTCGTGCAGGGCCCTCGGGTCGGTCCCGCGCGCCTGTTCGTTGTGCTTTTCCCGCCCGTCGGTCCTCCAAGCCGGTTCCGCGCGCCGGTCCAACCGCACCGACCGCCCGTGGCGGTCCTTCCGCACGTGTCCCCTCCCGCGACGCCCCCTCGCGACGCCCCCAAGTGAAGCAGCCTGTGCGCGTCCGCGCGTTGCATCCGGGCCGGTGCTGGCCTAGCCTTGACCTCCGCCTGCAAGGAACCCGCCCCGTGCCCGACGACCTGACCAGCGATCCCCTGCTTGCCCCGGCCGCGGCGCCGCGGCCGCG